>JAWLCP010000117.1:0-7903 GCA_041687115.1 Anaerolineae bacterium
CTTCAGTGACTCCAGCTCCAGGGGTCGGTGGGCCTCCGCGTCGAGGCCGAAGCTGCGCAGGGTGGCGGCGACGGGCACAGCGTAGACGCCGTAGCCGACAGGCGGCATGCTTCCCGGCGGCATGTCGACATCGCCGACAAACCCACGCTGGGGGTTGTCCGACTTCGGCAGCCGTCGGAAGAAGGCGTCCTCGGTGAACTCAACGCCCCAATAGGCCGCCAGGTCGGCGGACGAACGGGACTCGCAGCTCAAATTGCGCTCCTGGGGATGCCCGACCACCCCCTCCACCTTCTGCGGCGGTGGAGGGGGTTCGTCCGCCCGAGCGGTGGAGGGCATCCCCAGGGCCAGCCCGACGATGGCGAAGCAGAGGCCCCAGAGGGGACCGATCTGTCTCACAGCTCCTCCAGCGCCGCTACGAGCTCTCGCGCCTCCTCAACGGACCTTGGGGCCGCCTCGTAGATCCCCACACCGCGCATGTCGGCATCGGTCAGCTCGGGGTTCCTGGACAGATATCCGAGGATCGGTACAGGGCTCTTCTCGCTCAAGAAGGCCCGGTCACGCTCGTCGCGCACGTTGTTCCCGACGGCGTACACGTGGGTGATGCCGATGTCTTGGGCCAGCTGGCGTACCCGCTCGGCGGTGGTGAGGCTGCGATGCCCCGGCTCGAGGACGACGAGGAAGGCGTCCACGGCCTGCGCCGTGGCGCGACCGAGATGCTCGACGCCGGCCTCCATGTCGAGGATGAGCAGCTCGTCGCGGTAGAGGAGAAGGTGGGTGACGAGGGCCCGGAGCAGGGCGCTCTCGGGACAGATGCACCCGCTGCCCCCCGTCTCGATGGTCCCCAGGCGGAGGAAACGAATGCCACGATGGGTGACGCTGAAGCGCTCCGGGATGTCGTCCACCCGTGGGTTCATGGTGAAGAACCCGCCGGAGGTGCCGGGCTTGGCGCCGGTGCGCTCGTAGATCAGGTCGTCCATCTGGGCGACCGGGGTGACCCGCTCAACGAGATCCTGCGGAAGCCCGAGGGCCTGGGCCAGGCCGCCGACGGGGTCGGCGTCGATGACGGTCACCTCCCGGCCTCGCTCTGCGTAGATATGGGCCAGGAGGGCGGAGAGGGTGGTTTTGCCGACCCCTCCCTTGCCGCTGATGGCGATCTTGGATAGCGGAGTCAAAAAGTCACCTCCCAAGTACCTTCCCCTGTAGACAGGGGCTAACGCTCATCGGGATCGCAGACTCCCGCTTCGAGGTCGTCTGCGGGAAGGAGCCCGGCGCGCTCAACGATCTCCGCGACGGCCTCCTCCTGACGGTAGGCCATCACGTGTACGCCATGGACACCCTCGATCTCGCGGACCTGCTGGATGATCTCCACGCAGATGCGGATGCCCTCCTCGCGCTTCCGAGACTGAGGCGCCCGGGCCATGCGATCCACAACCCGGTCGGGAATCCATACGCCAGGGACCTTGGTGCGCATGTACTCAGCCGCTCGCTCGGACCGCAGGGGACCGACACCGATCAACATGAACACACGCTCGTGGAGCCCCAGGTCACGCACTCGCTGCATGTACTCCCTGAAGCGATCCACGTCGAAGCAGAACTGGGTTTGGATGAAATCGGCCCCGGCCTCGACCTTCTTGCCCAATCTCTCCGCACGCCAATCGTAGGGCGGTGCGCAAGGACTGGCAACCGCACCCAGGAAAAGACGCGGTGGGGTGGTGATGCGACGTCCACTTAGAAAGACCCCCTGATCGCGCATAATGCGGGCCGTACGAAGCAGGTGAATCGAATCCATGTCGAAGACCCGTTTGGCGCCGGGTTGGTCGCCGACAGAGACGTCATCGCCCGTGATGCAGAGCACGTTCTCGACCCCCATGGCCGCAGCCCCCAGCAGGTTGCCCTGAACGGCAATACGGTTGCGATCGCGGCAGTTGACCTGGAGGACCGTCTCATAGCCTGCCCGGGTGAGAAGCGCACAGCAGCCGATGCTGCTCATATGGCAGTTCGCGCCAGCACCATCGGTGGCGTTGATGGCGTAGCAGCACTTGGACAGCACCATGGCGTTCCTGTAGACGTCCTGCGGATCGGCGCTGTCCGGTGCATTCAACTCCGCGGTGACGGCGAAGCGACCAGACCGCAGGGCCCGCTCCAGGCGACTGCCAGAACGCATGGGCCGCGGGGAAGACGACGAGAGCGCGGTCACGCGTCACCCTCCTCCGCCTTCCCGTCCAGCGCCCATCCAGGAGGAACGTCGGTGTCTCGGCCCTCGACCATGTTGACCCAGGCCGACGTGGACCTCAGTGCATGGTCGACCGGCGGCTGGACGATGCGCATGTCGTCGGCGTAGTATCGCATATCCTGGCTGCGCTCCCAGGCCTGAACCCAGACGCAGAGCCGCTCGGGGATCACCTCGCAGTGGTTGTTGTGGCGAACGCCACCGCAGGGACCGTTGCGCAGCTTCTTGGGACACGTCATAGGACACGTCATGCCGGTGCTGTGCAGGATGCATTGACCACACATCTGGCAGTTGAAGATCCATCCTTTGAGAACCACCTCGCCCCAGATCATGACCCGCTCGGCAAGCGTTGGGCTAAGCCGTCTCATCAGCGGGTAGATCCGGACCACCACCTGCCTGGTAAGCCTGTAGAGGGCCTCCAAAGGTCGCGGGTGGTCCTTGATCCACTCACTGCACGGAAGTCTCCGCGCTTCCTCCATGTAGATGGCCTCGGGCATCCGTCAGATCTCCCCTGGGTCAGGTTGCGTCTGGCCTAAGTCAGCCAGCCAATCAGACCTCTCGTATGTCCAGGATCTGCATCTCCTCCTGACTGTTGATCAGGCTGACCAATTCGTCCTGGGAGAGGTTGGTGACCTTGACGACCGAGGCCCACGAGTCCGGGTCTCCCTCGGGAAAATAGCCCGCGCACACCGACAGGTAGCCCCCTTGTTGGGCAATCACATTGGTGAGGCGAGCCACCTCGCCTGTGCGGTCGGGCTGGAGGACGACCAGGCGAATACCTGACCGTCGAGCTCCCAGCAAGTTCAGCATCGCATTGAACAGATCGTTGTCCGTGATGATGCCCACCAGCTCACCGTCTCCCATCACCGGCAGGCAGCCAATCCGCTTGTCGGCCATGATGCGAGCAGCTTCCTCCACAGGCACGTCCTGGTTGATGGTGATCACATCCTGGACCATCACCTGTCGCGCCCGGATCTTGGCCAGGATGTAGCTGACCTCGAACTGGCTGAGATCACTCTCCTCCGTGCGCAGCGCACTGAAGAGCGAGCGCTGCGTGACCAGGCCGACCAACTTCCCCTCCTCGTCCACCATAGGGAGGTGGCGGATCCGGTTATCGCTCATGAGCCTCTGGATCTCCGTGACCACCATCTCCGGCCGTCCGCATATAGGATCCGGTGTCATCAAGTCTCTAACTAGCACGTTCGCCCTCCTGTGAAGAAGCTTCTGCCGTGTCGAGCAACCCGTACTCTCGGAGCACGGGGCGAGCATCGATGATCTGCTTTCTCAGCTCCGCGGTCTTCTCCCCCATCCCAAAGGCCAGGGTCATCAACTGGGTGATATAGAGGACCGGCAGCTCAAAGCCCAGGTCCATCTGCATCTGGCGACTCTCCACGTTCACCTGACACAAGGGGCAGGCGGTGATCATGAGATCCGCCCCACAAGCCTTGGCGTTCTCCAGGATCTTGGCGGAAAGGTCCAACGCCACATCGGTCTGGGTGATTCCCAGGCTTCCTCCGCAGCAGTCGGTCTTGTAGGACCAATCTACCGGCTCGCCCCCCAGGGCGCGCACGACGTCATCCATGCACATGGGGTACTCGACGTGGTCCGCGCCGGTAAGGTTCGGAGGACGGGTCGTCGCGCACCCGTAGTAGGAGGCCACCTTCATCCCCTCCAGTGGTTTCTTCACCTGGGCGTGAATCTTGTCCAGGCCCACGCGGTGGAGCAGAGCGTCGACCGAGTGCAGCGTCGTGACCGTCCCTTGATACTCGTATCCTATCCGCTCCGCCACCTTCTCGGCTATCTCTGGGTCGCGCTCTATCTCGCGCGCAGCAGCCAGGAAGCGCTGGTAGCAGCCCAGGCAGGGCGCCACCATCTCGTCCAGTCCCATCCGCTCGACAGTGGAGAGAGTCTGAATCGCGTAGTAGGCGGCCAGCACCGGGTCGGTGGTGTGGGCAGGGGTGGAGCCGCAGCAGATCCAGCCGGGTGGCTCGATCAACTTCAGGTCGAGCGCCTGGCAGACGGCCCTGAAGGTGTGGTCGAACTCGGTAGCCGTGGACTCCAGGGAGCAGCCCGGGTAGTAGGCGATGGTCTGCTCATCCGCCTCCACGGGCTCTACCTTCCGGGGAGGACGGGCGAAGTCGGGCAGAATGCCAATCTTGCGCTTGAGGATCATCTGCACGCCCAGATCCATGTCTTTCATCGGCTGCAGCGTGAGAATGTTCATCGCCGCCATGAGCCCGGCCTCATAGAGACGACCTGTGGTACCGATGCTGGTCAGGAAGATCTTGGTGAACAGCTCGACCTCCGGCACAGGGGGTTTGATCCCCCGCTTCCGGGCCTCGATGCGCAGCACGTCCATGACACCGGCCACGTCGATCCCCTGCGGGCAGCGGGTGGTGCACGTGACGCAGGCGGCGCAAACCCAGGGCGTGTTGGCCTCCAGGACCTTCTCGTCGTTGAACTGGATGGCTCGCATCACCTGATGGGGAAGCAGATCCATATGCTCCGCCACCGGGCATCCGCTGGAGCATTTCACGCATTGATAGCAGAGGAAGGGGTTTGAGCCCGTATGATGCTTGACTTCGTCCGCCAGCGTCCTCGTTTCGGTACGCTCTCTCGTCGCCATCATCATCTCCTCGGCCTACTCGACCTGTGGGCGAGGTAGGAGCCCCGCACCCTCGACGATGGGACGGACGGCTTCCTCCCACTCGATAGCCATGATGTGCACCCCGGCCACCCCCTCTATCTCGCGCAGCTCTTTGATCTGCTCGCTGCACGCCTTGATCCCCTGGTTTCTGAGAGCCTCCTGCCGAGCCTTCTTTTCCTCCTTGGGAATGTCGGCGATGGCTGCCCTCAGCCCTTCGACCCACTCATCACGCACGATCATGCCGGGGACGTAGTTCTTCATGTAGTTGGCTGCCCCGATCGACTTGATAGGCCCGACGCCGGCTAGAATGTAGACCTTCTCGTGAAGGCCCATGTCCACAACCTGCTCCATGAACTTGCGGAAGCGAGGCATATCGTAGATCAGCTGCGTCTGGACGAAGTCGACACCGGCCTCGACCTTCTTGGCCAGGCGATAGGCGCGGAACTCGAAAGGATCGGCGAAGGGGTTGATCGCCGCCCCGATGAAGAAGCGTGGGACCTCACCCTTGATCTCGTCGCCGCACTCGAAGACCCCCTCGTCTCGCATGTCCTTGACCACGCGGATCAACTGGATGGAATCGAGGTCATGCACGTTCTTGGCCGTGGGATGATTGCCGAAGCTCTGATGATCGCCGGTGAGACACAACAGGTTGCGCGCCCCCAGGGCATAGGCGGCCAGCAGATCGGACTGAATCGCGAGCCGGTTCCTGTCCCGGCAGGTCATCTGCACCGTGGGCTCTAGCCCCTCGCCCATCATGAGCACGGCGGAGCCAATGCTGGACAGACGGACGACGGCGGTCTGGTTGTCGGTGATGTTGAATGCATCCGCTGCGCCCTTCAGCATGCGCGCCTTGTGGAGCACCTCCTCTCGATCGGCGCTCTGAGGGGGACCCAGCTCTCCTGTCACCGCAAAGTGACCTGCCCGCAGGACTTTCTCCAGATTGCTGCCTGACTTGTAGCCATTCGTTCGTTCTTCTGCCATTTGCTCTACCTCACTCTGTCTCCAGCTGCAGATCCTCGCGCACGACCTTGCGCGGACCACCGTCGCGACTCTTCTCCCAGTTCTTGGGGGTCTGGATCTTCATCAACCGCTCCACCTGATTGAGCTCAACCGCCCGGTCCCAGATCAGCTGCCAGGCACAAGGAATGTCGGGATCCACCTCACACACGCCATCCTGAGAGCCGCCGCACGGCCCGTTCAGCAATTGCTTGGAGCAGCGGGCGATCGGGCAGATGCCAAAGGTCTCGCCCAGGATGCAGTCTCCACAGGCCTGGCATCGCTCCTCCCATATCCCCTGCTCCACCGGCAGGCTCAGGGAAGTCGTGTTGATTCCCGGCAGCGTGATGGTCTCGGGGAAGCGCTCGTTCATCGCCTGCACCCCGATCCCGCAGGCCAGGCTGAGCACGACATCGTATTCGTCCAGTTGCTCCTTCAGCGGGTCGACGTACTCCCATTCGCACTGGCGCTGGACAGTGACCTCGTCCACCTCCATGGGATGACCGTCCAGCTTGCTCTTCATCCGCAACTCCGAGGCCAAGATGCCGACTTCCTTCTCGCCACCGGCGAAGCAGACGGTCACACAGGTGCCGCAGCCCGCCACCAACACCTTCTGAGCGTCGCCCAGCAGCTCCAGAATCTCACCGAGCGGTTTCCGTTCACCTACAATCATTCCATCCTCCGTTCTATTCTTCCGTATCGGAATCCCACGTATCCCTCCGCAGTGGGTTGGGTCCTAACGCTTGCACTTCTTCCGTCATGGTCTCAATTGCCTCGGCGAACTGGACAGCCATCGCCGCGGACACATTCACCATCCGTATCCGTTCCTTCCCTAAACCAATCTCCTCCAGCAAGTCGGAGACGTACGCCACCCTTCGTGCGGCACTGACATTACCTTCCAGGTAATGACATTCTCCCTCCAGTCAGCCGGCCACCATCAGACCGTCCACGCCGCGCTCGAAGGCGTGGAGCATCTCGAGCGGCTCCACGCGACCAGAGCAAGGGACCTCGACGATGCGCACGCTGGGCGGATAACGAAGACGCATCGCCCCTGCCAGATCAGCAGCGGCGTACGCACAGTGGCGGCAGCAAAAGGCCAGAATCTTCGGGTCGAAAGATGATCTGTCCATAGATGACCCAGATGATTTGTTCATCCCTCCACCTCCTCGTCCGGGTTTCCCCGATCTCCCAAACCAATCGTGAGCCTGTCGAACCCGCCCACGCTGAGACTATGACACGGGGATCGGGACCGGCTCCATAAGGCCCGCAATCTTCGCCTCCATCTGTGCGTCCCGATAGTGGAGCAATTGGATGGCCCTGGCCGGACATTCTCCAACACAGATCCCGCAGCCGTGGCACTGAGCCGGCTCGATGTAGGCGGCACCCGCAATGCCTCCCACACCCGTGGCGTCGGTCCGAATCTGCGGCACGTCATAGGGGCAGATGCGCACGCAGGTCAGGCAGCCGACGCATTCCGCTTCGTCCACCTGGGCGACGATCCCTCCCACCTCCAACGCATCCCGGCTCAGGATGGTTGCCGCTCGCGCAGCGGCGGCCTGCGCCTGGGCGATCGACTCCCCAAGGAGCTTGGGATAATGTGCCATCCCGGCCAGGAAGAATCCATCGGTGGCGAAGTCCACCGGTCGCAGCTTGACGTGGGCCTCCATGAAGAAACCATCCAGATCGACGGGCGTCTTGAGGCGTATGGCCAACTCCTTCGCCCCCTTGGAGGGCACCACCGGCATGCTGAGCACAACCAGGTCAGGCTCAAGCGTGATCTCTCGCCCGAGAGCGGGCTCCCGCACGGCAACCTGCAAGCCCGACCCCGCAACGCGCACGTCTGGCTTGTCGTCGAAATCGTACCGGACGAACATCACCTCTGCCCGACGGGCTTCCTCATAGATGCGCTCCTTGAAACCGTAGGTCCGAATGTCCCGGTAGAGCACCGTCACCTGAGCCTGAGGATTCCGTCTCTTCAGCATCAGGGCGTTCGTAAGGGCGGTGGTGCAGCAAATGCGGGAGCAGTATCG
>JAWLCP010000118.1:0-7892 GCA_041687115.1 Anaerolineae bacterium
CCCGAGCACCTGCCTCCCGTTCGGGCACCTGGAAGTGCTTGCGCAAACGGGTCATTTCGATCGCTTCTGATGCTGAACCCACGGTTCACTCCTCGTGGTACGTCATTCGTGAATCGGCTCGTCGCTGACTTCTGTGGCCGTGAACTCCACTCGACGGTATCGAGCCTGGCGCAACGATGGCTGGCTCGCATCAGCGAAGTTAGGCAGGACCCTCCCGTCGAACAGGCACCCACGCATTCTCTGCGTCCCGGAGCACCCCTTCGACCCTGCGCGCACCCAGGTCGATCTCTCTTCCACCGTCAACTAAGGTCTCCTTCATCTCTTCGTGGGACACCCCCATCATCTTGGCGGCCCTACCGACACTGATCTGACCAGCCGTTAGACCATTATGTGGGCCGCTCTTCCCTTGACAAACATGACCTACGAGGTGACGGGTGACTGAGTGGCCCCGGGCACTGGGGAGGCTGGGCTCGGTGCCTTGGCTGAGTTCAAACCGCCTCTCCAGGGGTTTTCCGATGACTTAGCCCAAGGGCGGGTCGCCGTGCCCAGGCTCCCTACCACTGCCCGCATCGAGCAGAAAGGACTTCACTTGATCCCAGATGGAGTCCAGGTGAGGGTTGAGATCGTGATTGACGTCGACCCCTATGACACGAACGTCGTCGGGATGATCCGCCGCGTACGCGCTGCTGTGCTCAATCGGCGCCGTGTCGTCCTGCCGACCGTGGATGATGACGGTCGGCGCGGCCGGAGGCACCGGCTCCAGGTAACGCAGCCCGTCCAGATGGAGATCATAGCGGATGCGGAGGAATCTCCCCTCCTCCCAAGACCAAAGCGCCGGCCTTGCGAACGTTCCCTGTCCGCTCCCGACAGCGTCAAGCCCTCAAACGAGCGCCACGTCCGGCCCACCAGCTCCAGAGCCGCACCTTCGCCAGGTTACTCCCCTTCCGCCAGGCCCTAGCCGGCGACCTTGCCCCCCCACCCCCTTGTGGGAAAGCCCCCACACGCAGTGCTGTGGGGAGCACACTGTGAGCGGACCGATCTTGCTCATCGCCGACGACGCCGTCCTCCGCCCTCTCCTGCGGGACTGCCTGCCGCTTCACCGCGCCTGCTGAGCGTGACGATACCCAGGTGGCCGTCGACCGTAATCGAGTCCCCTGTATGGATCAGCGACGTGGCATCAGGCACCCCGGTGACACAGGGTAGCCCGTACTCTCTGGCGATGATTGCGCCGTGAATCAGCATGCCGCCTCGGCGCTCTACAACGCCGGCTGCCAACGGCACCACAAACGTCATATTGGGGTCAACGGCATCACAAACCAGTACCTCCCCATGCGCAAACGACATCAGATCGCCCTGGGAGACAACCACCCGCGCCTTTCCCTGGGCAACACCAGGGCCGGCTGGTTGGCCGATGAGCTGGCGCGCCCTGATTGCGAAACCGTCCTGCACTTCCTCCTTCCTGGCCTGAGGCACGAACCTGGGATCACGTAGCATCTCCGCGACATCTGTCGCACGGAATGCATCAACGCCCTCAATGCCCCGTGCCCTCAGCCGCCTGCGGCCTTCCCCCGCCGCCGCCAGCATCTCGGCCTCGATCCCGCCCAGGTAGATGTTGTCGTCATCCCGCAGTCGGTAGCTGGCGCGGGCCAGATCGAGCAACTCGGCCGCTCGCCCCCGCTCTTCCCCCACAAACTGATCCAGAAACTCATCGCGCAAGGCGGATCGAGATCCCCTCCCGCCACCGCTCGTCCTTCGGCGCAACGGGGCCTTCGGCTGGCTAGCCATCTCGAGAAGGATCCTGATCAGAGCGTCGGGCGCCCGACGGCATCGGCTGCCACCCGCCATCGCGCAGGAGAGATCGCCGAATCGGCTCAAGAACTCGGTCATCCGCTCCTGGAACGGGTCACCGAGCTCTCCCCCTCCACCGCGCTCAAGTCGCTGGCGTAGGGCAGCCGCCAGGCGCGCGTCGCCCCGGATCATCGCCGCCATCTGCTCCAGGGCCTCATTCCTGGCCAGACTCGCCATCTCAGTGCCGGCGAGCAGGTCCATAAAGGCGTACGGATCCTCGGGCCGAAGCGCGTCGTTGTAGACCTGACCGAAGAGCCGTATGCCGTGCGCAAAAGGGATGAACTCCTCCCAGTAGACATCGACCCACTCATCGTAGATCTCCTGCCGACGGTCGATCTCAGCGGCCAGGTCCTCATCCGACAGGTGGTGCACAGACTGCGCTGCCAGGACGTCCGCCTCCTCAATCATACCTGGAATCAGCTCACTCTCGATCTTGTCACGCAGGGACTGGAGATTCTCGAAGCTCCTTCGCAAACTCAGGTACCAGCGTCGTTCGTCATCAGCCTCCCCGCCTGCTGGTGTCGTGATTGGCCGGGACTGCAGGACAACCAAGCCCGCCTCGCCCCACGTCCATTCGACATCCTGCGGCCCGCCGAAGAGGGCTTCCAGACGTCGCACGTGGTCGAAGACCGTCCTCACGTCCCCGGAGGTCAACGGAGGTCGGAGCGAGAGCTCCTGCGGCACAGGCTCGAGCCCAACACCTTCATCCCCTGCGACAAGCATCTGCTCTCGCGAGGGGGCGACGTGAGTCAGCACCTCTCCGCTGGCCCGATCGATGATCCACTGATCTGGCTCCACCGTGCCGTCAACCAGCCCCTGGTTGAGTCCATAGACCGACTCAACCACGGCCTGCGACGCGTCGTTGGGGCTTCGGCTGAAGGCCACGCCAGAGCGATTTCCCCTCACCAATGCCTGAACCACCACAGCCATCGTGCTCCTGGTAACGTCCAGTTTCAGATCTTGTCGGTAAAGCAGCGCAGCGTCAGACCACAGGGAGGCCCACACCATCCGAACGTGCTCCAGAATACTCGCCATCCCCACCACATTCACGAAGGACTCGTGGAGCCCAGCGAAGGAGACCGTCTCCGAATCCTCGCCCGGCGCCGACGAACGGACCACCGCGGGCCTGCGCTCGAAGCGGGGTGCCAGACCCTCGCGAATGGCTGCAGCCAGATCAGCAGGCATAGATGTCCGCAGGAACAGATTGCGAATGCGGAGCGAAGCATCCCAGAGCTCCTCCCAGCGCATCTCATCGAAATCCTTGCGGCTGAGCTCGAGCATGATGCGTTCACGCAGCCCTGTGTCACCGACGTAGGCATCGTAAGCTCGGGTCGAGATGCAGAGCGTCTCCGGCACGGGAATACCGGCCCGCCCCATCTCAGCCAGGGCGAAGCCCTTCCCACCCACCTCGGGGCGTTGCGCAGCGTCAATGCGATCGAGAGCCAGCACCAGGCTCATCGTCGCACGTGCAGCTCGGTCACCTGCTGGAACCGGCGGACCAGGTAGTAGCTCCTCACCTCCACCCGGAAAAGGGCACACGACGGAGACTGGGCAAAATCCTCCAGATGGGGATGTTTGGCCAGAAAGACCCGGAGTAGCTGATCCCGCTCCGCGCCGGACACTTCTTCTGCATCGCCGAGGACCGTCGCTGCAACAGCGTCGTGGATGTCCGCTACTGCGTGAGATCGGCTGTCGATCAGGAGAGCCACTCGCGGATCCTCGCGTAGATTCGCAAACTTCCGCGTGGCACGCCCCGTTACCAGGAGAATAGTCTTCAAGTCCTCGGTGACTGCGAAGGCCATCAAGTTGGCATACGGGTGCCCATCCTCCTCACGGGTCGCCAGGACAGCCAGCCGTTGGCTGGTCAAGAGCTCTAGCAGGACCCCTCGGGTAATCTGTGCATCACTCATATTGCCTCGCTTCGTGCCTGAAACTCCGCCAGTCAAGCCGGCGACCATATCCGGGCAGCTTATCCCTTCTCGGAGCGTCAGCCGATTCTAGCAGGTGAGGGACACGGGGTCAAACCGTCTCATATGGGCCCGCCGCAGCAGACGCCTGGCGCCTCAGCAGAGGCTTTGATAGACATCGCGGCCTGCCCGTCTTTCGCGATCTGGAAATGGGTGGGAGCGGTGCAACTGCCATCCGAATCCCCTCGACCCAGCTACAATCCAATGGATCTGGGATCCATCAGAGGTTCAACACGCCGCTGTGCCCGTCCTGGTTGGCCTGCAGCACCGCTTCGGCCAGCATCTCGGGGCTCATAGCCCCGTGCGGTACGCTGAAGGGGACCTTCTCCCACAGCGGTGTTTCCACAGCCTTCGGTCGCACCAGGGTCACGCGCCTTCGCCTCTGCTCCTTGCGGAGTACCTCCGCAAAGGCTTCCAGACCGGCCTTGGCCGAGGCGTAGGCCGCCAAGCCAGGCAGGCGAAGCCGCTCGCTGACGGCGCCGAGGAAGACCATGTGAGCGTCCGGCGTCAGAAGGGGCAGGCTGTAATGGACTGCCTGGTAGGCGCCGGTCAGATTCGCTGCCAGGATCCGCCCCCAGTCCTCTGGCGACATCTCCTCCGTCTTCAGCGAGGTGATGTCTCCGATAGCGTAGATCCAGAGGTCCACCGTCTCGACGAGCTCTTCGGCGCGGGCCACGGCCTGCCGGACGCTGTGCGGATCTGATACGTCGGCCTCGACCACCTCTGAGGTGAGGTAGGTCACGGCACCCGGATCCCGAGCCACGCTCAGGACCCGCCATCCTTCGTCGACCAAGCGCTTCACCAAGGCAGTGCCGATACCGCCACTCGCCCCCCACACCATTGCCGTCTTCATTGGCGCACTCCTTTCGCCTTAATCAACACATAGCGCGCCCCGCTGGGAAAAGAACCCGCGAAACGCGCTATTGACAACCGACTGCCTCTAGGCCGCCTACTCGGACATCTTCACCATGAGCCCGGCGATCATCCTCCGCTCCTCAGGCGTCGCCACCCTCCACATCTCCTTGAGCAGCTCCTCCTCCGGCGTCGCTGGGCAGACTTTCTCCGCGAGGAAGTCGCCGATCTGGGTGGCCAGCGATTCGATCTCCTCTTCGGACATACCCACCCGCTTGCCCACGCTGACCGCGCGACGGAGGTTCTTCCGCCATTCAGCCCAATCTCCCACGTATTCCATCATACTGATACACTGCAACTTCTTGTCCACGTCCATGTCATCCCCCTATCACTGAGTTGAGCATCCTGTATCTACTACATACTACCATATTGTCCATCCTTTGTCAAGCTTTAGTTATCATTGCATCGTCCGACCCACTCCCACCACCGATGTCCACGGATCCCGTCCACCCATTCGGCGCCATGCCGTCCACGGTGCGACAGCCCTGCTGTCGCAAGCGGGCCAGGATCGCCCAGTGGCCATCGCTGTCCTCGCTCGCGATCTGTGGGAAGCGGTGGATCCAGAACTCGCCAACGGTACAGTACGTCCGGCCCTGCCCACAACCAAGATTGCACACCCCCTGGGCGGATGATATAATGCGCACCGCGACGGAGGACGACTCGATGCAAGAGCGAACGAACCCACAATGGCTTGCTGCGCTGAGTGAACCAGGGCCGGAGCAAGAACTGGCTCTGGCCGACCTGCGCGCCTTCCTGGTGCGAGGCCTCGGCTACGCCATGGCGGATCGGCCTCAAGTGGGCGATTCGGACATCGAGGGGTTTGTTCAGGACGCTCTGCTGAAGATCCTGGACAACCTGGGTTCATTCCGGGGGGATAGCCACTTCACGACCTGGGCCCAGAAGATCGCTGTTCACGAGGCCTTCACCGAGCTCCGTCGCAAACGTTGGGAGAACGTCTCGCTCGAGGAGATGATCGCTCGATATGAGGGCGATTTCACCCCGTCTTTCCTCACCGATCCAGAGCCCTCTCCGGAGGAGCGCGTCACCCAGCAGGGTCTGCTCGATACGGTTAAGCGTCTGATTGTCGAAGAGTTGACCGATCGCCAGCGGCGGGCTATCGTCGCCGTCGTCTTCGCCGGGATGCCGACCGAGGAAGTGGCACGCCGAATGGGGACCAACCGGAACGCGCTCTACAAGCTGATGCACGATGCGCGTCAGCGTCTCAAGCGGCGTATGCAGGCCGAGGGCATCTCCCTTGAGGATGCGTTGTCGGCTTTCGAGACCCCGTCAGGTAAGAGATCGAGCACTCATCACGTCTGAGAGATGAAAGGGGCATGATGACTATCGAGTCGAGAAAGATCAAGCGTATGGTGCGCAACATCCTCACGGCGCGGCCTGACGAGATCGGATGTGCCGAGTGTCTTGAGCGCATGGATCGCTTCGTCGAGATGGAGCTGGAGGGGAAGAGCCCCGCCGAGGCAATGCCCCTCGTTCACGACCATCTGACCCGCTGCACCGACTGCCGCGAGGAGTACGAGGCCCTGTTGGAAGCCCTTCACCACCTGCACGAAGCTTGAGTCGTCGCCTCCTTCACGACCCCTGAATCCCCCCTGACCCTCCCGGTCCGGAGAGTCCGGTGATGCAACAGGCCGGAGCCTCTTCCTCTCTGGCGTGAGCGCCACGCAACCCGCAGCGAGTGCGCCACAACGGACCGAGAAACCCTCCAGTCAGGACGTAAGATCTCGGCCTCTCCTCCCGTCTATATGATGCAGGCCGTATGAAGCGATATATATGGGAGGGAAGCATGCGACGTTTTCTTTGGCTGGCCACTCTTGCTCTGATACTGAGCGCTTGCGCCGTGGGTACGTCCCCACCGGCGATGGAAGAGGGATCACCCACGCCTAAACCCACAGGGGCTGACGAACCGACTCCATCCCGGCCGGTGGTGGAGGATCTTCCGTCCGGTGCCAGATCCGAGTTCGAAACCGATTTTACGATGCACAGCGTACCCTTCAGCGAGATTTCCACGGTCCTGGCAAAGGACCGGATACCGGCCATCGACGATCCGACATTCGTAGGCGTCGACCAGGCCGACGACTGGCTGGCATCGGAAGAGCCCGTGCTGATGCTGGAGATGGGCGGAGAGGCGCGTGCCTATCCGATCCAGATCCTGATGTACCACGAGATTGTCAACGACGTCGTTGACAATACACCGGTGGCGGCGACCTACTGCCCCCTCTGCAACACCGGTATCGTGTTCGAGCGTGTGGTGGATGGCGAGGTGTTGGATTTCGGGACGACCGGGAGACTCCGCTTCAGCAATCTGGTGATGTACGATCGGCAGACGGAGAGCTGGTGGCAGCAGGCCAGTGGCGAGGCGATCGCCGGCACACTCACCGGTGAGCAACTGACCATTCTGCCCTCCACGATGATCGCATGGGGCGATTTCAAGGCCAAACATCTGGAGGGGCAGGTGCTGTCCCGGGAGACGGGTTACCAGCGGGACTATGGCTCAAACCCCTACGTCGGCTACGATGACCCGAGCAGTTCGCCCTTCCTGTACAATGGCCCCCAGACCGCGGACGAGCTTCCGCAGACCGCCCGGGTGCTGGGCGTCGAGTTGAACGGAGAAGCCGTGGCCTATCCGTACGAGCGGCTGGAAGACGTGCGCATGGCGAACGATACGGTCGGTGGCGTTCCCGTGGTCGTCCTCTGGGGGCCGGGCACAGCCTCTGCGCTCGATTCCGCGCGCATCGCCGAAGGTGACGACGTGGGCGCTGCCACCGCCTTCTCACGGGAGTTGGATGGACGGGCCCTGACCTTCGCCTTCGCGGACGATCGCATCACCGATCTAGAGACGGGGAGCGGATGGAACATCCTCGGGGAAGCTGTCGCGGGTCCGCTGCAGGGCCGCCAGCTGGAGCCGGTCGTCAGCGTCAACCACTTCTGGTTCTCCTGGGCCGCCTTCCAGCCCGAGACTCGCGTCTACCAGCCCGACGCCTCCTCAGCCGACTTCGAGCAGACGACGGACCGAGCAAAGAAGCTGATGGACGTTTCTGCGGACTCCTAGAAGTCCGACGTCTGGGTCCGGGGTCTGCACCCTTGTTGCCAACCAAACTCCAACCTCTTCAAACTCGAACCAACGTGAGCGCCAACCTTGTCCAG
>JAWLCP010000119.1:0-7869 GCA_041687115.1 Anaerolineae bacterium
TTCCCCACCTCGGCGTAGTACCAGCCGAGCCAGGCGGTCAGCAGATATCGGTGGGCTCATTGAACTAAAGAGACACCCCTATGCTGCATCTCTACACCTTCGGTGGCCTCCGTATCGAGCGTGACGGGCAGCCTCTCCAGCTGCCCACCCAGAAGGCCCGTGATTTGCTGGGCTATCTGATCACCTTCCGTGACCGTCCTCACCCCCGCTCTGTCCTGGTTGGCGTCCTCTGGCCTGATCTCCCCGAGGATAAGGCCCGGCGTCGTCTCTCCGACACTCTTTGGCGCGTGCGCCACGTGCTTGGTGACTGTGTACTGGCGGACGAGGAATGCGTCTGGCTCAACGATGACTTCCCGTGCCGGTTGGATGTCGAGCGATTTGAGGATGTCGCCTCCCGATTGGAGCTTGAGGCAGCATCCATTGAGTCCTTGGAGAATGCCCTTGTTCTTTACCGCGGGCCTTTCCTGGACGGTCTTTATCACGGTTGGGTCCTTTTGGAGCGGGAGCGACTGCGAGGGCTCTATCTAGAGGCGTTGGGATTTCCCTTGGAGCATCACAAGCGGGTTGGTGATTATTCGAGGGCCCTGGGCGTCGCCCGGCGCCTGGTCGCTGTCGAGCCACTCCACGAGGCGGCGCACCGTGAGCTAATGCGTCTCTATCATCTGCTGGGGAGGGATGCTGAGGCAGTGGCTCAATACCGTCGTTGCTGTGAGATACTGCGCGAGGAGCTGAGCGTATCTCCCGCTCCGGAGACCGAGGCGCTCTATCAGGCGCTGAACCGACGCACCTCTCTTCCATCTGATGTGTCCGATGTGCACCTGCCCGCCCCGGCCCGTTCTCCCATTCCTCATCTGGATGACTTGCCCCTGGTCGGTCGCGATGCCGAGCGGGCGGCTTTGCTGCATCACCTGGAGGCCGCCGCTTCTGGGCGGGGGAGCGTCGTACTTCTGGAGGGCGAGGCGGGTATAGGCAAGAGCCGCCTCGCGCGGGAGCTAGCCGAGGGAGCCCGCTGGCGCAACGTGGAAGTGGTTGTGGCCCACGTCCCAGCGGATGCTTCTTCCTCCTATGGATTGTTTGTGGCGGCCCTTTCCCCGATTTTGACCCCTTTGCGCATACGGCAACTGGCTCGTCTGGTGGAGCCAGCCCATCTGCGGGCCGCTGCTTCCCTTCTGCCCTCCCTCGCCGAGACGCTGGATCTTTCCCCGCCCCCGGATCTTCCGCCGCCCCAGGCCCACGAAAGGCTTCAGGAGGCGCTCGCCGCCCTGGCGCTGGATCTGGCTCGCATCGTGCCCTGGCTCTGGGTGCTGGAGGATCTACAGGATGCCGATGCCGAGACGCTCTCGCTTCTACCTCACCTGTCCCCTCTTCTGAGAGAGAGCCAGGGGCTTGTCCTTCTCACCGGCCGCAGCGCGGAGCTGCGAGCTGATCCCCGGGTCTGGAAAGCGCTCCAGGCCCTGGACCGAGCGGGACCTTTCCCGCGCTATACCCTGGCCCGCCTGGACAGGGATGCCATCGGCTGCCTGGTGCGCGATCTGCTGGGCGAGGAGGATGCCTCTCTGACCGCGCATTTGATGCAGGAGAGCGGCGGTGTGCCCCTCTACCTCGTCGAGACTCTCAAGATGTGGCGGGACGAGGGACATCTGCTCCCTGACGAGGGAGGCAAGGGGCTTCCCGGTGGAACCTGGCATTGGAGCGGAGAGGCGGCCTCCGCGCTGCCTTCCCATCTGGGTGAGTCCGTCATCGGTTCTCGCCTTTCCCAGCTTTCCGCGACTGCTGAGCAGGTTTTGGCGACCGCCGCGGTTATCGGCGCCGACGTGGACTTTGATCTGCTCGCTCGCGTCTGTGCCTTCCCGGCGCCTGAGTCCGAGCTGACCGACGCGGATCCTTACCTGCTGGTCACTGACGAGCTGCTCCGCCTGGGGTTTCTGGAGGAGGCCGACGTTGGCTATCGTTTCAGCCACGAGCAGGTCCGTCAGGCCGCCTACGGGCGGCTGCGCCTATCGGAGCGTCAGCGTCTCCATCGAAAAGTCGCTTTGGCCCTGGAGGATCTCTTCCCCGATCAGTTCGAGCGGATTGCCCACCACTTTGAGGCCGGCGGGCAGCGAAGGCCAGCCATCCACTACCTGAACCGCGCCGTCGAGCACGCCCGTGAGCTCTTCGCCCATCAGACCGCCCTCTCCTGCTATGACCGTCTGTTGGGCCTCTTGGATCGTCCCGGCGACCGCTCGGCTCGCTACGACGTCCTGTGCGACCGCGCCGAGGTGCTGGGCTGGATCGGTGACCGCGAGGCTCAAGGTCGCGGTCTGGAGGAGATGCTGCGCCTAGCCCGGGCCACCTCTGATGACGCTCGGCTGGGCAAGGCGTTGCATCGTCGGAGCGAGTGGCATCGGGTCCAGGGGCGGTACGAGGCGGCCAACGATGACGCCCAGGCGGCGCTCGAGATCTATCGCCGGTTGGGGGATGAGCACAATCGGGCTCGTCTACTAAACCAGCTTGGCCGCAATCTCCTTGACACCGACGATTGTCCCCAAGCCGTCGCGTACTTCGAGCAGGCTCTTCCCATCCACGAGGCCGTGGACGATCTTGTGGGGCAGATTCAATCCCTGATGGGGCTGGCGAGTGTGGCTCAATACAAAGGGGATCTTTCCCGCAGCCTGATGCATTGCCGGGACAGCCTGGATCTGGCGAGGTCCACCGGCGATGTCCGTTGGATCAATTACACCCTCTCCAGCGTGGGATTGGGCTACGTTGATCTGGGCGATATGGAGGCCGCCGAGGCTCATCTGCGTAAGGCCCTGGAGCTGGCGGAGACCAGTGGTCAGCGGCGCCGGCTGGCGATCACTCGCGTCCGTCTGGCGCACGTCGCGCTCCAGCGCGGTGACTTTGATGCTGCCCAGGTCCGTCTCGAGACCGCCCTGGAGACGCTCCGTGATGTGCAGGACATCTCCTGGGGAGGATATGCCCGGAGTATCCTGGGTGAGGTGCATCTGTTGCGCGGCGATCACGATGCTGCCCAAAAGCACCTGGAGGCTGCCTGCCAGTGCTATCGGAGGCTTGGTGAACTCGACTGGCATGCGATAAGCCTCTCTTACCTGGCACGGGCCGAGGCGGCTCTGGGGAAGGAAGCCGCCGCCTGGGAGCACAGCCAGGAGGTAGCGGCCAAAGCGGCGGCAGAGTGGCCGGATGCGGAGAGCCCCCCAGAGATCTATTACAACTACTACCGCGTGGCCCAGGCGACCCGCCATTGGGCTGCTGCCCGCGATGCTCTGGAGGAGGCGGCCAACGTCCTGGATGAGCGAGCCAAGCTTATCAGTGACCCAGACTGGCGGGAAAGCTACGGCACCGGGCTGCGCGTCAACCGAGCCATCTCCGAGGCTATCGCCGAGCAGCCCCCGCCGGGCTGCCTGCGCGTCCGCTTGGCCCGCGCCGACGTGCCCGGCCACCGGCGCCCAGGGCCGGACGAAATGGTCACCCTCATCTGGACCGTGGACGCTGGCGATGAGGACGCGACCTTGGCCGAGCGGGAAGGCGGGGATCAGTGGCATCCCAAGGTGGCCCTGCGCCGCCACCGCATCCTGCGCCTGCTGGACGAGGCCGAGTCCGGGGGCGCAAGCCCCACCGTGGCCGACCTGGCTGGCGCCCTCGATGTCTCCTCCCGCACCATCCGCTCTGACCTGACTGCTCTCCGCGATCAGGGTTATCCTGTCCGCACCCGCGGGTCTCGCGCCTGACACGAGCCCTCTCGACGCCTCTTTCCTCCACCTTCATCCACCTTTCCATCCCATTTGCTGTCTCTACCGCGATACATTCGCGATACCCCTGTGATAAGATGCTCTAGAACGCGGGGAACCTGGTGCAGGTCGAGTTTGCTACTCGACCGGATTGGTGTCAAAGAGCCTCTCCACTAATCTGAGGGATCTTGTGGGCACACCGGGGCTTTCAACAAGCCGACAGCAACGGAGCGAGAGACAGTGCAGCGCAGATCTAGGGACATCGGTTTGGTCTTCGTCGGCGCGATTTTCCTCGTAGCCAGTGTCATCTGCCTATCGACGAGCTTGGTTGGGAAATCCGAGTTTCTTCGCTGGCAGGGCGCCGCATCGATTAAGGAGCCTGGTGATCTACAGACTGTGGGGGAAGAGGGCGACGTGGTTGTCGTCGGTCCCATCGCGCAGGACGCGCCGGTTGCGGAGGAAGGGTTGGTCCTGTACGAGCGCTGGGAGCACGAGGTCGAGTATGAGGACGGTGAGCGCGAGTCCCATTGGCGACACAATTACGATTACGACCACAAACCCACATTTGAGTTGCTCTTCGGGGAGCGAGAGCAGAGGATGAGGGTTCACAGCGGATTCGTCATTTTTTACAATCCGCGCGAGGTTATGGTAAAGGAGCACGTCAAGCTCAAGGGTTTCGCTCCTGACGACGTCGTGACTGTTATGGGGAATGTGCAGTCCTCCGCTGATCCCTTGACGGTCCAGGCCGAGATCATCTGCGGTGGAGAGCGAGAGAGGTGCATGAAGCGCCTCTCCCGCTCCTCCGTCGGCCCCGCCATCGGGGCGGCGCTCATGCTTCTGGTCGGCGGCGGGCTGATGTGGCTGGGACTCAAAAAGCACAAGATGCCAGCGGAGTCTTGACCGGGGTGGGAGTTCAAGTGAGAAGATCGTGTGGACCTGCCGTCCTGACTGCGCTCATCCTGCTCGTAGCTGCCTGTGCTCCGGCTGCTACGACCGTGCCGCCCGCTGCTCACACCTCGACGGCTCAGCCTGCACTCACGCCCTCTCTCGCATTTTCATCCACACCTGCTTCGCCTCCCTCTGCAACAATCAAGCCAACCGCTGCTCCAACGCATACGCCAACCTGGACGCCTATGCCCACTACCACGTCTACCTCGACTCCAACTCCTGCTTACACGTCGAACGCCACCCCCGCATCTACCCCAGAGGTCTTCCGGCCGATCATCCCTGTCGAGGACGTGCTCACTGGTCAGGTCCAGCGCCTCCACGCCTCGCCCGACGGCGCGCTGTGGCTGATCACCGACGAGGGCGTCGCCAGGATGCAGGACGGGACCTGGCGCGTCTACCTTACCGACTTCACCGGCGAGCTGGTCGGCATAGACGCTGCTGGACGTGTCTGGGTGGTGAGTGAGGATATGATGCAAATCACCGCCTTTCGACAATCTCAGGATACAGCCTGGGACGGCGCATCTTGGATCGCGTATGGAGCCGACGAGGGCTGGTCTCCCGTCACCCTGGAGGACGAACGGTATCGTGGAATAGGGTGGGGGCAGAGCGATGGCATGGGAGGGTTCTGGCTCACCACGCCGCAGGACGTACGCTTCTTCGACGGCCAGCGGTGGAAAGTCTTCACGCCGGAGGCGATGGGCATGGGAGAGGTGGGTCCCGAAGCGCTGTGGGCCACGTTCGCCATGGAGATCGCGGAGAGCACGGGGATGATTTGGGTCGGCGAGTGCGATTGGGGTGGTCCGGGGCCTTTCGGTGGGCAGGGCGTGCGCTGGTTCGATGGTTCGACAGTTAGCGAAGCGGCGCTCACCACAAGTGGGCAGAACTGGCATGGGGCCGATTCGCCCGTCGGCACTGGCTGCGTGACGGTCATTGAGGAGGATGGCCAGGGGCGCATCTGGATGGGCGTGGACGATAGCCTGTGGCGCTACGAGCCCGCCTTTGGCGAGTGGACCGAGTTCGCGCCACCCGAGCCTCCGGTGGATTGGACTCGCTTCGGGTTTGCACACGCCATCGCTCTGGATCCGTCCAACGATCCCTGGCCCGCGATGGTGCTTTGCGGGGCCAGTTGCTATGGGAAGATCGTGCTTTACCGCGTCCAGGATGGAGCCTGGACGCAGATAGGAGAAGCGTTGGAGTTTGGTGGCTTCTTGCCGCCACATGAGCTGGTTGTCGACGCGACCGGTACGCGCTGGCTCTTCTGGGCTGGATCCGTCTATCGCGTGGGGGAAGGAGTGTTGGAGCCGGTGCCCGGCCTGGGCTTTGTCCGTCACATCGTCGTGGGCGCCGCCGGGCGGGTGTGGTTTGTGGTAAGGCATGAGGGGCGGGACGTGCTTCGGACCCTAAATACGGGAGCTGAGGATTGACATTCCACAACATAGGATGATCCAGATGCAAAACAATAGGCTATCAGCTACACATGCACATTCGTTCGTCGTCCGCATCTGGTGGGAGCCGGGCCTGAGCCGACTCAATGGCGTTCCACTCTGGCGAGGGTACGTACAACACGCCGCCAGCGGCCAGACCCTGATCTTTCAGTCGCTGGACGACCTGCTGAGCTTCATACAGAGCCGTACCGGTGAGCTGGAGTTAGTGGGTTCAGCGACGGGTGACCCCTAGCGAGGGCCCTGTGGAAAAATCTCGGTCTCTTTCCGAGGGGATTCGGTGGCTATGTCGAGTGGTTACTACACACTTACCGGGAACCTACAGCACGAGGAGGAGTTGATGAATAAATGTCCAGATTTCGAGTTCCAAGAGCCAGATAGCTACCGCTGGTGGCTGACTGCTAATAGCTGATCTAAGGAGGAATCATGATGAAAAGGCGACGTTTTCTTCTTCTCGCCGGGGCGATGACCCTGGCTGCACTGATGGTGAGCAGCGTGGCTCTGGCTCAGGACACGGGACCGTTGAGCCCAGGCGCGGCCCTGAGCACGGGCTTCACTTATCAAGGACGATTGGTTCGGAATGGCGATCCCGTCAGCGACACTTGCGACTTTCGCTTCACCCTGTACGACGCGGCCGACGGTGATCCGGTGGGCTCCCCGCAGGATAAGCCCGATGAGCCGGTCAGCGATGGCTACTTTACAGTGGAGGACCTGGACTTCGGGAGCAGCGTCTTCGCCGGCGACCGCCGCTGGCTGGGGGTCGAGGTGGATTGCGAAGGCGACGGCAGTTACACCGACCTGGGTCGCCAGGAGGTGACCGCGGCGCCGTACGCACTACACGCAGCCTCGACCGGCGCCCTGCAGGGCCATCCGGTCTCCAGCTCAGATCCGACCAGCGACCAGGTGCTCAAGTGGGATGGCTTCCAGTGGGTGCCGGCCGCTGACGAGATGGGCGGTGGCGGAACAGGCGATATCAGCGCCGTCTATGCCGGGGAGGGGTTGAATCGCGTCTCCGACAGCGACAGCGTGACCCTCTCGGTGGACTTCGCCGGGAATGGCGCAGCGACGACCGCGACGCGCTCGGATCACGTCCACGACGGTCGCTACTACACCCAGGGCCAGCTGAATACGTCCGGCGGCGGGGGCCAGGTCCACTGGGATAACGTCATCAACGTGCCGACGGACCTGGGCATTACCTACACCGCCGGGACCGGCCTGGCGTTGAGCGATCACACCTTCAGCATCACCCCCACCTACCGCCTGCCGCAGGGCTGCGCCGGGGGCGAGATCGCCGAATGGAACAGCACCGCCGGTATCTGGGAATGCGGAAGCGACGACGCGGGCGGCGGCACGGCGGCCTGGCTTTTGACCGGCAACGCCGGCACCACGCCCGGCACTCACTTCCTGGGCACGACCGACGCCGTCAGCCTGACGCTGGCGGTGAACGGTACCACGGGCCTGCGCCTGGAGCCGACCTCGGGCACGCCCAACGTTATCGGTGGGTACGAAGGGAATGATGCCTATCAAGCCCTTTATGGGGTCACGATCGGCGGTGGGGGCGCGAGCGGTCAGGCTAACCACGTCGACGACGGCAACTACAGCACCATCGGCGGCGGCCTGGACCACGGCATACTCGGCGATTACGCGACGATCGGCGGCGGCAGATCGAACTACGCGATGGGGCACAACGCTACCATCGGTGGGGGCCGCGACAACATGACTCGGAATAGTTACGCCACCGTCGGCGG
>JAWLCP010000120.1:0-7856 GCA_041687115.1 Anaerolineae bacterium
CCACCGCCACGCGGCAGCTCTTCATGTCCGGCAATGCCACGCTGAAGGCTGCGCGCATGGTCCGCGAGGTGCTGGTCGAGCGGGCGGCGGAGCACTTCGAGGTCGAGCTGGAGGCGATCGACCTGGCGGGGCGGCGGGCGTACGTGAAGGACGATGTGGAGCGGGCGCTGCCGCTTTCGGATCTGGCGAAGATGTGCGCCGCCGACGGAATGAAGCTCCAGCATCTTGCGCTGTTCACGGCGCCGTTCACCGACCAGCTCGATCCTGATGATGTGCACGGGGATCTCTTCCCCGATTTCACGTTCAGCGCGCACGCGGTCGAGGTGACGGTCGACACCGAGACCGGCGAGATCACGCTGCTCAAGAGCGTCGGGTGCCACGACGTGGGCCGGGCCATCAACCCGACGGCGGTCGAGGGGCAGATTCAGGGCGGCAGCGCGCAGGGCATCGGATGGGCGCTGATGGAGGAGGTGCAGGTCGACGAAGGCGTGACGCAGACGCCTTCGCTTTCCGAGTATCTGATTCCCACGGCGAAGGATCTGCCCAAGACCCAGGCGATCATCCTGGAGTCCGGGACCGGGGTGGGGCCGTTTGGGGCGAAGGGCATCGGGGAGCCATCGCTGACGCCGGCTGCCCCGGCTGTGGCCAATGCGGTGGCGGACGCCATCGGCGTGCGAATCCCCGACCTGCCCATCACACCGGAGAAGGTGCTGGAGGCGCTGGATCGGAGAAGGGCAGGTGGGTGAGACATAGACGAGGAGACAGTGGATCACAGAGCGGGCGAATCCGTCGTTGACAATCACAGCAGCTCGAAGAAGCGATTGATCACCGGGAACCAGGCCGTGGCGCTGGGGGCCCTGCGCGCCGGGGTGAAGGTGGTGACCGGCTACCCAGGGACGCCGTCGTCCGGGGCTCTGGGTAGCCTGATCGAGATGGACCTGGAGGGTGAGCGGCACGTCGAATGGAGCACCAACGAGAAAGTCGCCTTCGAGATCGCGGCGGGGGCGGCGTGGGCGGGGCAGCGGGCGATGTGCACGATGAAGATGTCCGGCCTGAACGTGGCCTCGGATTCGGTCTTCTCGATCGCTCACTCAGGGGTCAATGGCGGCCTGGTCATCTACGTGGCGGATGATCCGGGGGCGCACGCCGGGATGGTGGAGCAGGACTCGCGGGGCTACGCGCGCATGATGGACCTGCCGATGCTGGAGCCGATGACGGTGGGCGACGCGTACGAGATCGTGCAGGTGGCCTTCGACCTCTCCGAGCGCACGGGGACGCCGGTCTTCGTCCGCTCCGTCACGGCTATCGCCAACTCACACGCGCCGGTGATGGTTATGGAGCCGGTGCCGCCGGCGGAGCGGGAGCCGATTCTGGAGCGTGACATCACGAAGTACACGAAAGCTGGATCGGCCATTGCCCAGGCCCAGCATCGCGACGTGATCGCCCGGCTGGAGGAGGCAGGAAGCGCCATCCGGGAGCTGAAGCTGAACGAGCTTCAGCTCGCCGCCGAGCCAGGGGGGCTGGGCGTGATCGCGGCGGGTGCGATGGGGCCGTACCTCAACGAGGGACTGGAATTGCTGGGGGACGTTGTCTCTCGCCAGGATCCGATCTCGGTGCTGCGCGTTCGAGGGACGAACCCGTTCCCGGGGGACGAGGTGCGGGCGCTGTTTGATCGATGTGACACGATCCTGGTCCTGGAGGAGCTGGAGCCGTACCTGGAGCGAGAGACGTGGGTGGAGGCCCGTCGGGCGGGGTTCGACGGGCGCATCGTGGGGAAGATCGACGGACCGTTTGGGCGGGTGGGCGAGTACGGGGTAAAGCACGTGGTGCGGGGCGTCCGGGAAGCGCTTGGCCTTGAGGAGACGGGATCTGGCGGGCAAGATACGGTGTGGGATGAGGCGGAAGCATTGGCTGCGGCACGCCCTATCACCGTCTGCGCTGGATGTCCCCATCGTGGGACGTTCCTGGCCATCAACCAGGCCCTGCGCGAGCTGAAGCTCAAGCGTGATGAGGTGATGGTCACGGGGGACATCGGCTGCACGATCCTGGGCATGAACCCGCCCTTCGAGACGGTGTGGAACGAGGTCTCCATGGGGGCCAGCGTGGGCCTTGCGCAGGGATACGTCCACAGCGGTCTGAAGACGCCGGTGATCGCCACCATCGGGGATTCGACCTTCTTCCACGCGGGCATGCCGGGATTGATCAACGCGGTTCAGCACCAGGTGGAGCTGACGCTGATCGTCATGGACAACCAGTGGACGGCGATGACGGGGATGCAGGCGAATCCGAGCACGGAGGAGGCGTATCAGCCCCCGGGGAACCGGCGGGTCGACCTGGCTGAGCTGATTCCGGCGATGGGGGTGGAACATTTCTTCGTCATGGATCCTTTCGAATTGGAGACGGCGACGGCGACGGTGAAGGAGGCGTTGGAGCTGCCCGGCGTGAAGGTGGTGCTGTCGCGTCAGGAGTGCGCAATTCAGGCTCAGCGGCGAGGGTTAAGAGCGGGGCGGATTCGGGTGGATGACGAGGCGTGCACGGTGTGCCGACGATGCATCACGGTCACCGGGTGTCCGGCGATCAGTCTGGGAGAGGATACCATCGTCATCGATCAGGGCCTGTGCTACGGCTGCGGCCTGTGTGCCCAGGTCTGCCCCTTCGACGCGATTGAGACGGTGAGTGAGGAGCGGCGGTGAGAGAGGGAGTGGGGAGCAGGTCGTACGACGTGTACCTGGTCGGCGTGGGCGGTCAGGGTGTGCTGACGATTGCCGACCTGATCGCGGAAGCGGCAATGGAGGACGGGCTGGGCGTGAACGTCTACCCGACGAAGGGTATGGCGCAGCGCGGCGGCAGCGTCAAGGTCCAGGTGCGCCTCGGACGGGAGGGGATCGGGCCCGAGATTCCGGAGCGGGGGGCGGATCTGGTCGTGGCGATGGAGCGCTCGGAGGCACTGAAGGCGGTGCGCTACGTCAAGCCGGGGGGCGAGTTCCTGGTCTTTGGGCGCGTGTGGGAACCGACACGGGTGATGCTGGGAAAGGCCGACTACCCGTCGCTGGAGCAAGTGGGGGACAAGGTCCGCGCGGCGGGTGCCAGGTGGCGATATGTGGACCCCGACGAGCTGCCTTCGCGCGAGGGCCGACCCGTTCCGGCGAACGTCTACGTGCTGGGGGCAGCGGTGGGGCAGACCGGTTTGGGCGAGGTTGTGGATGCTGATCGAGTGGCGGCGGTGGTGGCGAAGCGGTGGGAGAGGTACGCGGCGGTGAACGAAACGGCGTTCCGCGCCGGACTTGAGGCGGACGTCGATGGGTCGTGATCCCGCGGCTATAGAGAGACTTTTCTACCCGCGCGGCACAGCCGTGATCGGGTCCGCGTCGGAGGGCAAACTGGGCTACGAGCTGATCCGTCAGATGGTGGAGGGGGGCTACGAGCGCGTCTTTGCGGTCAATCCCAGGGCCGAGGGTGCGTTTGGCGTGCCGGCTGCCGACGCCGTGGCGAAGATCGAGGGGCCGGTGGATCTGGCGGTGATCGCCTCCCCGCCTTCGACGGTGCCGGGCGTGCTAGCGGACTGCGGCAAGGCGGGAGTCGCGGCGGCGGCGATCATCACGGCCGGCTTCTCTGAGGTTGGGAACGACGAAGCCGAGCGAGCGGTGGCACGGGCTGCCGCCGAGCACGGAGTGCGCTTCGTAGGCCCGAACTGCGCGGGACTGGTCAACACCGCACATCACCTGTATCCGACGTTGGAGACGCGTCCGCTGCGGGGCGGGGCGGCGGTGGTGGCCCAGAGCGGGGCCATCGGCGGCATCTTGCTGGCGTGGGCGAAGGCGTACGGGCTGGGAATCTCGAAGTTTGTCAGTTACGGGAACGGCGCCGACCTGAACGAGATCGACTTCCTGCGCTACCTGGCGGAGGACGCGGAGACGGAGGTGGTGGCGCTCTACATTGAGAGCACCGATGACGGGCGGGCGTTCATGGAGGCGGTACACGCGTGCGCGCAGCAGAAGCCAGTGGTGGCGATCAAGGCGGGGCGGACCCGGGCGGGTCAGCGAGCGACGCTCTCCCACACGGGCTCGATGGCCGGGGCAGACGCGGTGTATGAGGCGGCGCTGGGGCAGTGTGGTGCGATTCGGGTGCATACGGTGGAGGAGATGTTCGATTTCTGCAAGGCGATCACCTTGTTCAAGGCGATCACCAGGGTGGGCGAGGTGGGGGGATTGACAGGGCGGGGGGATGGCACGGCATCTCGAGTCGCCATCGTGACCAACTCCGGCGGGCCAGGGGTGCTGGCCGCAGACCGGGCCGAGGAGATGGGGTTGGAGGTGGCGGAGCCGGGTCCAGCGGTCCGCAGCGCTCTACGCGGGTTTCTCCCGGGGCACTGCGCGCTGAGGAATCCGATCGATCTGACGGTGGAGGGGACGGGGGACTGGTACCGGCGAACGCTGGAGGCGGTGTCGGAGGAATACGACGCGGCGGTGGCCATCAACGTGGCGACGCCGTATCTGGACAGTATGGCGCTGGCGCGAGGCGTCGCGGACGGTGCCGAGCAGAGCGAGATGTCCGTCGTGGCCACTTTCCTACCGGAGGAGATCGTGGGCCGCAGCGTCGACTACCTGCAGGACCGGGGCGTGCCGAACTTCGCGACGGGGGAGCGAGCGGTGACAGCGTTGGGCCTGGTGGGGCGATACGACTCGAGGCTGGCGGCGTGTGTGAGGGGGCCGTTCGAGGCGGAGGGGAAGCGCCTGCCGGGGGACGGGGAGATGCTGGAGCCGGCAGCGATGGCGTGGCTGGAGGAGAACGGGATTCCGGTGCCCGAGTTTCGTTTCGTCGAGGCGCGTGAGGAGGTCGCACAGGGCTGTCGCGAGATTGGGTATCCGGTGGCGATGAAGGTGGTCTCGCCGGAGATCTTACACAAGTCGGACGTCGGGGGCGTCATCCTGGACGTGGATAGCGACGGGGCCGCGCGCGAGGGGTTTGACGCGTTCGAGCTGGCGGCGGAGGGCAGGGACTTCCGGGGCGTGGTGGTCTACCCAATGATCGAGGGGGGTCAGGAGGTGTTGCTGGGGCTCTCGCGGGATCCGCAGTTTGGCCCGGTGGTGGCGTTTGGGCTGGGAGGGGTCTACACGGAGCTCTGGGGGGACGTCGTCCTGCGGGTGGCCCCTGTCGACCGCGCTGAGGCGGAGAGGATGATCGGGGAGATTGACGCATCTCCGCTGCTGGAAGGGGTGCGCGGACAGCCACGGCGGGACCTGGATGCGCTGACCGACGCGCTGGTGACGGTCTCCGAGCTCGCCTTTCGCTATCCAGAGATTGATGAGGTGGACCTGAACCCGGTGTTCCTCTTCGAGGAGGGGGAGGGGTTGGTTGTGGGAGACGTTCGCGTGATCACGAGGAAGACCACGAAGGAGTCAGAACGCTGATGTCACACCACGTGAAGCACCAATCCGGGTTGGACGCGCTGGATCCCTACGTGCCCGGCACGCCGGTCGAGGAGGTTCAGCGCCAGTATGGCCTGGAGGACGTGATCAAGCTGGCGTCCAACGAGAATCCCCTGGGCCCGGCGCCGAAGGCGGTAGAGGCGATTCGCAAGGCACTGCCGAGGCTGAACACCTACCCCGACGGGGAGAGCCGAGATCTGCGGCAGGCGCTGGCGAGCTTCCTAGACGTGGCGCCGAGCCACGTGACGGTGGGCAACGGCGCGGACGGGATCATCATGGGGACCTGCATGGCGTACCTGGACGAGGAGAGCGAGGTCGTCGTGAGCCGATCGTCGTTCCCGGTGTACGACATCTACACGCGGGTCATGCGCGCCAAACTGATCAAGACGCCCCTGAAGGAGTATCGGCTCGACCTCGACGTGATGGCGGAGGCGATCACAGCGCGGACGAGGCTGGTCTTCGTGTGCAATCCGAATAACCCGACGGGAACCATCGTGACGGCGGACGAGGTGAGTGCGTTCATGGAGCGGGTGCCAGATCACGTGCTGGTCGTGTTCGACGAGGCGTATTATGAGCTGGTGAACGTGGACGACTTTCCAGAGACGCTGGCCTACGTGCGCGAGGGGCGGCGGAACGTACTGGTGTTGCGGACGTTCTCGAAGGTCTTCGGCCTGGCGGGGGTGCGCCTGGGCTATGGGATGGCCGTCCCCGAGGTCCTGGAGCCGCTGCAGAGAGTCAAGGAGCCGTTTGCGGTCAACCTCCTGGCGCAGGCGGCCGGCATCGGGGCGTTGGAGGACGAATCGTTCCTGAAGCGAACGGTGGAGATGAACCGCAGGGAGCGCGAGTTCCTGTACGCACAGTTTGAGGAGCTGGGACTGGAGGTCGTGCCGAGCCACACGAACTTCATCCTGGTGAAGCTCGGCCCGGACGCCTGTGAGGTGCAGGAAGCCTTGAAGGGAAAGGGCGTGATCGTGCGGCCGTGCGCGGGGTATGACATTCCCCAGTTCCTGCGCATCACCGTGGGGGACCGGGCTCAGAACGAGCGGTTGATATCCGCCCTGAAGAGCGTGCTAAGTGAGGTCGCCGGCGTGCCAAGCTGACGAGCCCAGCCGCATCTCTCCTCGCTCAAAAGACCTCGCGCAGAGACTCTCGGACGTAGACCCCGCCGGGATCACCCGGTCGCCACTCCACTTCTCGTGCGTCAGCGGGCCCGCGCGTCTCGGCACAGTCATCCCCCCTGTCCTGGCGGGGGCGGGGACGGGGTGCAACGTCACGCAGTCGGATCCACCTGGCACCGCGTAGCACCTGGACCGAGGCGTTCCGCTTCCCGACGGTCGCAGGTCTCATCCAGCGGTGGCGGCTGAATTCCTACCCTGCCGCCAGGGCGAGGGCGGACCGCATGGCCCGGAAGGCGACCGAGATATCGTCAGCCGTGCACGTGATGCGCCGTTCGTCGCGCTGGGCGCCGGGGAGGAGCGTGGCCCGGTCGGCCATGTCGGACTTGGGGAACTCGATGGTCAGCGTGATGGGCGTGGAGAGGCGGAAGGGCTGGGGGGCGTCACGCTTGACATTGTATCACCGCTTGAGGGCGGGTCAACCGGGGGTGGTCAGGTGCCAGGCACTCAGGTGGCGGATCGTGGGGCGGTGGTTGTTGGCGCGGCGACGGGGATTGAGGGGAGAGGCGGTTGTTGTCGCAAGTGCCGGGCACCGTGGGGGGGGCGGTGAGGGAGGCCGTCAGGTACCGGGCACTCGGGTGCCGGGCAGCGTAAGGGGCGGCGTGGGGAGAAGAGCGAGCTATGGTTGCTGGTACGCCGAGTCTGGGTGATCGCGGGCACGGTTCGTGCGGTATACCTGGAGGCCCACCTGGGCGAGGGAGACGGGCAGGGAGCGGACCATGTCTCGGTTGAGCTCCTTGACGTCCTCGGGGAGGTCCTGCCAGGGCACCAGGTTGGGGTTGGTCCTCGCTTCGTCGTCCCTGGGTCCGCACGTCCAGTCGTCGCGGATGCGCTGGGCCATCCAGCGCTCGTGCTCCATCCTGGCCATGATCTCCACCTCCTCAGGCTTGAACTCGAGGGTCTCGGCGCTCCAATCGGTGAGGGGCGCGAGGGCACAGCCGACCTCTGTGAGCTTATGGCCGATGTGATCGGCCTGGCGGCGGCATGACTCGCGGTACTCCTCCGACAGCTGGTCCCAGGGGACGGTAGCTGGCCCTGCTTCGCAGGGCTTGGCGGATGGCCCTGCTTCGCAGGGCTTGGCGGATGGCCCTGCTTCGCAGGGCTTGGCGGATGGCCCTGCTTCGCAGGGCTTGGCGGATGGCCCGGCTTCGCGGGGCTTGGCGGATGGCCCAGCTTCGCAGGGCTTGGCGGATGCTGCCGGCTCGCTCTGGAAGCCCAGGTATCCCTCGTGGATGGCGCGGGCGATGATCTC
>JAWLCP010000121.1:0-7842 GCA_041687115.1 Anaerolineae bacterium
AACTGTAGGGCAGGTTTCCATACCTGCCGAAACTCTGGAAAGCCGACGACGTACGCGGCCACAGGGGTCGTCCAGACCGTCCTTGCCTGCTGCATAGGCACCATTTCTTCTCACCCAGCAAAGGAGGTCACATCATGACCGAACACCTGACGTGGGGGCTCCTATCCACGGCTCGCATCAACCATAAGCTGATCCCGGCCATCCGCGACAGTGATCGGGCCGAGCTGGTTGCCGTCGCCAGCCGCAGCGAGCTGCGGGCAACCCAATACGCCGAAGAATGGGACATTCCACGCGCCCACGGGAGCTACTCCGCCCTGCTGGGGGATCCCGACATCGATGTGGTCTACGTTCCGCTGCCGAACAGCCTTCACGCCGAATGGACGGTCAAGGCGATCGAGGCTGGTAAACACGTCCTGTGTGAGAAGCCACTGGCCCTCACCGTCGCCGAGTGCAATCAGATCATCGACGCCTCTGAGGCAGCCGGCGTCATCGCCATGGAGGCCGTGATGGTCCTCTACCATCCATTGCTCCACCGGGCGAGGGAGTTGGTCCGCAACGGCGTCGTGGGTGAGGTGACCATGGTGCGAGGTGCCTTCTCCTTCCTCCTCGATCGGCCGAACGACGTGCGCTGGGAACCGGCCCTCGGTGGCGGTTCCCTGCGGGACATCGGCTCGTACCCGGTCAGCTTCATTCGCTGGATCGCGGGGGAACCGGACCAGGTCTTCGGGTGGCAGACGATGAGCGAAAGCGGCATCGACGCCACCTTTGCGGGATTGCTGCGGTACGACGGCCGCATGCTGGGCGCCTTCCACTGCAGCTTCGTCGAGCCGTTCCGCACCATGGCGGAGGTCGGCGGCACGGAAGGGACCCTGATCATCGAACGGCCCTACCCCACCTCGACGGAGAGCCGGCTTCTCCTCCGCGGGCTCGGGGAGGACGAAGCCCGAGAGATCGTCGCCGCGAAGGAGGATGCCTACCACTACGAGGTGGAGGCTCTGACGGCAGCGGTGCTGGACGGCGCCCCGCTGACCGTGCCGCTCACCAGCAGCCGGGCCAACGTGGCCACACTGAACGCGCTCTACGAATCGGCACGCCGCGGAGAACCGCAGCCCGTTTCGGTTGGATAGACCGTCGGCACATCAAAGACCCCCCGTCGACGACGCTTCGAACGTCCTCGACGCTTCCAAGGTTGAGAAGGAGCTCATGCCCAGAGAGAACAGACGCACGATCACGGCCGAAGACCTGTACCGCTTCCAACTGGTGACAGACTGCGAGATCGCGCCCGACGGCGAGCACGTCGTCTTCTGCGTCCAGCGCGTCGACCGGGAGGAGGAGAAGAAATACACCAACCTGTGGATCGTCCCCACCGACGGCGGGGACCCTTGGCAGTTCACCCACGGCGACCACGCCGACACCATGCCCAGGTGGTCCCCCGACGGCACCCGGATCGCCTTCCTCTCTAACCGGGTCGACGAGGACCAGCCGCAGGTCCACGTCATCCCCTTCCGCGGCGGCGAGGCCCGACAGCTGACCGACCTGAAGGGCAAATTCGGCACCCTGGAGTGGTCCCCCGATGGTCAGCACCTTCTGTGCCAGTTCCGCAGGAAGGACCAGGAGGCCATCGAACGGGAGGAGGACGAGCGTAAGAAGAAGCTGGGCGTGGTCTCCCGCCACGTCGACCGTGTCTTCTACAAACTGGATGGCGAAGGCTTCCTGCCCAAGGAGCGCTGGCACATCTGGACCATCGACGCAGAGGGCGGCGAGCCCACCCAGCTGACCGACGGCGAGATCTACGACGAGCTCGACCCACGATGGTCGCCCGACGGAGAGCAGATCGTCTTCCACTCCAACCACGCCGACGACCCCGACCTCGACCCGGACGCGGTCGACCTCTTCGTCATGCCGTCGGAGGGCGGGGAGCCGCGCAAGCTCGATACCCCCATCGGCCCCAAGCAGAAGCCGGTCTTCTCCCCGGATGGACAGCAGGTGGCTTACCTGGGCCAGGAGGGCCGCGGGGACTGGTGGAAGAACACGGGCCTCTGGGTGGTCCCAACGGACGGACCCGGCCAGGCCCGGAACCTGACGGGGCGCTTCGACGTCGCCGTCTCCTCCGCCACCATCAACGACCTGCCGGGCGGCCTGCCCATGTCGCCGCCCACCTGGTCGAAGGACGGAGACCGGATCCTGGTCCAGATCTCCCAGCGCGGGGACACCCTCCTCAAGTCGGTCTCCGTCGACGGCGAGGATGAGTCCCTCCACACCGTCGTCGGTGGCGATGGCGTCGTGGGGGCCTTCAGCCTCGACGACGACCAGTCGGCCGTGGCCTACCTCCACGCCGACATGCAGGAGCCCGCGGAGGTGTGGACGTGCGCGCTGCCCGACGGAGAGCCGACCAGACGCTCGCACGTCAACCAGGCGCTGCTGACGGAGATCGACCTGGGCGAGGTGGACGAGCTGTGGTTCGAGGGGCCCGATGGCAACCAGCTGCAAGGGTGGATCCTGAAACCCCCGGGCTTCGACCCCTCAAAGGCCTACCCGGCGGTCCTGGAGATCCACGGCGGACCCCGCACCCAGTACGGCACTCTGTTCATGCACGAGTTCTACCTCCTCGCCGCGCAGGGGTACGTGGTCTTCTTCTCCAACCCCCGCGGCAGCCGCGGGTACGGCGAGGAGCACGCCCGCGCCATATCCAACAGCTGGGGGACCGCAGATTACGCGGATCTGATGGCCTGGACGGACGTCGTCGAGGAGGAACCCTACGTCGACGGCGAGCGGCTCGGCGTCACCGGCGGGAGCTACGGCGGCTACATGACCAACTGGATCATCGGCCACACCGACCGCTTCCGGGCAGCTGTCACCCAGCGAAGCGTCAGCAACCTGATCAGCATGTACGGCTCCAGCGACTTCAACTGGGCCTTCCAGCAGGAGTTCGGCGACCAGCCGCCCTGGGAGACCTTCCAGAACTACTGGCAGCTGTCCCCCATCAGCCACATCGGCAACGCCACCACGCCCACGCTCGTCATCCACAGCGAGAACGACCTGCGCTGCCCCATCGAGCAGGGGGAGCAGGTCTTCGTGGCGCTGAAGAAGCTGGGGGTGGAGACGGAGATGGTCCGCTTCCCGGACGAGCCTCACGGTCTCTCCCGCGGCGGCCGCACCGACCGGCGCGTCGAGCGGCTGGAGCACATCCTGCGCTGGTTCGACCGCCACCTAAAGGAAGCTGGCGCATAGGAAAGTGTGTCCCGGTGACACATCCCCTCTCACTCTCATCGCAGGAGGTGGACGATGAAACGGTACGACGACAGAACCTACGGGGACCGCATCGCCGAGGTCTATGACGATTTCTACGCCGAGTTCGACGAGCACGCCATCGACCTTCTAGAGGAGTTGGCCGCCGGCGGGCGGGTGCTTGAGCTCGGCATCGGGACGGGCCGGGTCGCCCTCCCCTTGGTTGACCGTGGCCTTGACGTCGTCGGGATCGACGCCTCGCCGGCCATGATCGAGAAGCTGCGCGCGAAGCCCGGCGGGGACGAAATCCGTGTGGTGGAGGCTAGCTTCGCCGAGATCCCCATCGACGGTCGCTTCGACCTCGTCTTCGTCGCCTTCAACACCTTCTTCGCCCTCCTAACGCAGGAGGCACAGGTCGGGTGCTTCCGCAGCGTCGCCGCGCATCTGAGCGACGAGGGCTCCTTCCTCATCGAGGCCTTCGTGCCCGACCTGGCGCGGTTCGAGGATGGGCAGGCCGTGCGCCTGACCGAGCTTACAGACGACAGCGTACGGATCGATGCCGCCGCGGTCGACGTCGTCAACCAGCGGATCAGCAGCCAGCACGTCCTGATCTCGCAGCAGGGACCGCGACTGTATCCGGTGGAACTGCGCTACGCTTGGCCGTCCGAGCTGGATCTCATGGCCGACCTGGCAGGGCTGACCCTGAAGCAACGCTGGGGCTCGTGGCGAAAGGATGCGTTCACGAAGGAGAGCGGGAAGCACGTCTCCGTGTATGGACGGCCCGGCTAGGTACTGATGGACAGCGTCCACAACTTCCGCGACATGGGCGGGCAGCGGACGGAGGACGGTCTGCTGGTGAGGCGGGGGATGCTCTACCGCAGCGGGAGCCTGGCGGATGCATCCGACGCCGACCTGAAGCGGCTGTCAGCGCTGGGAATCCGGACCATCTGCGACCTGCGGACGCACCAGGAGAGGAGTAACCATCCCGACCGGGTCCCGCGCCACGCGGGCATCCGGACCCTTCACCTCCCCGTGAAGGTCGATCGACACGATGAATCGGGGCTGCTCCCGCGGCTGTTGTGGCTCCTGTTCGGGAAGGCGCGACAGCTGGACTACGGAGAGCTCGCCCGGGAGAGCTACCGCGAGTACGTGACGGATTTTCGCCCCCAGTTCTCGACGGTGATAAAGCTGGCCGCCGAGGGCCACAACCTGCCTATGCTGGTACACTGTACGGCAGGGAAGGACCGCACCGGCTTCGCCAGCGCGCTGATCCAGCTCGCGCTGGGCGTGCCGCGCGAGGCGGTGCTGGAGGACTACTTGCGCAGCAACGACCATCTGGACGACTTCATGGATGGAATGGTGAACAAACTCCGCTTCGCGTCCGCGTTCGGCCTCTCCCGAGAGAAACTGCTCCCCCTCTTCGAGGCACGACAGGACTACCTGGAGGCCGCCTTCGATCAGATCAGACGGGACTACGGGACGGTGTCGGACTACTTGCGGGACGGATTGGGCTTCCTGGACGAGGACCGCCGCAGGCTCAGGAGACTTCTTCTCGAAGACGGTTGATCGTTCCGTCTCCTGACCTACCCCGCTCCCTCCACCCCGTCGAAGAACTCAGGCCGCTCCGCCATCATCCTCTCTCGAAAAGGACCGAACACGCTGGGCGCGTGGGGCGTGATCAGCTCCAACATGCGCACACCGACCTCGCGGATCTCCCACTGGGCCGGCGCCGAGATGCGGATGCGGAAGAAATGGAGCAGCTCGCGGAAGTTCATCGTGACCAGGATGCGGGTGGCGGCAGCGTTCGGCAGGACGAAACGGGCGTCCTCCTTCCGCACGCCGAGCTCGCGCAGGGCCCGGTAGGCACCTTTGACGTTCTCGGCGAAGTCCCTCCAGATCGCCATCGCCTCCTCGCTCTCCAGCACGTCCGCCGGCAGCGCCCACTCCGGCTCCGACATATCGACGTACCGTTGCGACTCCTGGCTGTAGGAGGCGAGACGGTGGCGCACCAGCTGGTGCGAGCAGGCACGGCTGATGCCGCTGATCTCAAACGTGGCGCTGGCGTGCTCGATGATGCTCTCGTGTCCCTCCTCGACCCGCGCGCGGACGAACTTCCCGGGTTCGCCTCGGCTCTCGCTCCGGTAGCAGATCCGCCCGGCGTGCTCCAGCAGCTCCGCCGGCGTGCCGTCACCTCTGAGATAGCGCGTCAGTGCAACGAGTTCGACCTTCATCCTTCATCTCCTTTGATGTCCAGGGCAATTCTCCTCGATGTCAAGACGGCTCGCGCCAGGAATCCAGGGCCCGACACCGCAGCTGCCAGGACGCATCGTCGGGACACAGGAAGCTGGCATCAGGCACGACACACCCCGTCCCCCACCAGCTGTCGCGCCCCGGTGTCGATGTAGCCCACCCCTTCCGCCAGATCGGCCGCCGCATCGTCCTGGGCGTCGACGATGGCCACCGCGCGCCTGCCGGAGCGGATGACCCACTGCGTGCAGGCCCCCAGGACCGACCGCCCGAAGCCGCGCTCGCGGGCCGGCGGCGTGGCCTGGGCGTAGACGCCGGCGAAGTGCGGCGAAAGCCACGCCACCCCCGCCTCGGCGACGATCTCCCCCTGCGCGCGAATCAGGAACCGGGGACGATCCTCGATTCCCTCCTCCGCCACCACCAGCACGTTGACCTCATAGTCGAAGCGAGACAAGTCCACCTCATAGACCCGGTTGATCTCCAGCTCAGGCATCTCCACCACCGCCCTCGCTGCCTCCTGCAGGTGGAGCGCGGTGACCAGGTAGTAGGGCCGCCCCGGCGCCAGCGCCTCCTGCAGCAGCTCGACCGCCACGTCGGCGCGCGACGCCCGTAGGGCGACGGTCGGTTGAAACAGGCGCTGCGCCGTGTGGCAGACGGCGACGAAACCGTCGGCACGGCCCCCGGCATCTTCATGGACAGTCAGCTCCGTCCGCTTCGGATCGTGATAGTAGGCGTAATACACGTACAACGCGTCGGCCGGCGTGGACAGGCTGAGCAGCGAGCGAATCTTCAATCGCTCCTTATCCAGCTCAGCCCTCATCACGCACCTCCCCTCGCCAATCGTTGAAAATCGGAAACACGAGGAGACGCCAGGGAATCGTCACCCCGACCGGCGTGCCACGGACCGGCGTGAGCAGCTCCCGCGCCGTTACGCCGTAGTCCCCATTGACCACCCGCGTCCCGCTGGGGAGATGCTCCACAGAGACTTGAAGCGCCGCCGTTACCGTCTCCCAGGGCGCCAGCGTCGTCGCCGTCCAGCTGACCACGTCACCGCTGCGCTGATACCCGCCGCTGGCCGCGGCGAACGTCGTGCTTGCAGGAATCGTGTCCGTGAGCACGACCTCGGTCAGCGTGTACGGCGCGGTGTTCGTCACCACCAGCAAGTAGTCGACCGAGCGTGCCGGGACTCCCCGGGCGACGCTGACTCGCTTCGCGATCTCCGCCCTCCCCAACGTTCGCTCTACCGCGGTGAGAGCGTCGAGGACTCCCCAGCCGTAGACGTTGTTGGGCACGTCCTCTGGACCGTCCCCGCCGCAGCCCTCCGCCGTCGTCCGCGATCGGGCCGCACGGGCGATCACCTCCTCTGTTTCGTCGACTTCCCTCACGAGCTGCGGCGTCGCAGACCAGAGAAGCGCCGCCGCCCCTGCCACGTGAGGGCCGGCCATCGACGTGCCGCTGAGGGTCGCGTACCCGCTACCGGGCACGCTGGACCGGACCCCGACCCCCGGCGCCGAGACGTTCGGCTTGAGCCGCCCCGAGCCGTCCACGGTCACCGGTCCACGGCTGCTGAAGGACGCGATGCCGTCGGTCCTGTCCGTCGCGCCCACCGAGAAAGCGGCCTCGTAGATGGCCGGCGGGTCCTGGACGGTGCCGCAGCCTCCGGAGCCGCTGTTCCCGGCCGAGGCGACCACCATGATCCCCGCCGCGCGGACGGCCTCGACCACCGTCTGTAGCGTCTCCCAATCGCAGCCCTCGGACGGCGGGCACGTCCAGGAGTTGTTGATCACGTGGGGAGCGAGGCTGGGATCGCCGTCCAGGAAGGGGTCTCCGTCCACGGGATACGGCGCCAGGAAGAACTCGAAACACTCAATATACGTCGCTGGCGTGCCCACCCCCTGCTCCATGTTCCGGCAGCCGATCCACTCCGCGCCCGGGGCCACCCCGATCTGGTTCCCCTCTCCGTCGTCGCCCACGATGGTGCCCATCGTATGTGTGCCGTGGCCGTCATCGTCGCACGGGACCGGGGAATCGGCCCCACAGCTGCTGTCGCGGCTGTGGATCGCGTCGTGCCAGTTGTAGTCGTGCGTGACCGTCCCGTCCTGGCTGCCGCGATACCTGCCGACCAGCGCCGGATGCTCCCAGTCGTAGCCCGTGTCCTGGCCGGCGACGACGATGCCCTGCCCTGTGACCCCCAGCGCCCACACCTCGTCCGCCCGGATCTGGGCCACGTTCCACGCCACACCCTCGGACGCTTGGGGCGCCGGCCCGCCGCCGTCCGGCTGTGGCAGCCGCTGGCGCACTCGGGGGTTGGCGACCACCCGGGCCACCTCCCCTCGCGCAGCCAGGTCCCTCACCAGAGCCCGGTCG
>JAWLCP010000122.1:0-7766 GCA_041687115.1 Anaerolineae bacterium
GCGCGGTTGCTGATGAAGTAGACCTTGGTAACGGTGGGGCTGCTGCCTTCGTAGTTGGCCATCCCGCCACCATACCAGGGGTTCTGGTTGTCCCAGAAGGTGACCCCCATGAGCCGAGGGCTGCTGTCGCTGTTGTGCATGCCCCCACCACTCGAGGTGGCCTGGTTGCCGATGAAGCTGGTCTTGGTAAGGGTGGGGCTGCTGCTCGAATTGTACATCCCGCCCCCCGATTCGGCCTGGTTGTCCCAGAAGGTGACGTCGGTGAGCGTGGGGCTGCTGTACTTATTGTACATCCCACCGCCCGACTCGGCCTGGTTGTCCCAGAAAGTGACGTCGGTGAGCACAGGGCTACTCGACCGGACATTGCTCATGCCGCCCCCGTGGTCGTCAGCCTGGTTGCCGCTGAAGGTGACGTTGGTGAGCGTCGGGCTGCCGCCCGAGTTGTACATCCCGGCGCCATAGTCGGCCTGGTTACCGCTGAAGGTGACGTTGGTCAGCGTCGGGTGGCTCATGTCCGCGTTGAACATCGCGCCGCCGGACTTGACGGCCCGGTTGCCGCTGAAGACCACGTTGGTCAGCGTCGCGCTGCCGTAGCCGTTGTTGTACATCCCGCCGCCAAACCAGCCGTCGTTGTCAACGAAGACGACGTTGCTGACGGTGGGGCTGCTGCGGCTGTTGTACATCCCGCCGCCGCACTGTTCGCGCCGATCGTCGCCGTTCGCATTGCCGCCGGTCACCATGAAGCCGTCCAGGATCGCCGTGCGGTCCAGATCGGTGCCGTCTGGATGGTAGAATACGTGGTAGCTGTTGTCGGAGATGTCCCCTTCGGCGCCAACGTCGCCGCTGAGGATCGTCACGTACACGTCCCAGTCGCGGTCCTCGAACCCGGTCGCGCCCGCAGAGGGCTCGAATCCCCCGTACAGGGCGACACCGTTCTTCATCTGGAACGATCTGTAGCGCCCACCGCTGCCGCCACGTGGCACCGTCGGCTTGTAGGTCCCCGCCGCCACCCAGATCTCGTCGCCTGCTCCGGCAACGATGAGGGCATGCTGCAAGTCGGTATAGGCGTCGGCCCACGACTCGCCCGTGCCCGCCCCGATCGCATCAGCGTCCACGTAGATGACGCTCGGATCGGCCCGAGATGTCTGACTGCCCGTCAGCAGCAGCGTCAGTCCGATCAGCAGCCCCCAGAGCAGAACAACGCACCCGAGCCATACCGTACCGTGCCTCTGTTCCCCGAACCTGTTCATCGTCTCCACCTCCATCATACTCGCGCGCGAAACCCACCCCTGCGGCGCCAATCGTGGGCACCAGAAGCGACCATGAGAACCCCTGCATACAAAGCATAGCCTGCACGCCTGCGTCCGGGTCCGACCATCGCCCGCGCCCCCCCCACATCCCTCACTCACCCACTCCGCAGCACGAGGGGCAGGTAGACCTTCATCTCCTCAAAGGTAGCCGTTATCGTCGTGTCTCGCTCGATCGCAAGTTCAAGGGGGTTCTCCGTGCTCTCCACGTCCCTGCTCCAACCCACAAAGGTCCAGCCTGGATCGGCGGTTGCGGTGAGCGTGACTGAACTTCCGGTAAGGAAAGCTCCTGTGCAGATGCTGCCGCAATCGATCGAGCCGGGCGTGCTAGTGACTGCCCCCTCTCCTTCTTTGATGATGGTCAACAAGGGAATCTGGAGTTCGTATGCTCCCATGTCTACAACGGCGCTTCCATCGCCGGTCCCATCGACAATGCGTGGATTGCCGTCCAGGTCGGTGGTCACGACAACCGCGTCATCGAAGCCCACATCCACTGCGGGTGACCCCTCAGTGAGACGGTAGTCGCCATCCGTCGTAGGAGCTTCGCTGGCGTCGACCGGGTCCACGAACAGAGGATTTGCATCGATGTTGCCCGTGCCCGGATGGCCCCCCTGGATGTTGCTGTGCCTCACATCGGGCGCCGACGTGCCCAAGTTGTAAATCTCTGGGTCTGTCGGAGCCTCGTTTCCCCACAGGATGGCGTTGACCAGCATGGGGTTGCTGTCGGAGTTGACCATCCCGCCGCCGTATCCTGTGGCCTGGTTGCCGCTGAAAGTGACGTTGATGAGCGTAGAGCTGCTAATGGAGTTGGCCATCCCGCCGCCGTACCCTGCGGCCCGATTGCCGCTGAAGATGACGTTGGTGAGCCTGGGGCTGCTGTCGAGATTGAGCATCCCGCCGCCATCCCGGGCCTGGTTCGCGGTGAAGGTGACGCTGGTGAGGGTGGGGCCGCTATTTTCGTTAGCCATCCCGCCGCCAGACCCCCCGGCCTCATTGGCCCTGAAGATGACGCCGGTGAGGGTAGGGCTGCTGCTTGAGTTCAAGATCCCGCCGCCAGCAGCAAGGGCCCAGTTGCCGCTGAAGGTGACGTTGGTGAGGGCGGGATTGCTGCTTGAGTTGCACATCCCACCGCCATACGACGCGGCCTGATTATCGCTGAAGGTAACGTGGTCGAGGCTGGGGCTGCTGTTGTCGTTGTACATCGCGCCACCAGACCACGCGGCCTGGTTGCCGGTGAAAGTGACCCTGGTGAGCGTAGGGCTGCCGTCTTCGCCGTTGTACATCCCGCCGCCGTGTGATGAGGTCCGGTTGCCGCTGAAGGTGACGTTAGTGAGCGTCGGGCTGCTGCTGTCGTAGTTGACCATCCCGCCGCCATTCGACCCGGCTTGATTCCCGCTGAAGGTGACGTTAGTGAGCGTGGGGCTGCTGCTGTAGTTGTCGATCATCCCGCCGCCTTCGGACTCCGTCGTGTTCCGGCTGAACGTGACATCGGTGAGCGTGGGGCTGCTGGACCAGTTTGCCATCGCACCCCCATTCGACACGGCATGATTGCCGCTGAATATGACGTTGGTGAGCGTGGGACTGCTGGATCCGTTGAACAGCGCGCCGCCATCCGCTGCCTGGTTGCTGCCGAAGGCGACGTTGGCAAGCGTTGGGTTGCTCCTGAAGTTGATCATCCCGCCGCCATTCGAGCTGGCCCAGTTGCCGCTGAAGACGACGTTGCTCAGCATGGGGCTGCTGTCCTCGTTGAACATGCCGCCGCCGCTGTTTTGCGGCCCGGACCCGTCCGCACTCCCAGCGGTGATGACGAAACCGTCGAGGACCGCCGTCTCCGTTACACCGTCACCGGTCACTACGTGGTAGGCGTTGGCGCCGACGATGTTCTCCGTGTCTACCACCACACCGTGGGCGTCGGTGGTGTCGTTGCGGTCCAAATCACCGCTGAGCACGGTGACGTTGGTTTCCCAGTTCCGCTGGTCACGCTCCTTCTCTCCCCCTGCAAAGCCTCCGACAAGAGCTACACCAGCCCGCAGCTTGAAGGTAGCGGTGCGGTCGTCGGCGTTGTCCGCAGGGTAGTACACCCCCTCAGCTACCCAGATTTCGTCACCTGGTCCGGCCACCTTAAGCGCGCTCTGAAGATCAGTATAGGCGTCACTCCACGACGTACCGCCTCCCCCAGGTGCTGCATCTGCGTCCACGTAGATGACGCCCGGATTCGCGCGAGCCGTCTGGCCGCCCGTCAGCAGCAGCGTCACCCCGACCAGCAAGCCCGAGAGCACAACCACGCACCCGAACCACAGCGTACCGTGCCTCCATTCCGCGAACCTGTTCATCGTCTTCACCCCCATATACTGACACGCGAAACGACGCCCCGCCGCGCACCTGAGACGCAGCAGGGGCGGCGATGAAAACGGATCTAGCCTGTAAACGATGGTGTGGACGCCTCCGGGTCTTGACCCGGCTGTTCTCCGGGGCAGCCCGGTGGAGGCAGGGGCCGTGGGGTCGGCAGGGCAAAACCCCACCTGGACCCCCGACGAAATCGCGTGTTAAGGGGCGCCCGCCTACGGCTTCTACCTCGGCGTTCGCCTGGGCTTTCGCCCGTCGGCCTGCGTGAATCAGCCGGCTGTGTCTAGAGGACGGAAACGGTGATGCCGCCTGTTACGGGAAAGACTATATGGATCCCGACCGGACTCTCGGATCCGGGGCTCAGATGAGGTGGAGCTGGGTGTGCGGGTTTGTGTCCGGTGCCTGGATCATCAGATGATGGTTCCAGTATACCATACCAGGCTAGCGCATGTCAACGGTAATCGGCAAGTGAGCCTTCCTGGTCGCCGGTTCTCAAACGGGGTTCAGGCCGCGCAGCCAGCCGTGCGCCGTTCCAGCATGGAGTCACTCGGTGGGGCTCTCACAGTGCCAGAGGGGACACGCATGGCAGCAGCTGGCCGCACCGCCGTCCCTCTTCCCGCCCCACCGCTCCCCATACGCCACCATCCGCCATCGCTCCTCCCCTTGCCCACCACTCGCTGGTCGCGTCCCTGCTGTGTGCTATAATGTGGGATTGTAGTTTGACCGAAACGTGGCAATAACAACCTGAACCCATGTTAACCGACTACCGCGTTCGACAGCGTGACCACCTGCTGGAGATCAGCCGCGCCCTCACCGCGCAGCTCGACCTCGACGACCTCCTCGAGATCGTTCTCGAGGCCGCCGCCGAGATGCTCTCCGGACAGGCCAGCCTCATCGCCCTCCGCGACCCCGACGATGGCGACTTCACCATCGCGGCCAGCTACGGCCTCCCGTCCGCCCTCGTCCCCTACTTCGAGCCCCTCCTCTCCGGCATCCCCGACTATGCGGACCCGAGCCGCTTCCGCATCCCGGGGCTGGCGGAGAAACTGGGGCAGGTCGTCGCCGACCTGGGGCTCCGCCTGGAGCAGGTCGTCGCCCTCCCCATGTCGATTCGCGACGAGCTGATCGGCGTCCTCTACGTCTTCCGCGCCTACGGCAGCCGGTTCACCGCCAACGACCGCCAGGTGCTGGCCAGCTTCGCCGACCAGGCTGCCATCGCCGTCTACAACGCCCAGCTCTACGAGCGCGTCTCGCAGGAGAAGCGCCGCCTTGACGCCATTCTGGAATACAGCGCCGACGGCGTCCTGATCCTTGACTCCGCCCAGCGCATCCGCGTCTTCAACCGCGCCCTGTCCCGCCTCACCGGCTGGTCCGCCCCGGAGGTGCTCGGCCGCCATCACGACGAGGTCATTCGCTGGGCCCACCTGGAGACCAATCGAGATCTATCCGACGCCGTAGCGGGCGGATGGCCGCTCCCGTCCGCCCGCCCCCTCTACGTGGAGGGGGACCTCCGTCGCAAGAACGGCGGCACGGTCAGCGTGGGCATCATCTATGCCCCCCTCTTCGGGCAGGGAAGCCGCCTGGTCAACGTCATCGCCAACGTCCGCGACATCACCCGCTTCCGGGAGGCCGACGAGATCAAGTCCACGTTCGTCTCCGTCGTCTCCCACGAGCTCAAGACCCCGGTATCGCTCATCCAGGGGTACGCCGAGACGCTCCTGCGGAAGGATGCCCACTGGGATCCTCGGACGCGGCAGGAAAGCCTCGAGGTCATCCTGGAGGAGGCCGACCGGCTCAACCACCTCATCGACAACCTCCTCGACGCCTCCCGCCTCGAAGCCGGCAAGCTGCCGCTGGAGATGGAGCGACTTGCCCTCGACGCGCTTACCGAGCGGGTGGCGGAGCGATTCCGCACCCAGACCGACACGCACCAGATCGAGGTCGATTTCCCGCCCGACTTCCCCGTCGTCCGCGGGGACCCCACGCGGCTGGAGCAGGTGCTGAAGAACCTGCTCTCCAACGCCATCAAGTACTCCCCGGAGGGCGGACGCATCGAGGTCACCGGCCGCTACACCGCGGACGAGGTGATCGTGACCGTCACCGACCAGGGCGTCGGCATCCCCTTCGAGGAGCAGCCGCACATTTTCGAGAGCTTCTTCCGCGGCTCACGCGAGTATCTGCAGCAGACGTCGGGAGCGGGCTTGGGCCTCTACCTCGCCCAGGCCATCGTCGAGGCCCACGATGGACGCATCTGGGTGGACAGCAACCCCGGCGAGGGCGCTGCTTTCTCGTTCGCCATTCCACGGTAGGTGCCTGCCAACGCCGGTAGGTAGTCAATAGATATCTGAAGAAAGGACCTTATTTATGCCTCAACAGAGAGTAGCTAGAGTAACCTGTCCCGCCTGCAACCAACCCTTCGACGCCCGCGTAGAGCAGATCCTGGACGTCGGGGAGGATCCCAGCGTCCAGACCCGCCTGCTGAACGGACTCATCAACGTCGCCCAGTGCCCCCACTGTGGGTCGCAGGGCGCCCTGAACGTCCCCTTCCTCTATCACGACCCGGAGAACGAGTTGGCCCTGGTCTACATGCCCATGGAGGTCGGCGGCGACCGGGAACAGCGCGAGCAGACCATCGGCCGGCTCACCCGCCGGGTCATGGATCAACTCCCGGCGGAGAAACGCAGGGCCTATCTGCTGCAGCCCGAGGTCTTCCTCACCATGGATAACCTGACCAAGAGAATTCTCAAGGAGGAAGGCGTCACCGAGGAGATGCTGGAGGAGCAGAGAGAGAAAGCCGAGTTGCTCCAGCGCATGGCCGAGGCGGCCTCCGACGAGTCCCTGGAGGCGATGATTGAGGCTAACGACGAGAAGATCGACGAGCTCTTTTTCTACATGCTCACCCAGAACCTGGAACTGGCCCAGGCGATGGGACAGGACGAGGCCGCCCAGACCCTCCGCCACCTCCGCGAGAAGCTCCTCGAGCTGAGCACGGAAGGACACGCTATTCGAGCCCGCAACGAGATGCTCGAGGCGCTCCGCGATGAGCCGAACCGCGACAAGCTGCTGGAGCTCCTGGTCGAGACTGAGGACAAGGCCACCCGCGAGATGCTGGTCTCCTTCGGGCGGCCCATGATGGACTACCTCTTCTTCCAGAACTTGACCGCGAAGATCGAGGCCACCTCCGACCAGGAGGAGAAGCAGCGTCTGACCGACCTGCGCCGCGAGATCCTCGACATCCGGGACCGCCTCGACGAGGAGGCCCAGGCGCTATACGAAGCTCGCTCCGCCCTGCTGCGCGACCTGGTGATGAGCGACGATCCCAGGGAGCTGGCCCGCCGGCGCATCGACGAGATCGACGAGGCCTTCCTCAACGTACTGGGGGCCAACCTTCAGCAGGCCCACAAGAGGGAGGACGAGGACACCCTCGAGGCCCTGCGCGAGGTCTGGGGCGTCGTGATGGGCCTCATGGAGGAGGCCATGCCGCCGGAGCTGCGGCTCATCAACCGCCTGATGGCAGCCGAGGAGGAGAACCACATCGAACGGCTCCTCGAAGAGAGCAAGAACCTGGTGACAGAGCGCATGGTTCAGTTCATCGAGGAGACCGAGGCCAAGGCCCGCGAGGAGGGAGACCTGGAGACGGCCGAGCAGATGGCCCTCGTCTCCGAGAAGATGAGCACCATCCTCGCGCGGGAGATGCTGGCGTAAATCGGCTCTCCGTACCCGCCTACGTAGGGCAGGTTTCCATACCTGCCAGCAGGTTTTCATACCCGCCTATGTAGGGCAGGTTTCCATACCTGCCACCAGGTTTCCATACCCGACAAAGACGTAGGTCGGGTTTCCATACCCGACAAGATGTAGGGCAGGTTTCCATACCTGCCACCAGGTTTCCATACCCGCCTATGTAGGGCAGGTTTCCATACCTGCCAGCAGGTTTCCATGCCCGCCTATGTAGGGCAGGTTTCCATACCTGCCAGCAGGTTTCCATACCTGCCAGCAGGTTTCCATACCCGACACATGAGAATGCCATGCCCAGCTTCCGACGATACTACATTCCCGACGCCATCGTCTTCATTACCGCGGTCACGCACCATCGCAAACCCTACCTGGCGTGCG
>JAWLCP010000123.1:0-7615 GCA_041687115.1 Anaerolineae bacterium
AGGAAACACCCCCCGACCGGCAGCAGGGTTCGCCACTGTCGCAGGATGCGGGGCCGCACGATGAGGATGAAAAGGGCGTAGGCCGGCACCCCCATGAGCGTAATGGGGTGATGCGTCACTGCAAGACCGAGCGTCGCGCTGAAGGCACCCAGCCAGCCGTTGCGCGCCGTGCGCCACCAGCGGGTCAGCAGCCATAGGTGCGTGACGCTCAGCGCAGCGCTGACGATGTGGGCGTTGGCGTGGATGGCATGTTGCCACAGGTCAGGAGCCGCAGCCAGAGCCAACGCAGCGAAGACGGAGGCCAGGATCACCAGCCGCCAGAAACGCTGGGATTGTGCTGCAATGGGCGGGCCCACATCCCCCATCGACACGGGGGCACCCCGGTCGACCCCCAGAGCGATCTCCCGAGTCACGAGCATGACCGCCGTCACCGTCCAGGCCCCTACAGCGGCGGCCAGAAGGTTCGTCCGGAACGCGATGGTGCCCAGAGGGACCAGGAGCTGCCACGCCTTCGCTAGCAGCGTGTAGAAAGCATACCCCGGCGGGTGGGCGATGCCCAGAATGGCGGGAATGAACTGGTACTCAGAAGGGTCCCCGAACAGCGTGCCCGGAGCAGCGGTCATCGCGTAGACCGCGAAGACGGCCAGGAAGACCAGGGCCGGAGGTAGGAGCCTGCGCTTCACGTCGAAGAGCCAGGATCGACGCCCTCACCGTGTGGGAATGTATCCATTCTCCTCCAGATAAGCGAGGACGTGCCCGACGCTCTCCTCCACGGACTCCTCAGCGGTGTGGCAGACGATCTCCGGATCCTCGGGAGCCTCGTACGGATCGGACACTCCGGTGAAGTTGTCAATCTCGCCGGCGAAGGCCTGCTCGTACAGCCCCTTCACGTCCCGTTCGGCGCACACCTCGAGCGGGCACTCGACGTACACCTCGATGAACCCACCGCCCTCCTCGATCTCCTGGCGCGTTCTCGCCCGCCGCTCCCGGTAGGGAGAGATGAATGAGCAGATGACGACCACTCCGTTCCGAGTGAGCAGCTTCGCCACGAAGGTAATTCGCCTGATGTTCTCGTCGCGATCCTCCTTCGTGAAACCTAGATCGCTGGTCAAGCTCTGACGGACGATGTCTCCATCCAGCCGCTCGACCTTCAGACCGCGGTCCTTCAACGCCTCGCTCAGGGGTGTCGCAATTGCCGTCTTACCCGCTCCCGATAGACCGGTGAACCACACCGTGAAACCATTCTGATCACACAACGCCTACCTGTCTCCTTCTGTAAATCCAAGCCTGGCCGCCGCCCCGTCGGAGCTGCTACGGGACGCTTACTGCGCCAACCACCGCGCGCAGGTCCGGCTCGCCGACCGCCCCGCGCCGCAACAGCCGGGGAGGCGACACGGAGCAGTCGAGAATCGTCGATGGAACGCCCCCTTCACAAGGCCCTCCGTCGAGAATCAACGAGACGCGCCCCCCAAGCTGCTCCTCGACCTGTTGAGCCGTGATGGGACTGTCCGCCCCCGAAAGGTTCGCGCTGGTCACCGCCAGCACCCCGCCAGCCCCGTGGATGAGATCTCGCGCGAGGCGGAGATCGGGCACCCGCACCGCCACCGTGGGCCTGTCGCTGATGACGTCCGAGACCGATGCCTTCTTCGGCAACACCAGCGTCAGTGCACCGGGCCAGAAGCGTTCCGTCAGCTCCCGACAGGGCTCCGTGACCATGGCAACCCGATCGACCTGCCCGGCATCGGAGAGAAGCAGCGGAATCGGGAGTTCCTTCGGGCGCTTTTTGACCTGGTACAGGCGCCGGACTGCCTCCTCGTTCCATGGGGAGGCAGCCAGACCGTAGACGGTGTCGGTAGGGAAGGCCACCAACCCCCCTCCGTTCAGCACCGCCACAGCCCGCCGCCTCGCTCCACAGCCTCGCGCCCGGATAACCTCAGTCTTCATGCTGGCTCATAACACACACGACCGCCGCGAGCACCGGCGTGCCCGTGGCGGCGAAGCACGTTGTCCGACACATCCACATCGCTCAACGGTGTGAAGTATAGCATAGCCGCAGGTCATGTCAACCAGGACTGAAGTACTACCTGCAGCCCGTATCCCACCGACACCTCTCTCGTTAGCCATAGTGGAGGGCTGCCCGCGTCTTCAGCCGCCGTGAATCGTGGAATGCCGAACCGCACGGCGAGAGACGACATTGGCTCGGAGACGACAGCCGTACCAGATCCACCAGGGGAGAAGCACAGGGAGGTTTCACCGCATGACTGGACACACCGAAACTGCACATCGCACAGCAGTCCACCTCACCACCGCCCTTCTTATCGGCGCGTGTCTGGTGGGGGCGCTGCTCCTCGCTCTAAGCGCCGGCCCGCCGGCGGTCAGCGCCGATCCGATCCCACCGGATCAAGGAGGGTACCCGAAGTTCAAGACGTCCGTCAAAGCGGTGACGCCCACGCTGGCCCACACCGGTGGAGAGCTCCTTCGCTACACCATCGAGATCCGCAACACTGGCGCCTGCACCGCCACCGACACGACGCTGACCGACGTCATCCCGGACGGCACCACGTACAACGACGACGCCTCGGCCAGCGTGCTCTCCAACTTCTCGTTCGACGATGGCGCGCTGACGTGGCAGGGGGACGTCGGGTTCGACAGCACCGTCGTCATCAGCTTCAGCGTCTCCGTGGATGAGAGCTTCGTAGGCACGGTGCACAACACGGCCGTGATCAGCCACCCCCTCATCGCCGAGCCGGTCACCACGACCGCCGAGACGGTCGTCACCGACGAGCCGATTCTGACCATCGAGAAGACGTCAGCTCCTCTCAAGCCGGGCGCCAACAAGCCCATGACGTACACCCTCACCGTCTCCAACCGCGGGCAGCCGGCCCACCATCTGGACCTCACAGTCATGGACCACGCGCCGCCCCATACCAGCGTGAGGGATGTGGGGCCGGACGGCCACGTCGAGGGCGACGTCGTCACGTGGACCCGCTCCGCCACCCTCGACCTCGGGGAGACGACCGCGTTCACGTTCAGCGTCGACGTGAGCGACGTGCCCAGCGGCACCGTCATCACCAACGACCGGTATCAGGTCGCCAGCTCGGAGACGGACGTCACCTCCGGCCAGCCCTACACCGTCACCATTGTCGACCCCATCTTCAGCCTCACCAAACACACCTGGCCCGATCCTCCTGGGTCGAACCGCCAGATGACCTACACCCTCGACCTGCTTAACCAGGGCTCGCTGGCCACGGATCTGGTCATCACCGACCGGGTGCCCGCCGGGGTCACCTATGTGCGCGGGGGCACCGAGAACGGAGGCATCGTCTCGTGGGCCGTGCCCCGCCTCGACACCGGGGAATCGACCCGGCTCACCTATACCGTCTACATCAGCGACGTGATGGGAATCCCCATCGTCAACGACCACTACGGCGTCTGCAGCGCCGAGGACGTCTGCCAGCCCGGCGAGGCGGTGACCAACGTCGTCAGGGGCCCCACCTTCGAGGCCAGCGCCGCGCTCGACCCCATCGCCAAGAAACCGGGCAGTGGCACTGGACCGGTCACGCCCACCTTGGTGGTCCGGAATCTCGGCCCCGGCAGCGCCCTGGATGCCAGAGCTGCGATCACCTTCGAGCGGATCCAGGTGCCCAACCGCGGTGACCTGGAGGCTATTCCAGACATCGGGCATTTCGACGACGGTCCCGAGTGTGGCGAGAAGTGCAGGGCGTACGTCTGGGTGGGAGACTTGAACGCGGGGGATGCTGTCACGCTCACGACGACCGCCGACAAGGACGGCTCCCGAGGACGAAGCACCATCGGCGGTGAGGAGGGAACCCTCGTCACCGCGACGGTCAGCATCACGGACAGTCTGACGAACAGGAACACCGATCCCGTGTCCGACGCCGCGACCTGCAAGATCACCCACCTGGCGCACCTCAACCCGGTCAAGTCCGCCCCGGTCGTCATCGGTCGCGGGCACATCATGACCTACTCCATCGGCGTCTGGAACAGCGCGCTGGCGACCGACGAGCCACCGTACCCCACGCTGTGGGAGGCTGTGCCCATCAGCGGGGCTACGGTGCTCAGCGACCGCATCAGCCACGGCGGGAAGATACAGACCGTCACCATCACCTCCACCAGCGGCGTCACCGCCTCGGTGGAGGCAATCTCCTGGACGCTCCCCGCTTTCGGCACAGGCGCACGTATCGAAGCGCGCACCTTCGCCGTCCAGATCGACGAGGATCTGATCAGCGGCACCAAGCTGGTCAACGATCTCTATCTCGCCCGCTGGTATGAATCCGAGGAGATCACCATTGAGCTCTCCAGTGACGAGGTGATCACCCTCCCCAGATGGTTCTCCAACGCTGGCCCGCCCATCACGACCACCGTCAAGGAGGTCGGGCTCATCGACTCCCACAAGGAGGTTACACCCGCCGTGGTCTCGCCCGGGCCCGGCAATGTGCTGACCTACTTCGTCCACATCGTCAACTCGAGCCCCCTCACGGCAACCGGCGTCTCGGTCTACGACTACCTGCCCTGGGAGTCCACCACCTACCAGCGAGACGCCACGGCCAGCGCGGGCGACATCGTGAGCGACATCGTCAGCGTCCAGTGGACGGGCGACGTGGGTGCGTTCTCGTCCCAGGTGGTGACCCTCACCACCCTGGTCGACGAGGACTATCAAGGTCCGGTGACCAACACCGCCGTCATCACCCATCCCGACCTGCTCCACGCCGTTGAAGCGGAGGCCGTGGCCTACGTTACGCACAAACCCGTCCTGGAGATCAGCAAACGAGCCTCGAGGGACCAGGTGAAGAGAGGCGAGACCCTCGACTACACCATCCGCGTCGTCAACCGGGGGCAGAAGGCAACCGGGCTGGTAATCACGGACACGCTGCCCCGGAACACCCAATACGTCCCCGGAAGTGGCGGATCGCTGGAGAGCGGTGGGGTCCTCCGCTGGACGGCGGCCACACTGGAGCCCGGCGAGAGCCGCGAGTTTGGATTCGCCGTGACCGTGACGGGGAGCAGCGAGCAGATCGTGAATGATCGCTATGGCGTCAGATGTGCCGAGGGGATCACCGCGCAGGGCGAACCGGTGATCACGAAGATCGGCGGAGCAGGTCGCATCTACCTGCCGCTCGTTGTGAGGAGGAACGAATAACGACAGAATCCGAATGAGAATGCCCAGCCAAAATGGCTGGGCATTCCACCCCACAGGAGGGAAAATGCACCACGAAGATGGTCAGTTCTCAAGCGCTCCTCCACCCGGAGGCCCGCTGCCGTCAGTCGTCTCCACCCGGCTCGGGCGTCCTCTTGTCCTGACCCGGTGGCGTCTTGGTCAGACCAGGCGGCTGGGGCGTCTTCGTCTGCCCGGGCGGTGTCACCTTGGGCGGCCGTGGTTCTTCGGTCGGCGTGGGTCCCGATGATGGCTCCCTGGTCGGTGCTGGCGCCGGCGCTTCGGTCGCTGGCGGCGCGGGAGTCATCGTTGCCGTCAGCGTGGGCGTCGTTGTTGCCGTCGGCGTAGGGGTCGCTGTAGCCGTCGGCGTCGCCGTAGGCGTCGGTGTGGGTGTCGCCGTGACCTGTTCCGGCGTCTCCACCATCCACAGTGACCAGGGTGGCCCGGTCGAGGGCGGCCCGATCGATGGCTCGCTTCCACTGGGCACGGGCGTATCAGTCGGCTCAGGTGTCGTTTCTGATGCCGGCGTGGGCGAGGGTTGAGCCGACTCCACCAGGATCTCTTCGCCCTCCCCCAGCAGCACAGACCTATCGCGCGTCTGCACCTCCACCGCGCCCTCGTGAACCGCCAACAGCGTCGACCCGTCGGGCTCCACGGTCAGCGTGAAAGACGTTCCCCGCACAGACACCACTGCTGAGGCTGTTTCGATTCGGAAACGCGAGTCTTCGTCCACCAGGGGCTGGACGTGGTTGTGGGTCTGGCCCAGCCACTGATGGAGGACGATCGCCCTCCCCCTTCCACCCCGCTGGGAGGCCATCTGGGCGATGGTCAGCTCCGCCTCCGGCCCGAGCTCCGCGATGCTCCCTTCGAAGAACATCAGATCAGCGGAACCGGAGGTGTCCGTGCGGATACGGTCCCCGACCTCCACCAGCGTGTACTCCGAGACCGGGAGCCACGTATCGGACCCCGACGGCAAGACCTCCACCTGGCCGCCCCTCGCCTTCAGAATTGCCTCGTGACCAACCATCGTCCGCTGCCAGGACCCGAAGGCGACGGTCCCGATGGCGATCAGAGCAACGACCGCGGCTGCCACAGCGGCGGATCGCAGCACCCTCTGGACGTCGATTCCGCCTGCGGTGATTCCCTCGAAGACGCCGCTGATCCAGGCCCTCGCTCGCACGTCGAGACTCGACTGAGCCTCCTCTTTCCGCGCCAGGGCCTCCCGCATGCGCCGCTTTCCCTCCGCGGCGCCCGCGGCCGAGGGAACCGGCGTCGGCACACGGCGGATCTGGACGGCGACCTCCAACAGAGGACGCAGCTCCTCAGCGTGCTCCGGGAAGCGAGCCAGACAGTCCTCAGGCGTTCCTCCACGTTGGAGGAGCGCCAGAGATCTGTCGAGCGCCTCGTCTAGATCTATCGATCCAGGGATTACAGTGTCTTTCCGAGCCATTTATCCAACAACACAGCGAGCTCACGAGACAGAGCGGCGTCGTCCAGCCACGCAGCGACCTGTCTCTGCGAGGGCAGGCCTGAGCAGCACTCCCCGTCGGCCCGTTCGGACAGCCACACGAGGAAGCGAGTGCGCCACGGTTCTTCCAGGGAGAAGATCACTCGCGCCAGCGACTCCGTCTGCCCTCTCGTAAGAGTTCTTCTGCGGTCAATCTTTTCCTTTAACATCACTGTCACCTCCTTCTTCAATCTGTCTAACGAGAAGGTGGCGACAGAGATACGGGTTACCTTCGAGTCAATCATCTTGTTGCTCGAAAACTCGGCGCAGCGCGGCCAGTCCTCGATGCTGCAGCGACTTGACCGCGCCGACGGACTTGTCGACGATCATGGCCACGGTCTGATTATCAAGCCCCTCAAAGAACTTGAGGACAACCACCTGCCGTTGCTCCTCCGTCAGTTCTTCAAGAGCAGCAGCCAACCTGCGTTGACGGAGCATCACACCGGCTGCATCCTCCGGACCCATCGAATCGGCCACCAGCCCCTCATCAAGGGGGACCATTTTGGCCCTTCCAACGCGCCGATGGTAGTCGGCGACTAGGTTGCGGGCGATGGTATACAGCCAGGCCAGCAGGGGGCGTCCTCTATAGGCGAACTGGTCGATCTTCTCCACCAGGCGCACGAAGACCTCGCCGGCCAGATCTTCCGCCACAGCTTCGTCGCCCACCCGGAAGAAGATGTAGCGATAGATAGCTGAGTGGTGCTGGTCGAATAATCCAGCGAAGGCAGCCCGATCGCCTTCCTTGGCACGCTGAATTAGGTCGAGTTCCTCTTCAGACATCCGTTTAGACTTCGGCCCCTGATCAGGCGACCACCTCGCCCGTGCAACCGAGGACGAGAGCGGGAGGAGACGTTTCTCCCCCAATTATATCGCTTTCAGGCGACATGGGAAAGCCAGAGGCGTACTCCGTCGCCTCCGGCCCAACGGCCCTC
>JAWLCP010000124.1:0-7438 GCA_041687115.1 Anaerolineae bacterium
CATGCTTCGCGCTTTGATCACCTGTCGTGCTCCCTCCAGCGTCCACGTCATCCCCGCCTGCTTCAACCGCGCCCCGATCACGCGCTTGCAGCCACTCTCGATCGTCCCACTTCCGATCTGATAGCCTTGAGCTCGGAACTCGGGGTAGCGCATGCGGTGTCGATTGTTCTCGAAATAGGTGATCGCCTGTCGTGCGGGATCCTCCTCCATGTCCGAGTTCAGCTGAGCACGGAGGGCCTGGAGGATGTGCGTGAGGTCTCCTTCCCACAACTCATCAAGTTGTTCCTCCGCCCACTCCTGAGCCGCGTCACTCCCCTCGCCATAGACCGCGTGGGCCACCTCCCAGATATGCTCAGCAGCATGGTACCAGTCGACGATCTGTACGGCGTCGGGGAAGTGCTCCTCAACCAAGTTCCAGATCCATTTCGCTCCATCAGCGACGAAGACGACCTCCTCTGCTTTGTGTGCCCCCTGCTGTCTCCCTTTGAGATACACTAGGCGGCCAAATTCCTCTGCCTCCTTGATGTCTCCGTCGTAGCTGATATCCTCTGCTCGAGGCGCCCACTCCTCCAGAGGCTCCCTCGCAGGCGCCTCGTCCGTCGCGTACCAACTGCCCAGCTTGGCCTCCCGCCATCCTTCTTCTGTCCGTACTGAGGTCCCGTCAATCGAGCCGTAGAGGCGAGCCGGAGGCTCCTCAGGCCCGTCGGGCAGCTCAAAGCGATCTGGATCCCAGGCCGCCTCCACCAGAGCCTGTTCCGCTTCCACCTGCTCCTGCCCAATACGCTCCGTCGATTCACGCACCCCATTATCGCTGATCGACACCTGAGTCAACCGTTCCAACAACTCACTCGAGACCTCAAAGGGGACGTGGACGCCTATCAGTGCGAGGGTCTCTTGGAGAGCCGCGCTCAGCCCGCCTGCACACAGCCCTAAGCGCTCATCGAGAGGATACGTCCCCTCGTGACACTCGGGACAGAGATAGTACGCCCGGGTGAACTCAATCTGGTCAAAGGTCGTGATCACCGTGCCCTCTCGATACCGTTCGAACTCGGCTGTCCCTCCACATCGGCACGGCACCGTCTCCTCTTTCTCATCAGGCCGACTTCCTTCAACCAACAACTCCAGGAACCGCCTCCCCACCCGCATCATCACCGCTCTCGTCGCTTTCTCCAAATCTCGCAGGTCCGTGTCTTCCTGCTCGACAAGGGGCAGAGCTTCTTCAACAGCCCCCTCAAGAACGTCGGTCAGCTCATCGGTTAGCGCATTCAGCTCGTCTATGGTATTCTTGCTCATAGGAGATCTCCTTTCAGTTCTCGCGTGAACGTTGTCCCTCATTATAGGGACAAAGGGAGATCTCCTCATCTTTTCCTCTTCTGCGACAACTCGTTAGTGCACCCCGGTGTGAGCGGGCTTTTTTGCGCCAGTAGTGATCTACTCGGGCTGAGGAAGTAACTCATGGTCAACAACTTCAACGAGACAGCAGACTTCATCTGGTCCATCGCCGATCTGATCCGCGACACCTTCCGTCGCGGACGCTACCAGGACGTCATCTTACCCTTCACCGTGCTCCGCCGTATTGACCAAGGTGTTCCGCGTGGCCGGCAACAACGTCTCCCGGATGGCCTTTGGACAGCCGCGCTCCACCCTCGACGTCCGTCGCGTGCTGGGCGAGGGCGGCATCCTGCTGGTGCACACCGCGCACGGCGAGCTTGGCGAGGAGATCGGGGGCTTCATCGGGGCCGTGTTTCTCAATATGCTGAACGTGGTGATCCGCGAGCGCTCGCAGGCCAAGCGGGCCGGCCGCCGGCCCTGCATGGTCATCATCGATGAGTTCCAGAGCATCCCCTCGGTGGACTACGCCGCGCTGTTGTCAGAGCTCCAGAAGTTCGAGGTGTCGTTCGTGCTGGGCACCCAGTCGCTGGCCCGGCTGCGGAGCATCGGCCCGGAGCTGCCCGGCGTCTCGTTCGCCGGGGTGACCACGGTCCTATCCTTCCAGACTAACTTCGAGGATGCCGAGTATCTGTCAGGAAGGCTGGACGGCGTCGAGCCTTCGAATCTAGTGGATCTGGAGCCCTTCGAGGCCTACGTCAAGACCACGGGAAAGGACGGAGAGCGCCTCCCGGTGTATTCCGTGCGCACCCGGAAGGCCGCCGCCCCGGATCCCGGGGTCGCAGCCAGAGTCCTGGATCGCGTGAGCGGCTTCACGCTGCCCGCCGTCGACGCCGAGAAGCGCCCGGGCAAGCTCGCCACCGAGCTGGGCGGCGGCAGCGAGTCGTCGGAGCGCGTGGAACAGCTGGAGGCGAATCTACACAGGGCCGGAGGGGAGAGCCTGTTCAGCAAGGAGCTGCTCACGAAGCTGGCCAGAATGACGGCTACGAAATCGGCCCAGGCCTTCCAGGGTGCCGCGGGCAACGTCGGCCGCGGGCTGCCCACCAGGATACAGAAGCCAGCACCAGCGCGCAGCAACCAGGCACCGGGCTTCTGGGCGCTGGATGCTGGGCGAGAACACTAGGCAAGAACCCTGAGCATGAAACCGCACAGGCGCGTGCTGCACACGTTGGCTCACCATCCCTGGTCTGCGGCCTCCAGCGTGGTCGGCCTGACGGGCCTGCCCCGGCGATCGGTGTATCGCTATCTCAAGAGCCTCGGGGACGCCGGGCTGGTCCAGACGGCGTCGGCGCCGCTGATCCGCCCCCGGCTGCACGCGCCGTCGGAGGCCGGCATCGTGGAGCTCGCCGGCGGCAGGCGCAAGGCTGCCTCCTACGGCCGAGCGCTGAGGCTGGAGAGCCGCCATCTGGCCGGCGCCCTGCTGCGCGCTCAGCCCCTCACCTGGGCGCGCGAGTTCTTGGTAGAACTCAACACGTCAGCTACCGGGGGGCAGCTGCAGTGGGCGCGCAGCCCTTACCATATCACCGCGGGACGGCGCCTGCTCAAGCTAGACGGCTACGGCTCGGCGCTGGGGCTGGGGCGCTACTACTGCTTCTCGGTCCTGGCCGACCCGGGCGGTCTGGCGGTCCAGGGCTACGTGCGCCGCTTCAAGAGACTCCTGCGCTGGGCGGCGGATCTCTGTACCGGCACCTCCGGCCACGAACTAGCGCTGGTGATGCTCACCACTTACGAACGCCGGGCGCGGCAGCTAGCCCTGTTGTGGCAGCAAGAGGTCCAGAAGACAGCTGATGATCTCAACGCGGAGTTCTACGTGGGCCTCGGCGGACGGGCCATGCGCGACAGCCCGGGGCGTTGGTGGCGAGCCGGGTCCTCGAGCCAGGGCGCGCTGTGGCGCGGCTGCCGAGGCTCGGCGACGGCCATCCCGCGCCCCCGCCCCTCCCTGATCTCCTCGCCAAGCTCCGGCCCGGCACGCATCGAGAGCCTGGACGAATGGACCAAACACACCCGCCGAGGTCAGGTGCTCAGAGACTACCTGGCTCTCTCGGGGAAAGCGTGGCGGGTGCTGAACCAGGTCGCGCGCTGGCCTCTGCTCCGGAGCGGCGACCTGGCTCTCTTGGCCAACTACGGCAGGACCGGCGCCGGCCTGTATGCCGGGCTCCTCGGTGACATCGCCGGACGTGGGCTGGTGCGGGTGGTGCGCCGCGAGGACGCCGAACGGGAGCTTCTGGAGCTCCAGCAGGCCCAGCTGGAGGGCAGGCTCGCCAAGGCCGAGGATCAGGTGTCACAAGTAGCTCTGCTGACACGCCTGCTTGAGACCGAGGACCAGCTGAGCGAGGCGGACAGCGACCCCACATCACCCAGGCGCTACGTGCTCTCCCACCGCGGTCTGAAGCTGCTTGCTAACACGCGCGGCATGCACCCGCTGACCTACGGCCGGGCCCGGCTGTGGCCCGTCGGCTACACGAAGATAGACGGCGTCCGGGCCGTGGACCTGCGCATCAAACGCCTGCTCCTCTGCTGGGAGCACACGCTGCTGGCCAACGCCTTCTTCCTGGGCCTGCGCCGCTTGGCCGAGAGAGAATGGGCAGTGGGCAGGAACCACCGGCTGCTGATCTGGGACAGCTGGGAGTGCCGGCGCTGGTTCTATCACGGCGGTCGTAAGCGCCAGGTCCTGCTGCCCGACAGCGGAGGCGTCTACCAGATCGGACGGGATGTCTATGAGTTCTGGCTCGAGATCGATCGAGGCCACAGCACCGCGGGCGACCACGGGCGAACCTTGAGGCGCAAGTTCGAGCGGTTCTATCTCTATCGCCACCGTCCGGACGCGCTCTACGGAAGCGCCATGCCGCGGGTGCTGGTCGTCACCCGGCAGATGGGTCGGGCCCGGCAGGTCAGGGATGTGGTTCTCTCGCTGGCGAACGAACGCGGTGAACCGCCCTTGCCGCTCTACGTCACCACGCTGGACGACATCTGGCTGCCGGCGGAGACGGACGTCGACGGCACGCTTCGGCCAGTTCGGGACGCGGCCGAGAGATCAGGCCGTCTCTCGCACAAGATGTGGCCGGGGCTCAAGGCCTGGCGCCGCGTCGACAGGTTCGGCCGCTTCACCTGGTGCTTCGACGGCTTGGGGCAAGCGCCGCGGGACACACAGCGGGGGCTCGATCTTCATCGACTCGAGCGAGAGGTAAGGGCCCACACCCGCCGCAGCCGCGCTCAGCAAGGGAGACGGCTAAGAGAGAGGACCAGCGAGAGAGAGGAAGAAGCGTGCCCCGCCTCGTGATTTTCCTGGTTCTCGCCGGAGGCTGCTCCGTGCTGTCCTCAGCCCTGGCGGGAGTCGTTGTCGACGGCCTCAGCGGCGTGCTACCAGAGGCAGCTCCCCTCCTCGAAGAGGCACGCCGCTACGCATGGCTGGTGGGTGCGGTATTCGGCGTCCTGCTGGCCTCAGTTGTGGTGTAGGTGCTTGTATGGGAGATCCGGTCACCTCGCAAACAGCACCCGCCGAACCGAAGCCATTGTCGCAGCTGCTGCCACGTCACCGCCCGATTGCCGGCCGGCTGCTCGGTGTCTTGGAGTTGCCGATCTGTCGATCCACCAAATCCCTTGCTGGCCCTACGGTGCGACGGACGAGGAGATCACCACGCTGCATCCGATGATCCCCCGATGAATCGATTAGGCCACGTGGCGAAGTTGGACTATGATACGTTCGCGCAGGAGGCTGTCACGTTGAGGGAGGGCGAGAAATGCGAGGTTTGGAACGTATCACGTTTAACCCCGACGTGCAGAACCCGCAGCAGGCTGCGGGTTCTGCATAAGGAAAAAGCCCTGTGTCGCACCGTTGGCTGCCTACATCTGCCGACCAATGATTCCCAGGACAAACTGTGAGGCATCCTGGCTTTTTCCCGTTAAGGCGGGACGGGCATGCATTCGCGGTATGCGGATCACCGTCTCGCTGATCCTGAAGCTAATGGCCGACGGGATGACACGTGATGAGATCCTGGAGTCCTATCCCTACCTGGAGCCAGAGGACATCCAGTCCGCCCTGCACTACGCAGCCTGGCTGGCTGACGAGTCGATTCACCTTATAGACCGCCGGCGAGAGTGAGGTTCGTGGGTGGCGCGGGCGTCTCGCTACGGAGCGTCGCTCTTCCTGACAGCCCGGACGTCTGGGCAAGCGCAGGAGATAGGGCTGGATAGGCCCCCGGGTGCAGAGTCCGTGAAGAAGAGCCGACGATAGGGCCAGGTGGCGCCAACACAGGATAACCGCGACCTATTGGCGCCCACTGGTCATCGGGCACGCGAACGGCGTGTCGGCAATCGCTTGGGATGCCGGCACTGCTGATGTCACTAGCGCTGTCGCTTGCCGATCAGCACCCGCACCGCAATCACTGACAAGCCGGTACGCCTGGCATCATCGTTGGCAACCGGCCCGGTTGAGAGTCCGCTTGCTGACGACTAGAACACCCTGGAGGAGCGGAAAGAGCGACCTGGACTGCCTCTACCCCCTGCGCGCCACCTAGGCCAACTCCGCCTCGCAGTCCAGAAACGCCTCATCGCTGGCTATGTCCCAGGCCGCAAACTCCGCCTCTAGTTCGGCGTCCACGTGAGCCTCCGCAGGCCCGGTCGCGACGTACATGCTGTCCGACTGGGTCTTGGCATCAACCCCTCGGCGGACTCGTACCTCGATGATTTGTTGGCTGGCGGGTGGTTGGCCCCACTCCTCTGAACGCGCATACGGGATCTCAGGCTTTGCTGTCGCGTTCCGACTGCCACTGTCCATCACAAGCGTTCTTCTCCTCTGGTGACATCGACCAGTTCTCTCTGAATACGATAATCGACGTCGCCGTGCCGTGTCTCTACCACACGCGATTGACCGCATCGCGCCTCAGTCTCAGGTAGTACAGCATCGTTCGGTCCGACTGTCAACTCTCCGATCGCAGCAAGCGCCCACGGCTTGCATGGAAGGCCGAGGGACTAGACGCCAGATCTGGAGGCGCAGTGATACTCACGTGCCAATTCTCTCGACACAGTGGTCAACATGATGACCGGGGTCGCATTTCATAGGCCGATGGTGCACGGGCAAGTGATCGCTAGAGTACCATTGGGGCACCGGCAGCCAATGGTGGCCATCGGACATCTGATGACCTGAATCTACCGTGTCCTGGATGACTGAAGAAAGGAGAGTGCCTGCTTAGGCCAGTCGGCGACCCGCGTGGTCCACCATCGCCTTTGTCCGTCTCAAGCTGCGGCTCTTGAAGGCCCGCGCGCTGGACGGGCCGCTCCACTGCCTGGTGTAGCTGTTCCGTCGCTCTGTTCTTGCCTTGCGACGAAGTGGACACGCTCGGCCTTCGCTCCCGCTGCGATCGTTCGCTTCGCCGTGCGCTCGATCACGGCCGTAAGGCGGGCCGCCACCTGTATGAGTGCGTCGCAGACACATGCTACCGGACGAAGTCCGGCTTTTCCTGATGCGCTCAAATACCTGGCAACGACGTGTTGGCCCATACACCTGCCGGGCTTGACAATGGACTACACATCGTATATGATGTCTTAAATGATACGTTACGGAAGAAGGAGGCTTCGATGGCACGTTACCCACTGAACCTACCGATTCAGCTGAAGAAAGAAGCGGAGCGATGGGCTGCGTCCCAGGGGATCTCGCTCAACCAGTTCATCATGTGGTCCGTGGCCGAGAAAGTCGGCGCGCTGCGTCAGGACTTGAATGACCCTGACTTCCCCCAGATCATGTATCGGCGCGGAGCGACAGGCGCGCCTACCCCTGTGTTGCGAGGCACCGGCATTCGAGTTCAGACGGTCGTCATCGCCAGCCGGCAATGGGGACTCACGGCGGAGCAGATCGCGGCCGAGTACGACCTGACCGAATCGCAGGCGGAGGAGGCTTTGGCCTTCTACGAGGCCCACCAGGCCGAGGTCAATGCCGGGATGGAGGCAGAGCAGGCGCTCGAGGCTGCGCATGGGTGAGCTGCGCCCCTCGAAGCCGAGGCTCCATCTCGATGCCGACGCATCCAGTAAGGCACTGCATGCGGCGTTGGTG
>JAWLCP010000125.1:0-7400 GCA_041687115.1 Anaerolineae bacterium
AAGGTCTCCATCTTCGTCGGCCACGACGAGGTGGTACAGGCGGCGTTGGCCGCGGGAGCCGATGGCGCGATCCTGGCCAGCGCCAACTTGATCCCCGATGTCTGGCAGAAGGTCTACGACGCTGTCCAGGAGGGCGACCTGGCCTCCGCTCAGGAGTGGCAGCAGAGGGTGCAGCGACTGGTGCGCATCGTCGTGCGCTGTGGCTCCACCCAGGCCGTCAAGGAGGGGCTGCGGATGATGGGCGTAGCGGTGGGCGACTCGCGCCGTCCCATCGTCCCGGGAGGTGCCTTCCGCCGGGAGGACCGGGAGGAGCTGCGGCTGCAGCTGGAGGCGCTGGGGAAGATCGAGAGACGCTCCGTCACGTACGCGCTCGGCGAGAGGCAGGTGGTGAGCGACGTCTTCGCGACCCCGGCGACGCCGGCCGTTGTTGACGGCTGGACCATGAAGGTGGGGGAGGGGTTCGCCGGCCCTCCGTTCCAGGAGCTGGCGCACGTCGACCTCCTGGTGGGGCTGAAGGACGGGCCGGTGGGCCGAGCGATCGAGCGTTCGATGGCCGAAGGGGGCGAGGAGAGAGGGCTGCAGATCATCAGGGAGCGCCCCTGGACGCTTCTGGTGCCGACGGTGACCATCCGGACGGATCGGCAACGAGCTCTATTCGAACGCGCCGCCCAGGGAGTGAAGCTGGCGATCGACCTGAGCATCGAGGATGGCTTCCTGCCCGATCCGATCTTGGACGACGTGGCGCTGATCGTCCATGCCTTCGTCCACCCGGCCGCCTCCATCGCCAGGCGCGTCGAGTTCAACAACTACAAGGCGGCGCGTCACGCGCTGCGTAAGGCACTGGAGGGCCGCCCGACGGTTGGAGAGCTGATCGAGGAGAAGGCGGTAGCGCGCCATCCGTTCCGCTACGCGCCGTAGGCTGGCAGACTGGCAGGTTGGTGAAATGGTAGATTGGTGGCCCGGGCGGGCACCAATCTACCAGGATCCGGGGGGCGGGTCTACTGCTCGTACGGCGTGTCGAAGGACTCGGCGTAGGACTTGATGTCGATCACTGGGGTGCCGTCCAGGGCATCGAGCCCCACCACGTGCAGCACATTGTCATCGATGCGCTGGATGCGCGCGCTGGTGATGGCGACGGGGTTGGGCCGGGCCGGGCTGCGGGTGGCGAACACCCCGCGCAAGGGGTTCTGCTGGTTCCCCCTGGGGTGGACCTGCAGGACGTCCCGGTCAGCATGGTGGAAGTAGCAGATCACCAGGACGTCGCTGCCTGATTCCAGGCCGAGCAGCGCGTCGGTCACCGCCGGGTCGAGGACGATGCGGGCCGGCCGCGCGCGCAGCGCCTGCCCCCGCAACCCCTCGTCCCCTTCATCCCGCTCCACGCGACCGATCGGCCGCAGCCTGATCTTCTCCATCCCCCGCCCGTCTTCCTCACCCCTCATCTGTCATTTGACATTTGTCATTTGCTCATTTGACCATTCGCCCAATGCTACGTTCCCAGCTCCCACGACGCCAAATACTCCTCCTGCTCCGGCGTCAGCTCATCGATCTCGATGCCCATCGCCTTCAGCTTGAGGTCGGCAATCTCTTCGTCGATCTCCGCGGGCACCCCATAGACGATGCGCTCCAGCTCTTCCGCGTGGTTAAGCATGTACCGGGCACACAAGGCTTGGTTCGCGAAAGACATATCCATGACCGCGCTGGGATGTCCCTCCGCGGCGGACAGATTGACCAGGCGGCCCTCCGCCAGCAGGTAGAGGCGGCGTCCGTCCGGCAGGGCGTATTCGTCCACGAAGGGGCGAATGCGCCGTGGCGGCTCCGGCGCCATCTCCTCCAGCGCCGGGATGTTGATCTCGACGTTGAAGTGGCCGGAGTTGGCGAGGATGGCGCCGTCCTTCATGCGCTCGAAGTGGTGTTCGTCGATGACGTTGATGTCCCCGGTGGAGGTGATGAAGATGTCGCCCTGGGGCGCAGCCTCCGCCATGGGCATGACGCGGTAGCCATCCATGACCGCCTCCAGGGCTCTGAGCGGATCTACCTCTGTGACGATCACGTTCGCCCCGAGCCCCTCAGCCCGCATGGCGATCCCTCGACTGCACCACCCGTACCCCCCGACGACCACTGTCTTACCGCACATCAGGACGTTGGTGGCCCGGATGACGCCGTCGATGGTCGACTGCCCGGTGCCGTACCGGTTGTCGAAGAGGTGCTTCGTCATCGCGTCGTTGACGGCCACGATGGGATAGGCCAGCGCGCCGGCCTGCGCCATCGCGCGCAGGCGAATGACCCCGGTGGTGGTCTCCTCGGTGCCGCCGATGACGTTGTCGATCAGGTCGGTGCGCTCCTTGTGAAGCGTGCTCACCAGGTCCGCGCCGTCGTCCATCGTGATGTGCGGCTGGTGGTCCAGCGCGGCGTAGATGTGGTCGTAGTACGTGTCGTTGTCCTCGCCCTTGATGGCGAAGACGGGGACCTCGTAGTACGAGACGAGCGCGGCTGCCACGTCGTCCTGGGTAGAAAGGGGGTTGGACGCTGTCAGCACTACCTCGGCACCGCCGGCCTGGAGCGTCCGCGCCAGGTTGGCGGTCTCGGTGGTGATGTGAAGGCAGGCGGAAACTCGCACACCGGAAAGCGGTTTCCCCTCGTCGAAGCGTCCCCGAATGAGGCGCAGAACTGGCATCTCTCTCTCCGCCCACTCGATGCGGCGTCGGCCGGCGGGGGCCAGGTCAAGGTCTCTGACGTCGTAATCCATAGATGGGTAGTCTCCCTCGACAGTTGATGTCGGTGATCTTCATCGTCGTGGCGTCCGATCGGTCGCCGCGACGGAAACGGTCAGGAATTCTAGCGCAAGCGGGGTGGAACGCAAGCTGCGGTCACTCCGCTGAGCGAGGTGTGTGCCCGATGGTGAGCCGGTCAACCGCCTCGGGATGGAGCGCGTCTAGGGCCCCTCCAGGAGCCCGGTTCTCTCGTTGAAGGCCTCAATCAGCGCGTCGATCTCCTCCACCTGGTCATGGATGGTGTCCCAGTACTCCCGGTCGTACCACTGGGCGTTGAGCTCGTCTAACTCCTTCCCCTGCTGCTCGATCCAGGTGAAGTACTTGAGATTGTGGATACGCTTCCGGTCCCAGTAACGGAGCTCCTCCACGTAGTCCGTCCGGGTGCCCAGGAGATAACGCTCGTAGTCCGCCGCCGCGTCGATCTGGGTGTACTCACCGTGCTTGCCGCGCAGTTCCCTCAGACGGCTCTCGTACAGCTCCATCGAGTCGGTGAAGACGGTGAGCACCACGTCCTGTTCCTCCAGCTCATACCAGCGGGCGAACTTGATGGCGGAGAGGACGTTGGCGACGCTGGAGATGCCGAGCAGGTCGAGGTTGCCGACCAGGTCTTCCGGCACGCCCCGCTCGATCAGATAGGCGCGTCCCGCCGGCTCGTTGAACAGCCGCGCCAGGCTCATGCAGGCCTCGTCGTCGATGGCCATCACCATGTCCGTGTTCTTGAGGTTGTGGATCCAGGGCACGTGTTTGTCGCCGATGCCCTCGATGCGGTGGCCGCCGTAGCCGTTGAGCATGAGCGTGGGACACTGAAGGGCCTCGCTGGCCACCACCTTGCTGGTGGGGAAGAGCTCCTTCATGTAGTCCCCGCAGCCCAGCGTCCCCGAGGAGCCACTGGTCAGCACCACGCCGCGATAGGCGTCCCTGGGCCCCATCTCCCGCTCCAGCACGTCCTCCATGGCGTGCCCGGTGACGTCGTAGTGCCAGAGGTGATTGCCAAACTCGTCGAACTGGTTGAAGATCACCACGTCCTGGCGGGTTTCGCGCAGCTCCCAGGTCTTGTCGAAGATCTCCTTGACGTTGCTCTCGCAGCCCGGGGTGGCGATCACCTCACCCGATACCTTGGAGAGCCAGTCGAAGCGCTCCTGGCTCATCTCCTCGGGCAGGATGGCGATCGACTCACAGGCCAGCAGCGTGGCGTCGTAGGCCCCGCCGCGGCAGTAGTTCCCGGTCGAGGGCCAGACCGCCTTCTGGTACGTGGGGTCGAACTGACCCGTGACCAGTCGGGGGACGAGGCAGCCGAAGGTAGCGCCGACCTTATGGGATCCGGTGGGGAACCACTTCCCGACCAGCGAGATGATCCGGGCGGGCACACCGGTGAGGGATGGGGGAAGCTCCACGTAGTTGACGCCATCGAAGCCGCCACCGCGCTCCGTGGGCTCGTTCTTCCACGTGATGCGGAATAGGTTGAGCGAGTCGATCTCCCAGAGCCCCACGTCCTTGAGCTTCTGCTTGATCTCATCGGGGATCAGCGACGGGTCCTTCATCTGCTCGAAGGTGGGGATGATGATGTCGCGCTCCCTGGCGCGCTGTACGGTACGCTCAAGTTGTTGTTCTGCAATCGTCAGGTCAATCATGGTTTCTCCTTCTTGCGAAGCGTCAGTCGGTTGACCGGTAGATTCGTACACTGGTAGATTGGCACACTGGCAGACGGGTCTAATGGATCCGCCAAATCAGCAACCTACCACCCGAATCCGGTCGCCGTCCTCCGGAACGATCACCTCCAGATCCGTACCGGCGCGGGCCTCCTCGATAAGGACATCCGGGCGCTCGCCAATCTCCGGGCCTAGATGGACCAGGGCCAGGCGGTCGCAGCCCGCCTCCCGCGCGATCTCACCCGCCTGCCGGGCCGTGCTGTGATAGTGGTGGTGGGGGTTGGCATCCGGCTGCAGGATGGCGCTGAAGGAGGCCTCGTGGATCAGCAGATCGCTCTCTCTGGCCAGCTCGACGCTGGTGGGACCCGGTCGCGTGTCCGTGACCATCGTCACCGAGATGCCGTCGGGGAAGTCCCAGCGGGCGGCCAGCGTGGGGACTCCCGGGGGATAGTCCGGCAGGGCCGTGTGGAGCCTCACGCCGAGCGGCAGCTCCGTCTCACCGGGACCTTCCTCGGAGATCTCGTGCCAGCGAAGGTTCAGGCGATTGGTGCTCAGACTGGAGAAGGCCAGGGTACTGAGGATGCGCAGAGAGGCGATGGTATTGAGGCCCGCGTAGACGTGGAGGGGGGTGGTGGCATCAAGACGGTTGAGGGCCAACATCGGAAAACCCAGGACGTGGTCCCCGTGGGCGTGGGTCACAAAGAGATGCTCGACGTCCGTCGGTCGCAGGCCTGCCCGGCCCAGTTGCTCCATGATCATCGGACCCGCCTCGACCACCATGCGGAACTGGGAGGCCTCGATCATCAGCGACAGGTTGGTGCGTCTTCCAGCGGAGAAAGCGTTTCCGGTTCCAAGAAACGTCACGTTGACCATTGGTGACTCCCATGCCAGAGGGTAGCTGCCAGAGCTATCGATTGACCTCCGCACCTTCTCCCAGAATCTCTTTCACGTCGCGCAGCGCCGGTCGTACCACGGGAGGTTTCTCCCCCACCGCTTCCATCACGCTGGCCACGTCCTTGAGGCCCGACCCGGTCGATAGAACGACCACGCGTTCCTGTGGGGCGACCCATTCCCAGTCGACGGCTTTGACCAGACCGGCATAGGCTGCAGCGGCGGCCGGCTCGGCGAACACCCCGCAGCCTTGAGCCAGCGCGGGGATGGCGGCCAGAATCTCCGCGTCGGTGACGCTCATGTAGGCCCCGCCGGTCTCCCGGACGGCCCGGAGTGCCTTGATGCGATCCCGTGGCAGACCGGCGACGATGCTGTCGGCCACCGAATGGGCCTCCACCGGCTCCATCTCCAGGGGGTCGAGCCCGCGCTCCCAGGCGTCGACGAGGGGGGCCGATCCCTCTGCCTGGACCCCGATGATGCGGGGCACGTGGTCGATCCAGCCGAGCGTCAGGAGATCGCGCAGCCCCTTGTGGACCCCGCCGATGATGCAGCCGTCGCCGACGGGGACGAAGACCACGTCCGGGGCCTGCCACACCCCAGGCGGGGCCATAGCGTCGCCCAGTTGCTCGCAGACCTCGTAGATGACGGTCTTCTTCCCCTCGCTCATGTAGGGATTGTAGGCGGTGTTGCGATTGTACCAGCCGAACTCCCGGGCTGCCTCCAGGCAGAGCTCAAAGGCCTGATCGTACGTCCCATCCACCAGGAGCACCGTGGAGCCGTACGCCAGGAGCTGGGCGATCTTCGCCTCCGGGGCCGTGCGGGGCACGAAGATGACGTTCGGCTGGGCGACGGCCGCGCAGAGGCCGGATAGCGCCGCGGCGGCGTTGCCCGTGCTGGCGGTGGTGACCACGTCGTAGCCCTTCTCGCGAGTTTTCACCACCGCGACGGCGGAGGCGCGATCTTTGAGCGAGGCGGTGGGCTGCCGGCTGTCGTCCTTGACCCACAGATGTTTCAGCCCCAGGTCGTCGCCGAGGCGGGGTGCCGGGTATAAGGGCGTCCAGCCCACGGTCGAGAGCGCCGTTCCCCGTGCCAACGCCTCGACCGTCTCCGGGTCGACGGGCAGGAGCGGGGTGTAGCGCCAGATGGAGCGCGTTCGATCGCGTGACAGCCTCTCCGGGTCGACGCGCTGGGCGATACGGTCATAGTCGTAGAGGACGTCGAGGATGCCCTGGTCGCCATGCTCAGGGCAGACGTAGTCGACGTCGCCGACGTCGTACGTCTCGCCGCACAGGGTGCATTTCAGGCCGAGAACTTGATCCATTGGGTGCTTGATCCCCCCCTCACGGCCCAACTCCGTTGGGCTTGGCCTCTCCCCCCCAAGGGGGAGAGGGATGCGTCGGCGTCACCTAGCCTTTCCACTCGGGGGAGGGAGGGATTCCGCCCCTCACGGCCCAACTCCGTTGGGCCTGGCCTCTCCCCCCCAAGGGGGAGAGGGATTTGCTCCTCCTGCCCAGCCTCTCCTCTCGGGGAGAGGGATCAGGGGACGATGCGGGTGCCGGTCTCGCCCTTGAGCGCGCGGGCGATGTTCGCCGGGTTGGTGATGATCGCCTCCTGGCCGCCCTCCTCCAGGAACCAGATGATGGCTTTGACCTTGGGAAGCATGCTCCCCGGCGCGAAGTGGCCCTCCTCAATGTACCGCTTCGCCTCGGCCACCGTCATCTCGTCGATCCGCTCCTGATCCGGCTTGCCGAAGCTGAGATAGACGTGCTCCACCGCCGTGGAGATCAGGAACAGGTCCGCGTTGATCGACTGGGCGAGCAGCGCGGAGGCGTAGTCCTTGTCGATCACGGCCGGCACGCCGCGGAGCTCGCTGGCACTCCCCGGGACGCCCGCGTCCCGCACCACAGGGATGCCGCCCCCGCCGACCGTGATGGTGACGATGCCGGCGTCGACCAGCTGGCGCACGGCGGGGAGCTCGACGATCTCCTCGGGGAAGGGGGAGGCGACCACGCGGCGCCAACCCCGCCCGGCGTCCTCCACCACGGACCAGCCCTCCTCGTCGGCGCGCCTGTGGGCCTCGTCCTCCTCC
>JAWLCP010000126.1:0-7250 GCA_041687115.1 Anaerolineae bacterium
CTTGCTCGCCTCCGACACGGGTGCGCAGCTCTTGCTCGTGGACGGCCCGCCGGGCATCGGTTGCCCGGTCATATCGGCCAGCGCCGGGGCGGACATGGCGCTTCTGGTGGTGGAGCCCACGGTCGCCGGTGTACATGATCTGGAGCGTGTATTGGGAACCACGGAGCACTTCGGTGTGCCAGCTCTCGTGGTCCTCAACAAGGCAGATCTGAACCCGAATCGCTCCGACCAGGTAGCTGCTTTCTGCGCTGAGAATGGGATCGAACTTGTGGGCAGAATCCCGTATGATAACATCGTGACCGAGGCGATGGTGCAGGGACTGCCCGTCACGGCGTACGCGGATGGAGCGGTCTCAGCAGCCCTGCGAGACGTCTGGGAGCGGGTGAAAATCCGCCTAGCGTTGGAGACGTAGGGCAGAGTCAATGAGGAAGACTGCGTAAGGAGGCTGGCGTGGACGAGTCAGATCGAGCCAAAGAGACCACCGTGGAGATCCTGGATGACGTACTTGGTGACTATCGAGGCCAAGGTCTGGGGCATGATTTCAGCGTTCGGCTCTGGGACGGCAGCGTCTGGCCGGAGGAGGCGGTAGAGTCTGCGGCGTTTACGCTCGTCCTGAATCATCCGGGGGCCTTGCGGCAGATGTTCCTCCCCCCTTCGGAGTTGAACCTGGGTGAGTCGTACATCTACGGCGACTTTGACGTGGAGGGCGATCTGATCGCCGCCTTTCCGCTGGCGGCCGCCTTCCAGAAACTGGATCTTGGGCTGGGTGACAAGCTGGGGTTGGCCTGGAAACTGCGTTCCCTGCCGAACACGAGCGCCCCGCGGGTGGGGCGGCAGGCTGCGTCCGTGAGTGGGACTCGTCATTCGCGCCGCCGGGATCGGCAGGCCATCTCCTACCATTACGACGTGTCGAACGACTTCTATGCGCTGTGGCTAGACCGAAACATGGTCTACTCCTGCGGTTACTTCGCCGATCCTGACGAGGATATCCACACCGCACAGGAACGGAAGCTGGACTACATCTGTCGAAAGCTGCGCCTCGAACCGGGGGAGCGTCTGCTGGATATCGGATGCGGATGCGGAGGTCTGGTTACGCACGCGGCAGCGCACTACGGCGTCGAGGCTCTGGGGATCACGCTGAGCCAGCCTCAGGTCGACTTCGCCCAGGAACGGATCGCAGAGGCAGGCCTTGAGGATCGCTGCCGGGTGGAGGCTCTGGACTATCGGGAGGTTGCGCCGATAAATCCTTTCGACAAGCTGGTCAGTGTGGGTATGTTCGAGCACGTGGGCGAGGAGAAGATGCGGGTCTACTTCGAGCAAGCATGGGACATTCTGCGACCAGAAGGTGTGTTCCTCAACCACGCGATCGCCCGGCCGGGGTGGGAGCCGAAGGCCGAGCGTGATGATACCTTCAGCGATCGCTACGTCTTTCCGGACGGAGAGCTGACCCCAATCAGCCATTCGCTGCGCATTGCTGAGGAAGTAGGTTTTGAGGTCCGAGACGTCGAGTCGCTCCGAGAGCACTATGCCCTCACGCTGCGTCGGTGGGTGCGGCGCCTGGAGCAGCGGCATGAGGAGGCGTTGGAGCACGTCGACGAGGTCACGTATCGTATCTGGCGCCTGTTCATGTCTGGATCTGCGGAAGGCTTCGAGTCCGCGCGGCTCAACGTCTATCAGTCTCTGCTGGTGAAGCCGGGCCCCGACGGCACGAGCGGCCTGCCGCTGACCCGGGCCGATTGGTACTAGGGTAATAGGAGGCGTGATGACGGAGGACCTGAAAGAGCGCGTACGGAGGCGGTTGGAGGACGTGATCGACCCGGAGACGGGGGTGGACGTGGTGCGCATGCGACTGATTGAGGAGCTGACAGTCGATGAGCAAGGATGCGTGAGCTACAAGTTTCGACCCTCGTCGCCATTCTGCCCCATGGCGATACCTCTTGCTCTCTCTATTCGGAGGGCGGTCGCCGACGTAGAGGGCGTCACGGATCAAGAGATCGAGGTGGTGGGCTACATCAACGCTGAGGAGGTCAGTGCGATTCTGAGCGAGGATGCCGAATCGTAGGACGAACGTCGGCGCGTACTGACGCGGCCGGACCCATGTCGAGCACCGAGCCCAAGGCCCCACAGGCTGCCTGTGGGGCCTTCGGCTTTCGGAGAGAGGGCTTGACCCTCAGACTCCAACCGAATTCCAACCCTACCTAACCAAAGCCAAACGTTCTCCTAACCCAACCCACCCGCAGAAGCCTCTCCGCTGTGGTATACTTTTCTGGTGTAGAGGGCCTGGTTGTTGCTCTTCGCCATCTCGCGAGAGATCTGAGGCTCGCGATTAAGCGCGTCGCACGGCCCACCTGGAGGACCTTGACACCGTCGATCGGGCATGTTAGAATGATTATAAGGTAAGAAGTCCTCCAAGTTTGTAGGTGATTCAGAATGGCGACCTCAGTGGACGAAGTCTGTGAAACGTTCAGGGCGCAGGGGCGACGTGTCACTCCGCAGCGGCGTGCTATCGCGCGCGTGCTGCTGAGGGAGGAGCGTCACCTGACGGCCGACCAGATCTTGACGAGGGTGCGGCAAGAGCTGCCGACCATTTCCCCGGCCACGGTCTATAACACGCTTCATGAGTTAGTGGAGATGGGGCTGCTGCGGGAGTTGGATCTGGGGCTGGGTCTCGGGGAGCGTCGTTACGAGATCGGCACGCATGACCACGATCATATGGTCTGCCTGCGTTGCGGGCGTATAGTGGACGTGCCCTTCCACGATGGGCGGGAGCTGTCTGCGGAGGAGAGTCATGGATTCGAAGTTGTCGACCGGAGGGTTACCTACCTGGGCTTCTGCCCGTCCTGTGCTTCCGATTCGGAAGCTGAATAAACAATCGCTGGCGTGACACATGGAGGGATAGGAATGGAGAGTTGGGAATGCATCGTGTGTGGGTACATATATAACCCAGTAGACGGAGACCTCGATGGCGGGATTGAGCCGGGCACCGCGTTTGAAAATCTGCCCGACGACTGGCTCTGCCCGGATTGCGGCGTGGGCAAGGACATGTTTGAGAAGCTTGCCTGAGCACGGCAAGATCGCTCGCGACGAGGACTTGATGAGCGGTGAGGTGGACAGCTGTGTGCAACCTGTGGGGGGGCGATAGCTGAGGAATCAGGCTCTGCCCAGGGAAGACCATCAGGTACAAGCACGAAGTGAGGGAAAGAGATATGGATACAGCACGCGTAGGAAAGGCAGCTCCGGACTTCGAGGCCCCGGCGTACGTCGCTGGCGAGGGCTTCAAGAACGTCAAACTGTCGGACTATCGGGGCCAGTGGGTGGTCCTCTGTTTCTATCCGGGGGACTTCACCTTCGTCTGACCAACGGAGTTGGCGGCAGTTGCCGCCATATATGACGAGATCAAGGCGCTGGATGTGGAAGTCCTGTCCATGAGCGTGGACAGCCGTTACTCGCACAAGATATGGAACGAGGTGGAGCTGTCCAAGATGGTGGAGGGAGGAATTCCCTTCCCCATGCTCTCGGACCAGGGCGGTCGCATTGGCGCAGCGTATGGTGTGTATGACGAAGCCGGGGGCGTGAACATCCGTGGTCGTTTCCTGATCGACCCTGACGGGGTGATCCAAGCGATGGAGGTGCTCTCACCGCCCGTCGGTCGCAATACAGAGGAGTTGATCCGCCAGGTGCAGGCCTTTCAACACGTGAGGGAGACGGGCGAGCCAACCCCCTCCGGCTGGAAGCCTGGTGGCAAGACGCTCAAGCCTAGCCCTGACCTGGTTGGCAGAGTCTGGGAGGTCTGGCAGCCCTAACGTTTGAAGAGTGCGGGGAGCCCGGTGTCGACGACCGGTGCCGGGCTCCTCGGAGGGTCGGCCTCGGGAGAGACTGGTCAAGAGCGGAGATTCATAGATAGGTATGAGTGGCAAGACACGAGGAAACGTGTATGCGGCCTTCGTCGGCGAGGCGAAAGCGCATCATCGCCTCTTGGCCTTCGCTCGCAAGGCGGAAGATGAGGGGTACGACCAGGTCGCCAAGCTGTTTCGCGCTGTGGCCGCCGCGGAGGGGGTTCACGCCGAGCGGCATCTGCGTCTTCTGGGAGAGGCGGTGGTGAAGAGCACGGAGGAGAATCTCCAGTATTCCTTTGAGCAGGAGACGACCGTCAACCAGGTCTACTATCCCGAGTTCATCCGTGATGCAGAGGGGGAAGGGGAGCCAGCAGCGGCGGTCACCTTCAAGCAGGCACGCGACGTGGAGGAGCGTCATGCCGCGCTCTACAAGCGCGCACTCACCGCGATGCTGCGGGATGAGACGCACGACTACTACGTCTGTCGGGTCTGTGGGTACGTTGCTGAGCGAGAGCCGCCCGATCCATGCCCGGTCTGCAATGCCGACGGTGAGAAGTTCCGATTGGTAGCGTGAAGTCCGCGCAGACGGTGTAGTCAACACAGCCGTCTGAAGCGTATAGAAGTCAACATAGGATAAGGAGGCCAGACATGAAGCTAGGAGAGAGGATCCAGTCGGCGGACTGGAAGAAGGAGAAGCACGTACCGGTCATCGAGTGCCCGGATGAGGTGGAGGCCGGGGAGATGTTCGAGGTCAAGGCATCTCTGGGCAAAGAGATTGCCCATCCCAATACCACGGAACATCACATCCGCTGGATCACGCTTTACTTCCACCCAGAGGGTGGCAACTTCACGTACGACGTGGGTCACTTCGAGTTCAATGCGCACGGCGAATCGGTGAAGGGCCCCAATGAGGGACCGGTCTACACCCATCACGGGGTCACTACCGCGATAAAGCTGAACCAGAGCGGGACGCTCCACGCGATGTCCTACTGCAACATCCACGGACTGTGGGAGAGCAGCAAGGAGATCACGGTCAGGTAGGCTGGCATCCGCAGGGCCCGTCAGGAGACCGCGTTAACCATTCACTGCCTCCGCCGTCGCATGGCGGGTGGTCGGCGAGGAGGACGATCTCCTGACCGACTGGAACTGCGATTCTTGCGGTGAGCCGATAGAAGATGAGCCAGTACGTCGAGGCAGCAAGGTCTATTGCTCTGAAGTGTGTGCCTTCGAGGCGACGCGGAGCCAGGTCTGCGCCGGACGACCTGACTCAATCGTGAGTGACGGGAAGGTCAAGCCTGTCAAGTGAAAGCGGAAGACGAGGAGGGGCTATGGAGCTGGAAGGAAAACGAGTCGCTATCCTGGCTGAGGATCAGTACGAGGATCTGGAGCTTTGGTATCCGCTGATTCGGATGAAGGAGGCGGGTGCAGCGGTGGACATCGTCGGCATGCCCGGCGTGGACGCATACCAGAGCAAACACGGTTATCCGGCCAGCGTCGACGTTGCCGTCGATGAGGTTCTGCCGGACGACTTCGATGCCGTCATCATACCGGGTGGGTACGCGCCGGATCGGATGCGTCGTCACAAGGAGATGCTGCAGTTGGTTCGCGGCATCTTCGAGAATGGCGGTCTGGTGGCGTTCATCTGTCACGCGGGGTGGGTGCCCGTGTCCGCAGGCATCGTCGAGGGTAAGCGGGTGACCTCATTCTATGCGATCAAGGATGATCTACAAAACGCCGGAGCGGATTGGGTCGACGCGGAGGTTGTGCAGGACGGCAACCTCATCAGCTCGCGCACGCCGGCGGATTTGCCGGCGTTCTGTCGCACCATCATCGCCAATTTGGAAGAGAATGATGAATTGGCGTAAGCTGAGGATTATCAACTAGGGAGGTTACATGGGTACACTTGGAAGGTCGCTCGTAGGGAAAGACGTGGATGAGCTCATTGAGCTGCTCAACAAGGCCCTGGCCGACGAATGGTTGGCCTACTACCAGTACTGGATGGGAGCCAAGGTGGCGGCCGGGCCTATGAGGGGAGCCGTCACGGCGGAACTGGAGGAGCACGCCACTGAGGAGTTGGAGCATGCGCTGATGCTCGTGGAGCGGATTCTCCAGCTCGGCGGCACGCCGCTCCTATCGCCCAACGATTGGTTCGAGATGACCAACTGTGGGTACGAGACGCCAGAGGATCCTTACGTGGGGGTTCTGCTGGAACAGAATATAGCGGGTGAGCAGTGCGCCATCGAGGTCTATCAGGAACTGATGGACTTCACTAAGGATATGGACCCCGTGACGTATGAGATGGCGTTGCAGATCATGACGGACGAGATTGAGCACGAGGAAGACCTGCAAGCCCTGCAGGAAGACATGGAGTTGATGAAGGGAAGGTAATAGGAGCTCCCGCGCGGCTGTCTTGGCGCCCGCTTATCCCCAGGGGCGCCGAGACACCGGGAGCACTCGTTACGGCGATCGTGACGTGATGATTCGATGTCGACCGCGAGTTGAGTGAGACAAGAAGGAGCGTGTGATGCGAGTAAGAGTGGATCGTGATCTGTGCATTGGGTCGGCGATGTGCGTGGCGACGGCCCCCGACGTCTTTGAGCTGGACGACGAGGGGCTTTCGAGCGTCATCGATGAAGAGGCGGGTGACGAGGAGCTGCTGCGTCAGGCGGCGGAAGGCTGCCCGGTGCAGGCGGTCATCCTTGAGGACGACGAGGGGAATCAGATCTATCCCTGATCCTCGCTTGCCGGCGGCCCAGTCGGACCCGCGTGTCATGCGGTCCAGAGGCGATAGCAAATTTAGGGTTCAGGTGTGGAATCCCGCGGAGGATGTGTCAAGCGTGCGGGGCTTGTTCCCGAGCGCTTCATAGCCAATCAGTGTTGAGTACGAGGAGGTAACACAGATGCCGGAGTTTGTCAATCCCTTCAGTGGTAAGGTACCGGATCGGAAGCTTACGAAGGAGGAGCTGATCCGGGCGATTCGCCTTAATGTGGCGGCTGAGCACGAGGCGATCCACCTGTATATGGCGCACGCCGAAGCGACCGATCATCCGCTGGCAAAGAAGATCTTGATTGATGTCGCTAACGAGGAGCGTGAGCACGTCGGCGAGTTCAATCGACTGCTGGAGATCCTCACTGGTGACGAGGCGAAGTGGTTGGCTGAGGGTCGGGAGGAGGTCGATGAGATGGCCGCCGAGCTCGAGGCCGGTGGGGCTGAGGCGTCCGAGGATGCAGAGGCGGACGACACGGAGAAGACGATCGGGTCACTGCGGGAGTAGTCGATCCGAGGGTCGTCGGAGGTGACGACGTTACCCATGAAGGAGGATTTACATGGCGAACAAGTACTTGGCTCGTGAGGATGCCCCTTTTGGATCTGACGTCTGGGAGGCGCTGGATGAGGCGATGGTGGAGGCGGCC
>JAWLCP010000127.1:0-7154 GCA_041687115.1 Anaerolineae bacterium
CATAACCGCAGCCGCGAACCGGTCCACGACCTGGCCCAACAGGGAGCCGAGCCCGCCCATTCTCCGGCAGAGGTGGCCAGGAGAAGCGACCTGATCATCACCTGCCTGCCGGACTCCCCCGATGTCAAGCTCGTCGCGCTGGGAGACGACGGCCTGATCGAGGGCGTCGAAGAGGGCGACATCTACGTGGATATGAGCACCATCGCGCCCACCGTTGCGGTCGAGGTGGCGGACGCCCTGGCCCGGAAGGGGGTCAAATGCCTCGACGCCCCCGTCAGCGGAGGCGATGTGGGGGCCAAGGAGGGCACACTGTCGATCATGGTCGGCGGTGACGAGAGGGTGTTCAACACCGTCAGGCCCACACTGGAGGTGTTGGGCAAGACGATCGTCCTGTGCGGCCCCAATGGTGCTGGCCAGACAGTAAAGGCCTGCAATCAGGTCCAGGTAGCGCTGAACCTCATCGGCATGGCCGAAGCGCTAGTCTTAGGCCGGAGAGCGGGCGTCGATCCAGCTGTGGTGCTCGAGGTATTGAGCGGGGGATTTGCCCAGTCGCGTGTCATGGATGTCCGCGGTCCAAACGTCATCAAGGGCATCTTCGAGCCCGGCTTCAGGAGCGAGCTGCACTACAAAGACCTCAACATCATCCGACAGACGGCGCACGCCTATCAGGTCTCCCTGCCAGGGTCGGCGCTGGCCCACGAGTTGTTCGGCGCGATGCAAGCGCAGGGCTGGGAGGATCTGGATCACTCAGCAGTCATCCGGGTCATCGAACTGCTTTCGGGCGCCGAGGCTCGCACGGCGCGGGACTGACTTCGAAACATCGCCGCACGGGACGCCAAGCACACCGTCTGAGGAGCTGCCCGGCACTGAGTCTCCCACGCTCAACGGCGTTGTGTGACGGCCAAGGCAACTTAGGATGAGAGCCATCCGCTCAAGAGGCATAGAGGATTGGGAATCGATGATCAAGAGAACGGGACATCCCCCTGTCGCTCCTCCCGTTCAGACACGAGACGCTCGACGGTCCGGACGAACTTGTCGGCGGGGAACCCTTTGAGGAACACAGCGTCGGCCCCGGCGGCCCGCGCTGCCTGCTCCTGCTCGGCGTCATCGGCGAGGACGATACAGCGCACCCCCGCGTGCTCCATACGACAGTACCGCAGCACGCTCCAGCTCTCGTCGTCGGGGAGCCCGGCGTCCAGCAGCAGGAGATCAGGACGGTGCTCGAAGACGTGCCTGAGCGCCGAGGAGGCCGCCTCCACCTGGCCAATGACCTCCACGGTCGGTACCGTGGCCATCAGCGCCTCCACGCCCTCCCGGAGGGGGCCCGGCCTGGCGACGATCAAGGTCGACGCGCGATTCTGTTCCATCCCATGCCCTGGCCGACACTGAAGAAGAGACCTGCGTTCCTCGGCCTGCGGCCGTACCGGCCTGTTTCGCGGTCCGTGCAGAGAGCCCGGACGCCGGGCGCCAGGCTGCCTCGAGTGCTCAGGTCGGAGAGCGCCTCGCTCGAACTGCGAAGCGCTCTCGTCCCTCTGCGGCTGCTGCAGCGTTCACGCCAGACCAGCCACGGCTCGCCCTCCTACTCGTCCCAGTCTTCCTCTTCCCACTCGTCGTCCCAATCGTCATCCCACGCCTCTTCGTAGGGATAATCGACGTCGAAGGGATCGACGCTGACGACCTCAAGCTGCTCGTCGCACTCCGGGCAGGTAAGCTTCGCGCCCATCCTGGGATTCCTCATCTGAATCTCAGCGTCGCAGTTGGGGCAGAACGCCTTTGCCATCCTGGTTTCCTCCCATCCTTAGTATTCGGGCATCTCCGGCATCGCCTTCTTCGGCTCGGGGATGTCGGTGATCAGCGCTTCGGTCGACAGGATCATCGCCGCGATTGAGGCTGCGTTGGAGAGGGCGCCTTTGGTCACCTTGGCCGGGTCAATGATGCCCCGCTCTACCATATCCGCGAAGTCATTCTCAATCACATCATAGCCGATGCGTTCGTTCCCCTTCTCCTCGTGGAGCCGGCGCACAGCGTCGAGTATGACGGCACCATCCTCGCCCGCATTCTCGGCGATCTTGCGCAGCGGCATCTCAAGCGCCTTGCGCAGGATGTTGACGCCCGTCTTCTCGTCGTCGTACGCGAGCTCGACGTCGTCCAGAGCAGGGATGGCGTTGATGAGCGCCACCCCACCGCCGGCGACGATGCCCTCCTCAATCGCCGCGCGGGTGGCGGAGAGGGCGTCCTCGACGCGGTGCTTCTTCTCCTTCAACTCGGTCTCGGTGGCTGCCCCCACGCGGATGACGGCCACGCCGCCGGCCAGCTTGGCCAGACGCTCCTGGAGCTTCTCCCGGTCGTAGTCGGAGGTCGACTTCTCGATCTCGACCTTGATCTGCTCCATGCGAGCCTTGATGTCGGCATCCTTGCCCTGCCCACCCACGATGGTGGTCTCGTTCTTGGTGCAGACGACCTTGTCAGCACGTCCCAGATCCTCGATCGTGGTGCCCTCCAGCGTGCGGCCCTCCTCCTCGGTGATCACGTGAGCACCGGTCAGCACCGCGATATCGCGCAGCATCTCCTTGCGGCGGTCGCCGAAACCGGGGGCCTTCACCGCCACGCAGTTCAACATGCCGCGGAGCCTATTCAACACGAGGGTCGCCAGCGCCTCGCCATCTACGTTCTCGGCGATGACCACCAGGTCACGCTGACCCTTCTGGACCAGCTTTTCTAGAATGGGCACCAGGTCCTGGGCGGAGGAGATCTTCTTGTCGTGGATCAGGATGTACGGCTCCTCGATCACCGTCTCCATTCCTTCGGCACGGGTCACGAAGTAGGGCGAGATGTAGCCGCGGTCGAACTGCATGCCCTCCACGTACTCCACCTCGAACGCCAGCCCCTTGCTCTCCTCGACGGTGACGACGCCGTCCTTCCCGACTCGATCCATCACTTCCGCGATCAGCTCACCGATCTCCCGATCCTGAGCAGAGATGGCCGCGACGTTCGCGATCTCCTCTTTCGTCGACAGCTCGATGGCGTCGTCCGCCAAAGCGTCGACCACAGCCTCGGCGCCAGCGAGGATGCCGCGCTTGAGGAGCATGGGATTGGCGCCGGCTGCTACGTTCTTCATGCCCTCCGTGATTATCGCGTGCGCCAGGAGTGTCGCGGTCGTCGTGCCGTCACCAGCGATGTCGTTGGTCTTGGTCGCCGCCTCCTTCAGCAGCTGCGCCCCCATGTTGGCGAAGGGGTCCTTCAGATCGATCTCCTTGGCTACCGTCACCCCGTCGTGGGTTATCGTCGGCGCACCCCACTTCTTGTCGAGCCCCACGTTGCGCCCTTTGGGACCCAGCGTCGTAACGACGGCGCCGGCCACCGCGTCGATGCCGCTCTTGAGCGCCGCACGTGCGCTGTCACTGAACGCTAGTTGTTTTGCCATGTTTCCCCCTCCTGTGTCACGCCAGGATAGCCAGGACGTCGCTCTCCTTCATGAGAAGCACGTCCTCCCCCCCATCGGTCTTGAAGGGTGTACCGGCGTACTTCGCGAATACGACCGTATCGCCGACGGCGACATCCATTGGGATACGATTGCCCGCCTCGTCCCGCGCCCCGGGGCCAACGGCCAGGACCTTCCCCTGCTGCGGTTTCTCCTTGGCCGTGTCCGGCAGCACCAGCTGGCCGCCGGCGAAGGTCTCCACGTCCTTCTCCAGCGGCTCCACGACCAGACGGTCAGCCAGTGGTTTCAGGTCTGTCATTGCACTCTACCTCCTGCTGTTATGGTCGGATGTTGCATTAGCCAGGTCCGTCGCCACGGGGGACCAGGAGCAGCCAGCAGCCGACGCCCTACGCCCGTCCTCCGGGCAGGCGCATCATACCACCTCACCGGCGCTGACGCATCGGTCAAAAGTCGCATCTGGCCTGGGCCAAAAGTCGGACTTCAGGAGACACCGAGAGGGGGGATGGCGGACCACGATCCTGCCCGCCGTGGATGGGACGCGAAGATGGAAAAAACACAATGACGCCCGATTCGCCTGGCAGAGCGGATCGGCCCTCAAGGCTTCAGGGGACCACTTTTCACGCGGTCCCCTGTCGCCAACGACGGATTCCGTTGCGTCAAACGCAGCTACGAACTCAAGGCTGGTCCAAGGACGCGAATCCTTTCCGCAGTGCGTACAAAGCGGCCTGGGTGCGGTTGGCGAGGTGAAGCTTGCTGAGGATATTGCTCACGTGGGTGCGCACCGTACGCTCGCTGACGAACAGCTGATCCGCAATCTCCTGGTTCGCGAAGCCCTGCGCCACCAGACTCAGGACCTCCACCTCTCGCTCTGTCAGTGGCTCCTCCGCCGGCGGCTGCTCAGACCCTCGCTGGATCTCTCGCATGAGCTTGCGCGCGATCGTGGGATGCATCGACGGCTGCCCATGATGAATATCGCGGATCGCCTGGAGCAGCTCACGGGGAGAGGAGTCCTTCAACAGATACCCCTGTGCCCCAGCCTTGATGGCCGGGAAGACTTTCTCGTCCTCGGCGAAGCTGGTGAGCACCAGGATTCGCGCCCGTGGGTTCTGCTCCTTGATCTCGCGAATCGCCTCCAGGCCTCCCTTGCTAGGCATCACCAGGTCGAGGAGGATGACGTCAGGCTCCAGCGCGGCGGATTTCTGGACGGCCTCGAGTCCATCCGAGGCCTCGCCGACCAGCTCCATCCCCGGTTCTGTGTCGATCAGCGCCCGCAGCCCCTCCCTCACCACGGCATGGTCATCGGCGATCAGAATCTGGATCTCCGCACTCATCAAGTCACCCCCAAGCTCACCCTGACAGTCGTTCCCTCACCCGGCGTCGAGTCGAGGGTAAACGAACCCCCCAGCCTCTCGGCTCGCTCTCGCATGTTGACCAGCCCCATCCCTCCCTTGTCCTTCACATCCTGGGGATCGAACCCGCGCCCATCGTCACCCACCTCCAGCATCACTTCCTCTGCCTCGATCTGGATCCGCACCGTCACCGACGCAGGTGCAGCATGCTTCAGCGCGTTGTTGAGCGCCTCCTGCGCGATCCGATACAGCCCCTCCTCGACCTCCGCCGGCAGCTCGATGGAGCCCTGCACCAACAGACGCGCATCCACACCAGCCCGCTTCTCAACAGCATCGAGACGCTGCTGCAGAGCCCCTGCCAGACCCTCCCTCTTCAGGACCAGGGGGCGCAGCTGGTAGACGAGCAGACGCATCTCCCTGAGTGCCTGCTGCGCGATCTCCCCCAGCCGACCGGTGTACTCGCGCACGTGCCCCAGATCGCCTGTCTCGACGAGACGGTGGCTGGCCTCGGCCAGAAGCGTCAGGCTGTAAAGCGACTGGGTCACCGAGTCGTGGAGCTCGCGCGCCAACCTCTCCCGCTCGGCCACCACGGCCACCTGGCTGGCCTGGGTGCGCAGGCGCGCGTTCTCGATGGCCAGCGCCGCCTGGTCGCCCAGGGCGACCGCCAGCTCAATCTCCTCGTCCGAGAAGGTCTGAGGCTCCCGGTAACAGACACCTAGTGTGCCGTACATCTGATCCTTGATCACCAACGGAACCGCCAGATAGGCCTGGTAATGTCCCCTGATCACGTCGAGCCAGCGTCGGATCTGCACACCCTGGGCCCCGCCAGATAGATAGGTGGACAAATTCGGAACGGCGACAGGCGTGCGGCTGAAAAGCGGGTCGTCCGACCATGGTTCGGGGAGAGAAGACGCCTTCAGCGCAGCCAGCTCCTCCGGCAGGCCGTGGCTCGCCTCCACGGTGACCGACCCCCGCTCCTGATCCAGATGGTAGATCACGCCACCGTCCGCGCCGAGCAGGTGGCTGGCCTCCTCCACGATGTAGCTCAGGATCTCCCCCCGCGGCCGGTCGGAGTTGAGCACGCTGAGGATGTCGCACAGCCCCTCCGCCACGCGACGCCGCTGGCGCAGCTCCCGTGTGCGCCGTTCGACCCGGCGCTCGAGCGTGCGATGGGACAACTCCCGGTCCGTGGCGTCGATGGTGACGTCGACGAATCCCACCACCTCCGCATCGTCCACGAGAGGCGCGAAGACCACGTCCCAATACGAGACGATACCACCGCTCTCCGAGCGAAACGACTCGAGGCGGACCGTCTCCCCGACCAGCACCCGCTCCAGGATCGGCCGAAAACGTGTCTCCATGCCCGGCGTTAGGTCGGACAGGCTTGCTCCGGCTACCACCTGGTTGGCCGGCGTGGGAGTGTACTGCTCGATGAAATCCGCCCAGGTCGGGTTGCAGCGCAGCAGCCGGGCTCCTCGGTCGAAGATCGCAATGCCCATGGGCACGCGGCCAAAGAGGACCTTGAGCAGGCTGCGCTCATAACCAAGAAGGGAACCATCCACGCCAGCGATCGCCGTCCCCCCCTCCTCGCCCACATCCAGCCCGTCACGTCTGGTTCGCGACGTCATGGGACATCTGACCTAGTCGGACACGAAAAGCGACACGCTCTCCACGTGATACGTCTGCGGGAACATATCGACGGGGCATACGTCGACAAGCCGATAGCCACCCCTGCCCAGCCGCTCGGCGTCGCGAGCCAGCGTGGCCGGATCGCAGGAGACGTAGACGATGCGCTGAGGGCGTAACTCGACCAGCCCATCCAGAGCAGACCGATCCACACCTCCGCGAGGCGGGTCCAGCAGCGCCGCGTCAACCGGTACGCTGATCTCCCCCAACACGTCCTCCACAGCTCCCTCCACGACCTCGACGTTGTCCAGCCCCTCGGTGTTCACCAGCAGGTCATCGATAGCCGACGGGGACGACTCGACGCCGATCACCAGCTGGGCCCGCTCGGCCACGTGCGTGGTGAACAGCCCGACGCCGCAGAAACCATCCACCACCGTCTCGTCCCCTTCCAGGTCGAGATGTTCCAGCGCCAGGCGCACCAGCTCCGCAGCCTGGCGAGTGTTCACCTGGAAGAAAGAAGAGGCCGAGATGCGGTAGGGGTGCCCGGCCACGACCTCGGTGATGTAGTTGTTGCCGATCAGGTTGGCGTAGCCACCCTCGGCCAGGAGCATGACGCACGAGACCGTCTCGTCCGACTTCAGGGCCGGAGGCCTGTCCTCCTCCATCTCGAAGCCGATCAAGCAATCGCCGGTGGCGGTGCCCACCCTCAGAACCAGCCGCACCAGACCCTCGACGTC
>JAWLCP010000128.1:0-7135 GCA_041687115.1 Anaerolineae bacterium
ACGCCGACCGTGCCGGGGCCGGAGTGCACCGCCAGCGCGGGGGAGAGCTCGGTCACCACCGTCTCCACGCAGTCGAACCGCTCTGTCACCAGGCTCTGCAGGCTCTCCATCCGTTCCCGTGCCGCGACGTGCGTGAACGCAACCTTGATGCGCGCTCCCTCTCCAACCCTTTCCTGCATCAGATCGACGATGCGACGGTACGCTCTGCCTCGACTCCGAGTCGTGCCCAGCGCCACGATCTCTCCGTCCTGCATGCCGATGATCGGTTTGATGTTGAGCAGCGAACCTACCAGATGCTGAGCTTTGCCGATCCGCCCCCCCATGTGGAGGTAGCGTAACGTGTCCGCCGTCTGAAGCATCATGCCCCGCTGGGCAACCTCGCGTGCTTGCCGCACCGTATCCTCAAACGTCTGCCCATCCATCGCCGCGCGCGCAGCCTCGATCGCCGCCCACCCCTGAACCATCGCCACCTGGAGCGTGTCCACTACCTCCACTCGCACGTCGGGCGTGTGCTCCTTGAACATCTCCACGGCCGCTCGGCACGACTGGTAGGCCCCGCTTCCCTTCGAGGTCATCGTGAGAGCGATGACGCCGCGCACCTGACTGGCCAGGTTCTTCAGCCCCCTCAGGTAGTCGCCTGGCGAGGGATTCGACGTGGTGGGCAGCCGCTTTGCCTCTGCCAGCCACTCCGCGAACTGGGTGGGCTTGACGTCAACCATGTCCCGCAGCGTCACCAGGCCGCGATGGATGTAGTAGGGCACGATCTCGATCCGCAGCTTCTCCACCAGCTTGCTCGGAATGCTGGCTGTCGTATCCGTGAGAACCCCGATCATGAGTATGGTTCCTCCTCCATAGTCCAGGACAGAAGCGTGGGAGCCCGTCCGCTTACTGTCATCGCTGTGACACTGATTCTGTCACTGTCACAGCGGTGGCAGTGACACAATCATTGCAAGCCCGACTCCTCCGACGGCCGCTCTAGTCATCACCATCGCTCGTCCTCTGTAGGCGCACCATCTCACCTATCCCTGGGACGGAGGATGCGATAGGTGAACCCGTTCATGCATATGTGATCCACCGGTTCGTAGTTCTGACCGATCGCTTCCAGGACGGGCGGCGGGTAGAACTGGGCGCGGAAGATGACCAGGTCGAACGACTGGCGATCGATGTGATGGATGATCTCGGACGTGTCCAGCAGGCCGTTGTTGTAGAGGTTGAGCAGCTGGGTCGGGTTCGTCACCACAGGCTTGTCGGCCAGGATGCTGAACATGGCCTCCTCGCTCAGGATCGGACCGTCCGTAGCCTCGACGTAGGCCATGATCTCCTCGCCCGCTGCGTAGTCTCTCTCCGTAAGTGGATGTCCGAGCTGAGTGTAGCCCATCGCATCGTGATACTCGACCGGCGCACAGTGCGTTGGGGCCAGCGTCTCCCCTTTCCCATACGCCAGCGCTGTGTCGACGCCCAGGATGCGGGACGCCGGCCCGAAGACAGGGCCCGTGGTCGGCAGATGAAGCATCCGGGGGGCCTGCAGCACGTACAGCAGCGGGATCGCCACCGTCAGCAGCGGGCGGACCGGCAGCTCGACGCGAGGGATGCGCCACTGCCATCTCTCCGCCGCCTCCCGCAGCTTCCCCAGGGCCAGGCCGGACGTGACGCAGGCGGCGGCGACGGCCGTGTTGAAGTACCCGAAACCCGCCCCCCACTTTCCGCTCAGGGCGCCGACGCCCAGCGCAAACGCGAACCACAGAGAGTAGGCCGAGAGCCGATCCCAGAACAGCTCGTACACCAGGTACCCACCCGCTAGGACGACGAACAGGGTGTGTATCCGGAACCACTGGCCGAACAGAAACAGAGTCTGTCGGTAGTCGAACACATTCACGTTGGCCTGAATGATGTTGACCCACCACGCCCCGTCCGTGGCCACGTTGATCAGCCAGAACACGGATCCCGCCGCCAGCGCCAACCCCGCCCCGCTGATGACCGCTTTCTTGACGTCCCTCAACAGGACGAACGACAGCCCCGCCGCCACGGTGAATACCGCTGTCTGCTTCGTGTACCCGGCGCAGAACAGCATCGCCAGCCCCACCAGTAGGTTCCGGGTGCCGTGCTTCGGATGCTCGAACTCGGCGATGAAGGCGATGGCCAGCGTCTCGAACATCACCAGCGTCATGTGCATCCGGCAGAGGGGCCCAATCTGGTACACGTAGTTGGAGGCCAGGAAACCGAGTCCGGAGAGGGCAGGGATCAACCAGCCCGTCATCCAGTCTTTGTCGGACCTCCCTATATTGCGCCGAACGACGACCCCTATGGTGACGGCGGTGATCAGCGTGGCCACAAACGAGACCACCCTCCCCGCCACCAGCCGGGGGCCAAAGATGGGGAGCAGCGGGACGATAAGCACGTGGAACAGAGGCGGGTAGTTGGACGCGTAGAACGGGAAGCTGGCGTTGTCACGGTAAGGCCACTCGCCCTGGCTATACAGCACTCCGTCGTGCAGCTCAAATCCCTCACCTTGATCGTAGTCAAACGGCCAGCGGAAGAGCTCCCCCGCGTACACGACGTAGATCGCCAGGTAGGAGACGTACGCCAGGACGGCGAGAACGGCCAGCAGCGTGGCAAGGCCTCTGAGGAAGCGCGGTAGCGGTCGGTTCATGGCGGTCGCCGTCAGGCTGGTCGATCCCCCAGACGCACCAGGATCAGGCCGACCACAATGGCACCCAATCCGAGCGCGATCCCGATTCGCTGCAGGGGGCCGAATCCGCTCCACTGCCCCGCGTCAAACACGTCGACCGCCGCAATCCCGACGATGCCGAGAACACTGAGGACGATGATGAACGTGCCGAGCTGACGCTTGGTGACCATTGGACGCAGGAGGTCCGATTCTGTGAATGAAGCCAGCAATAAGCCTATCTGCACGGATTATAGCACGGGGATGCTCAGGTGCAACTGCCCGCCGGGATGCCCCTTCATTCGCCCCCACAGGGGTCCCGTGGACCCCGATCTCGGCGTCTCACGGCGCCGTCGGTGCTCTTGTGGGCTCTCGGCCCCGCTGCTGATGCACCCGTCCCACCGAGGGCGATCTCGCGCTGCCGCTCTTCACGCGTCGCAGGCGTCGGTCTGGCCCGGCGTCCGGCCTCGCGACCTCATTGCACGTTTACTCATTTGACTCTATAATGGGCTCAGGTTATACTGCCAGTGAGTAACCGGCCTTCGCAAGATCACCATGACATCCTCAGATCCCTTCGAGACCCGTAGGATTGACGAGCCGCGCTTATCTTCTGGTGAACGTGCTGAGCCCGCGCAGCAGGTTCCCGGCCCAGACGGCCCCGGAGAGACCAGGTCGCTCGATCAGGAACGCGACTCGATTGAAGGGCGCCTTCCGGAGGGCTATCTTCTCCAGGATCGCTATCGCATCCTGGGCGTGCTGGCGGTTGGCGGCATGAGCGCGGTCTACAAAGCACGCGACCTCCGTTTCTCCAAGGTGCGGCGCATCTGTGCCGTCAAGGAGATGGTCAACAGCGCCAATGACCCGGAGGTGCGCGCCATCATCCTGCGCAACTTCGAGCGCGAGACCAGCATACTTGCCACCCTGAGTCATCCGGGGATTGTCCAGATCTACGATTGCATCAGCCAGGCGAACCGCAGTTACGTGGTGCTCGAGTACGTGCGAGGCAGGGATCTGGAGACCGTCCTCGCCGAGACGAAGGGGTTTCTCTCCGAGGCCAGGGTCGTTGGTTGGGCGATTCAGATCTGTGAGGTGTTGAGCTACCTCCACGGTCACGAACCCCGCCCGATCATCTTCCGCGATATCAAGCCATCCAATCTGATGCTCGACGAGTACGGGCGCATCAGGCTGATCGATTTCGGGATCGCCAAGATGTTTCAGACCGGAAAGAAGGGCACCATGATTGGCACCGAGGGATACTCGCCCCCGGAGCAGTATCAAGGTATCGCTGATCCTCGGGTCGACATCTATGCCCTGGGAGCGACCATGCATCACCTGCTCAGCAAGCGTGATCCTCGCATGGAGCCCCCCTTCTCCTTCCAGAAGCGTCCGATCCATGAGACCAATCCCAGTGTGTCTCGGGAGCTGGTCGAGGTGGTCAACCGGGCCCTGGAGTACGACGTCAATGATCGCTATGGGTCAGCCGAGGAGATGCAGCGGGCCCTGATGAGCCTCCGCTCCGCTGGCCGGTCGGGCGGCACGAGCCCCTTCGGGACGCCAACGGCGATCCTCAGTGAGATATCACCCCTGTGGCGTTTTGCCTCCGAGGATGAGATTCGATCCTCACCCGCCGTCCACGGGGGAACGGTCTATGTGGGCGCGTACGATCACAATCTCTACGCTGTGGATGCCGAAGCTGGCGAGTTCCTCTGGAAGTACGCCGCCGATGACGGAATCGCCTCGTCGCCCTGCGTCTATGAGGGCGCCGTCTTCTTTGGGTCGGCCGATTGTCTGCTCTACGCCGTCGAAGCAGACAGCGGGCGCATACGATGGACGTGTCCCACACAGGGCAAGGTGTGGTCGTCGCCTCGCGCTGCATTTGGCCACGTCTTCTTCGGCTCTGATGATCGCCATCTGTACGCGGTCAACGTCCACAGTGGCCAGGTCGCCTGGACGTTTGAGACGGAGGGCGAGGTCCGCTCTTCGCCGGCGCTGGGCGAAGAGGCCGTCTACGTCGGCTGCGAGGGCGGCGTCGTGTATGCCGTCGATACGGGCGGAAATGCCCGCTGGCGGTTCCGTGCCCGGCGCGGTGTGACCTCCTCTCCTGCGTTTACAGACGAGATGGTCTACGTGGGCGGCAAGGATCGCTATGTCTACGCCCTTGACGTTCGGTCGGGATGGTTGGCCTGGCGCTACCGGACGGACGGTCCCGTCATCTCCTCACCGGCCGTGAGCGGCGACGTCGTCTTCGTCGGCTCAGCGGATGGTCACCTGTACGCGCTCGACGCCGGGAGCGGGCGCCTCGTCTGGCGGCACGCCACCGGGGGGCAGGTGACCTCGTCGCCCATCGTCTACGACGACGCTGTCTACTTCGGCTCGGTGGACGGCTGTGTGTACAGCCTGGACGCGAAGACGGGGGATCTCCGGTGGCGGTTTCAGACCGATGGTCCGGTGACGTCCTCCCCTACCGCTGCGGATGGCGTGATCTACATCGGGTCGTGCGATCGCTACGTCTATGCCCTTCCCGCGTGACGACAGGTGGGTCTGAGAGGTCAAATGGGATTCCTGCGTGATCTGTTGACGGGGAAGGAGAGATCCCCTCGTGAGCCAGCTCCGGCTGAACCAGCGGCCCGCTCTGCCCTCTCCAGGTTCGAGATAGGATGGGCCACCGACGTGGGCAGGATGCGCGATCACAATGAGGATAGTGCTCTTGTCATCGCAGCCGCCCAGGATGGCGACGATTCGCAGCCCCTGTTCGGTCTGTTCGTTGTGGCCGATGGAATGGGAGGACATCGCTCTGGGGAGGTGGCCAGCTCTCTGGCCGCGCGCGTCACCGCTCATCACGTCGCGCGACAGTGCTATCTCCCGTCGCTCATGGATAGGCAGCGTGACGCGGATCAACCGGCTCTCACTGAGGTGCTCGTCGGAGCCGTGCGTGCGGCCAACGATGCCGTATCTCAACAGGTGCCGGGCGGAGGCACCACCCTGACGTGCGCCCTGGTGCTGGGCTCGCAGGCCTACGTGGCTCACGTGGGGGACAGTCGCGCTTACGTGCTCGATCAGGCGGGGCTGGAGCAGATCACGCACGATCATTCGCTGGTAGATCGTCTGGTTGAGACGGGGCAGTTGACGCGTGATGAGGCGGCCGTCCATCCCCAGAGGAACGTACTGTATCGGGCCGTGGGGCAGAGCAGCGCGCTGGAGGTGGACACCTACGTGCGGAGGATTCCCCCCGGTGAGCACCTGCTGCTGTGCAGCGATGGCCTTTGGGATATGGTGAGCGGGGTGGATATCGTCGCCCTGATCGAACAAGCTCCTTCTCTTCAGAAGGCGTGCGACGATCTCGTCGCCGCCGCAAACGAGGCCGGCGGGCGGGACAACGTCACGGCGATCCTGTGGCGATCTCCATTGGAGTAGATCTGCGTGGATATTCATAGAGACTACTACGCCCTGCTTGGTGTCTCGACCTCTGCGACGCAGGAGGAGATTCAGCGCGCCTACCACCGGCTGGCACGTCGCTACCACCCGGACAGCCGCGAGGTCAATACCCCCACCACCTTGTTTCATCAGGTTCAGGAAGCGTACGCTGTCCTGGGGGATGCCCGGAGCCGCCGTGCCTATGACCGGCGGCGCGAGGAGCTGGGGTTGGACGAGGAAGCGGCCTTGTCCTGGAATGTGATCTTGAGCCGGGAGCGGCTGCCTGCCTCTCACCAGGAGCAGATGCTCTATGCCCTGGTGGAGATAGAGCCGGCGGCGACCTCAGAGGCGGCCCGGCTCCCGCTGAACCTCTGTCTGGTCATCGATCGCAGCACCTCGATGAAGGGCGCACGGCTGGAACACGTCAAGGAGGCCGCCCGTCAGATTGCCGACGGGCTTGGCGATGAGGACGCGCTGGGAATAGTCGCCTTCGACGACCGCGCTGAGGTCGTGCTCCCCAGCCAGGTGGGCGTCGCCAGCGCCCATGCGAAGGCCAGGATCACCTCACTTCGGGCAGCGGGAGGGACCGAGATTCTCCAGGGGATCCGTGCGGGCCTGGACGAGTTGGATAAGCATCACGGTGAGCGTGTGATCAGTCATCTGATTCTCCTGACCGACGGTCGCACGTACGGTGACGACGAAGAGTGTGTTGCCCAGGCGGAGAGGGCCGGTGCCAGGGACATCGGTATCAGCGCCATGGGTATTGGCGAGGATTGGAACGATGTGCTCCTCGACACCATCGCCTCTCGAAGTGGGGGAACCTCGGCCTACATCGTGTCTCCCACCCAGGTTCTCACGCTGCTCCGGAACAAGGTTCGTAGCCTGGGGGCCGTCTTCGCCACGGGTCTCACCCTGGAGGCTCACACCTCCGACGGCGTGCGTGTGGAGAGTGCTTTCCTGACCTCGCCGCATCTCAAGCCTCTGAGTTGGTCGGGCGGGGCGGCGAAGCTGGGGACCCTGGAGGCTGACGCGCCGCTGAAGATCCTGATGGAGATA
>JAWLCP010000129.1:0-7061 GCA_041687115.1 Anaerolineae bacterium
TCACCATCGAGTGGGGGCGCTATCTTGGCGCAGATGCCATAGAGCAGGGGGTGGATGTGGGAATCAGCTCGTGGCGCCGCATGGCGCCAGGCACGTTCCCGGCTGCGGCGAAGATCGGCGGACAGTACATCAACTCCCAGCTGATTGCCATGGAGGCCGTCGAGAACGGATACGCAGAGGGAGTCGCTCTGGATGCCAACGGGTTCGTCAGCGAGGGGAGCGGCATGAATCTGTTCATCGTGCATAACGGGGATCTCGTCACGCCGCCGCTGGCCTCCTCCGTCCTGGAGGGGATCACCCGACGCTGCGTGGCCCAGCTGAGCCGCGACCTGGGGCATTCGGTACGGGAAGAGCTGATCCCCCGGGAGATCCTCTATATGGCCGACGAAATCTTCTTCACCGGCACGGCGGTCGAGATCACGCCCGTCCGCTCCGTCGACGGCATCCCCGTTGGCACCGGTGGGCGGGGGCCCGTGACCAGGCGGCTGCAGGAGGAGTTCTTTGGCATAACCAGCGGGGAGATCGCCGACCGTCACGGCTGGCTGACCCCTGTCACCTAGCAGGCGATGCCTGCCGGTCTGGTTGGCGCCCATCGGTCACCCAGACCGTGCGGTGCGTGGCTGGGCTCGCTGATCGACGGGATATGCACCAGACCGGGCGGCGCGGCCCGGTGCTCGAACCGACCGGCACCGGGGTCTCAGCGGATGCGTTCCCGGGCGCGACCAGCCTCAGCACCGTGCACTGCGAAGCCCCGGGGGCTGATGCCGAGAGCCGGTTGCCAGCCGTCCGCGCCGAGCTCTCCTGGGCACGGCGAGCAGTCCGCCCAGAGAGTCCACCCACTGCAAGAACTCGAAAATGCTGCGCGCACCTGTCCTGACGCGTCTCGCTCGGGTGCTCGCGGTACGACGCAACTTTCGTCGGCGATGGGCGTATGGTATAGTGGTGCAAGCTTGAATCGTCGGCATGCTATGCCGCCGGGGCAACGTGGCTGGCTAATCTGAGGGAGGAGGAAACCATCATGGACTACGGGAACATACTGAGCCGGGCTTGGACCATCATCTGGGAGCACAAGTGGCTCATCCTGCTTGGGGTGCTCGTCGCCCTGGGGAGCAGCAGCTGGGGAGGCTCATCCGGGGGCGGCAACGTGCAGCTGTCCTCGGGGGAGCGGCGTTTCGATTTCCGCACGCCGGAGTTCGACTGGGACCTCGGGCTCCCGACGGCGCTCGTCGTGGCTGTGCTGCTTGTCTTCGCCGGCCTCGCCATTGTCGTCGGCCTCGCCCTCTGGGTGGTCTCGACCATCTCTCGCGGCGGGCTCATCGCCGGGGTCAGTGCCATCGACGCCGGCGCGACGTCGACCTTCGGGGACGCCTGGCGCGCAGGGTGGGAGAAGGGATGGCGGCTGATCGGGATTGGCGTGCTGCCGGCGATTCCCGCGCTAGTCCTGCTCATCGTCGGTCTGGGCGCGGCAGGCATCTTCGCAGCCATCTACGGCCTGGTGGGACAGCGGTCTGCCGTTGTGCCCGCCGCCGGGCTGGGAGTGGTCTGGGTGATGCTGGCCTGCGTCTTCGTGCCCATCGCCATGGTGCTGAGTCTGCTTCAGGCGTTCGCCAACCGGGCCTGCATGCTCGAGGATCTAGGCGTCATCGCCGCATACCGCCGCGGGCTGAATGTGTTGATACAGAACATCGGACCGGCCATCGTTCTCTTCCTGCTCCAGATCGCGATCAACATCGTACTCGGGGTGGCGCTCCTTCTGCCCGGGCTGGTGATGGTGCTGTGTTGCATCCTGTGGCCGCTTCTGCTTCTGGTCCGTGGCGCCATAGCTGCCTACTTCTCCACCATGTGGACCCTGGCCTGGAGAGAGTGGACAGGTCTCGGGCACACGGGTGAGCTAGCGCCCACTCATAGTGTCGCGGCCGAGGTGTAAGGGGTTCGGACTCAGGGAAGAACCTCGGGCAGCTTGCGCCGTGCGAAGCAAGCGACCGGGTATGATACCAGCAGCCCGGCGTAGCGATCGGAGGATGCGGTCGATGAGCCATGGCGTGGATGTGCGGCGCGTCTTGATCTACCTCGGTCTCGCATTTGGCATTGCCTGGGCCACATCTCTGGTCATCTATCTGACCGGCGGTCTCGGGCAGAGCCCGATGCTGTTCCCGGAAGCGGGCGTCTCTCTGGCACTGGTGCTGCTGGCCGGCCCCGTCATGTGGGCCCCAGCGATCGCGCACGGGTTGACCCGTCTGCTGACGCGGGAGAGATGGGAGCGCGTAAGTCTGCGGCCCCAGCTCAGGCGCGCCTGGCCGTATTGGGTGGCGGCGTGGCTGCTGCCTGGCCTCCTGACCATCGTGGGAATGGCAGCCTACTTCCTTACATTTCCGCACCACTACGATGCCAGCCTGGGGGCACTGCGGGAGATGCTTGCCGCTCAGATGCCCGAGGGAGTCGGGCTTGAGGAGCTCAACGTGTGGGCTCTGGCCGCTGTCCAGGTGGCGCAGGCGGTGCTCCTCGCGCCCATTCTCAACAGCCTGGCAACCTTCGGGGAGGAGTTCGGCTGGCGGGGCTATCTGCAGCCCAAGCTGCTGGGGCTGGGCCCGCGCCGGGCGCTGCTGCTGACGGGCGCGATCTGGGGGATCTGGCATTGGCCCGTGATCCTGATGGGCTACAACTACGGATTCGACTATCCGGGGGCGCCGTTCCTCGGGCCTCTAGCCATGGTTTGGTTCACTATCGTCGTTGGAACTCTTCTCGGCTGGTTGACGCTTAGGAGCGAGAGTGTATGGCCCGCGGTGATTGGGCACGCGGCGCTGAACGGCGTGGCAGGGCTGGGGATCATCTTCGTACGGGGCGATCCCAACACGCTGCTGGGGCCGACTCCCGTAGGACTCATCGGGGGTATTGGTTTCACGGTGGTGGCTGGCGCCATTCTCATGTCGGTCAATGGGCGCCCGGGCGCGGATGAGGGGATCGCGTAGGTACGCACGTTTCCGGGGCTCCTCCTTGACTAAGTGCCTGTTTGGGGTATCCTAGTCGCGCTATGTTCTACGATGAGGCGAAGATCCACGTCAAGGCCGGGGATGGCGGTGACGGTGCGGTTGCCTTCCGTCGAGAGAAGTACGTTCCCCACGGGGGGCCGGCCGGCGGCAATGGAGGCCGCGGCGGTGACGTGGTGCTCTTCGTGGACTCGAGCCGCAGCACCCTGTACCACTTCAGTAAGCGCACCCACTTCAAGGCGGGCAGAGGTCAGCATGGCCGGGGCAGCAATCAGCAGGGAGCCTCTGGCGAGCATGTCCATGCTGCGGTGCCCCCGGGGACGGTGGTGTACGATGCAGAGACCGGCGAGCTGCTGGGCGATCTGACCGAGCCCGGTGAGGAGCTGGTCGTGGCGCGAGGTGGCCGGGGAGGGCGGGGCAACGCCAGCTTCGCCACCGCCACCGACCAGGCGCCGCGGGTGGCCGAGCACGGGGAGCCGGGCGAGGAACGCTGGCTCCGTCTGGAGCTGAAGGTGCTCGCCGACGTGGGCGTGGTCGGCGTGCCCAATGCCGGAAAGTCGACCCTGTTGGCCACGACGACGGCCGCGCGTCCCAAGATCGCGGCCTACCCATTCACCACGCTCCAGCCCAATCTGGGCGTCGTGGTGCTCGATCCTGAGACTGAGTTTGTGATGGCCGACATCCCGGGCCTCATCGAAGGGGTCGCAGAGGGGAAAGGGCTCGGCCACGAGTTTCTGCGCCACATTGAGCGCACGCGTGTCTTGATCCACCTCATTGATGGGCTCTCGGAGGCCCCGCTGGATGACTTCGCTGCCATCAACCGGGAGTTGGCGACCTACAGCGAGAGTCTGGTGAAGAAACCGCAGCTGGTGGCCTTCAACAAGATCGACATGCCCCGGGCGGAGGAACGCTGGCCGGAGATCGAGAAGGCACTCAAGAGCCAGGGGTACCCGGCGATGCCCATCTCTGCCCTCACTGGGGAGAACACACGCGAGTTGCTCTACCGGGTCGCGGAGATGCTGGAACGGGTCCCGGAGGAGAGGAAACCAGAGCAGGTCCCGGTCTTCCGCCTGGAGGAAGACGAGGAGCGGTTTACCATCGAGCGCGTCGCGGACGGCTGGCGCGTGAGCGGTGTGGCGGTGGAGCGCTTGGCTGCGATGACTGTCTGGAACCTGGACGAGTCGGTGCGCCGTTTCCAGCGTCAGCTGCGCGGGATGGGTGTGACGCAGGCGCTGCGCGAGGCAGGCGTGGAGCCGGGGGATACCGTATACATCGGAGACACGGAGTTGGTGTGGGAGGAATAGGAGAGCGGGCCGCAGGTCACTATGTGGGTTCCAGAACGGCAGACCTCCAGGCTCGCCACTCCGATTGTCGGCCGGAGAGATTGGGGGTCATAGGAGGCACGTTTGACCCGCCGCACTATGGGCACCTGGTCCTGGCGGAGAACGCCCGCGTGCAGCTTCAGCTTGACCGCGTCCTCTTCGTGCCCGCCGGGGAGCCCCCCCACAAGCCCGAGAGGCCCATCACCCCAGCGCCTCATCGAACGGCAATGGTGGAGGCGACCGTTGCCGAGAACGCCGCGTTCGTGCTGTCGCGGGTGGACCTCGACCGCCCGGGTCCTCACTATTCCGTCGACATGTTGGGCATCCTGCGTGATCTGCATCGGGCGGCTATGCTCTTCTTCCTCATCGGCGGGGACAGCCTGGCCGAGTTTCTCAGCTGGCGGAACCCGGGGGGCATCGTGGAGCAGGCGCATCTGGCGGTGATGGGGCGACCGGGCTGGGAGGCCGATGTGGCGTCGCTGGAGGAGCGGCTTCCCGGTATCCGGGAGCGCCTGACCTGGCTTGACGCCCCCCATCTCGAGATTTCCGGTACCGACCTGCGGCGGCGGGTGCGGGACGGGCTTCCTATTCGATACCTGGTGCCGCCCCCGGTTCTGGGGTACGTGCGCGAGCACGGTCTCTATCGGCGGTAGCTTCCTTGGTCCAGATGGCCCCTGGGGGCCGGGAGTCCTCATCGTATGCATTGCCGTCTCCCGTTTCTTGACCTGACGGATGTCAGTGACGAGTCCAGACGACGGGTCCAATCCGACCCAAAGGAGATCTCCTATGACACCTGATTCGCAAGTCGCAGCTCAGAGCCCCGAACCCCTGGTCCGCATCGGCATCATCGGCGGCAGTGGGCTCTACCGAATGGAGGGCTTGTCTGACGTAGAGCACCGCAGTATCAGCACACCGTTCGGCGAGCCGTCCGACGACGTGATTGTCGGGGCCCTCGACGGCGTGCCTGTGGCCTTCCTGGCGCGCCACGGGCGTGGGCACCGACTGATGCCCACGGAGGTCAACTACCGGGCGAACATCTTTGCCCTCAAGCAGTTAGGCGTCGAGCAGGTCATCTCTGTGAGTGCCTGCGGGTCACTGCGGGAGCAGATTCATCCGGGCGAGGTCGTGATCCCCAACCAGCTCTTCGACTTCACGAAGAGGCGGGAGTACACGTTCTTCGGCGACGGGTTAGTGGCGCACATTGGCACGGCGGAGCCCTTCTGCCCGCGCCTCTCGGCTCTGGTGGCGGATGCGGTGGGGGCGGCTGGTGGGACGGTCCATCGCCACGGGCGCTTCATCACCATCGAGGGGCCCCGCTTCAGCACCAAGGGGGAGAGCTTCACGTTCCGGTCCTGGGACATGGACATTATCGGCATGACGACCAGTCCGGAGGCGTTCCTGGCTCGCGAGGCGGAGATGTGCTACGCTGTGATGGCCCACGTGACTGACTACGACGTCTGGCACGAGACGGAGGAGGAGGTGACCGTCGAGGCCGTCATCCGCGTGCTCCAGCATAACACGGCCCTGGCCCAGCAGGCGATTCGGGCGCTGGTGCCCGAGCTTGCCCGGGTGGGGCGGACGTGCGTGTGCGGCGAGGCCCTGGCGACGTCGATCATCACCGACCGGGAGACGATCCCAGAGGCGACGAAGGAGAGGCTCGCGCCGATCGTGGGCAAGTACTTGGAGTAGGGGACGCGGCGGATGGCGGACCGGATAGACGCGTCGATGCGACAGGGCTGGTGTCGCCATCACATCGTGGGGATCGCGACGTGAACCTGGTGTCGAGACGCCTGCAGCGGACCCAGGCAATCGGGGGTCGGATGGGGACGGATCGGCGGGAACGGATTCTCCTTTTCCTGGCCGGCGGCTTCGTGCTCGTGGCGGGGGGTGGGCTGCACCTCGCGTACGCCCCCTTCACGCTTGGCCGCCTCGCGTTCTTGCTCTTCTCATTCGCCCTCTCGTCCGTCACAGCCCATGTGGCGCTGCGTCGCCTGCCAAGACGAGACCCGCTGCTCCTCCCCGTGGCGGCTCTGCTGAGCGGGTGGGGACTGCTTCTGGTGGGACGCGTGGCTCCTAATTTCCTCCCACGGCAGGCCGCATGGCTGATGATCGCCACGCTCGCGATGTTGGCGGTCACGGAGATGGGGAAGGACCTGAGCTGGCTGTGGCGTTTCCGGTACACGTGGCTCGCGGCGGGGCTGGCATTGCTGGCGGCCACACTGATCCTGGGCGTCAACCCATCGGGGGCGGGCCCACGGCTGTGGCTGGGTCTGGGCGGTGCCTACTTCCAACCCTCGGAGCCGCTCAAGCTGCTGATGGTGGTCTATCTGGCCTCGTACCTGGCGGAGCGGCGGAGGCTGCTGGTATCGGAGGGCTGGAGGATCGGGCCGCTCCGCCTGCCACCGCTGGCCTACGTGGGTCCGCTGGTGGCGATGTTCGGCCTGACAGTGCTGCTCCTGGCGGCGCAGCAGGACCTGGGTGCCGCCATGCTCTTCTTCTTCACGTTCCTGTCGATGCTTTACATGGCGACGGGCCAGTGGGGCTACGTCGGGGCGGGTCTGGCTCTCTTCGGGCTGGCCGGGGCGGCCGGGTACGCCACCTCGACGCGCCTGGCGCTGCGGGTCGACGCGTGGTTGAGCCCATGGGCCGGGGCCGCCGACTGGGCCTTCCAGATCGTGCAGTCGCTCCTGGCCTTCGGGGCGGGCGGGATTCTGGGAGAGGGTCTGGGCCTGGGCTTCCCGACCTTCATCCC
>JAWLCP010000130.1:0-6982 GCA_041687115.1 Anaerolineae bacterium
AGGGGCCAGCTGGCCGGCCTCGTGCTCGGCGTTCCGAGGATGCTGCCGAAGCGGCGGATTGTGCAGGGTACGCGCGTGGTCGATCGAGCGTACCTGGAGGGGGTCCTGACGGGGATTGACGAAAGGTCCTAGTGTGGGTATCATACGCGCTGGAGGAGCGATCCCATGCCCGATGAACGAGTCAGGCCTTACATCTCCGTCGTCATCCCCTGCTACAACGAGGAGAATAACCTCAGGAGGGGCGTCCTGGACGAGGTGCATCGGTACCTGTCGGCTCAGGACTACCCATATGAAGTGATCGTCGTCAATGACGAGTCCACGGATCAGAGCAGGCGCCTGGTTCAGAGCTTCGTCGAGGACAAGGCGAACTACTTCCTCTCTGAGATTCCCCACGGAGGGAAGCCGGCTGCGGTCTGGGCGGGCATACAAGAAGCCAGAGGCGACATCGTTCTCTTCACCGATATGGACCAATCGACACCCTTGCGCGAGCTGGAGGCGCTCCTTCCCTGGTACGATAGAGGGTATGACGTGGTGATTGGCTCTCGAGGTGTCGAACGAGAGGGTTTCTCGCTGGTTCGACGCCTGGGCAGCTTCGTGTTCCGCACCCTCCGTCGTCTTATTCTTCTGCGCGACATCAGTGACACGCAGTGTGGGTTCAAGTCATCTCGGCGGGAGGCCGCGCTGGAGGTCTTTCCTCAACTCCAGTTCTTCAAGCAGAAAGACAGGCCGAAGGGCTGGAAGGTCTCCGCATATGACGTTGAGCTTCTTCATCTGTTTGAGAAGGCGGGCTACCCGACGAAGGAAGTGGAAGTCGAGTGGCGTAACCGGGATGAGAGCGATACGAAGGACCAGACGGGCGAGATGGCTCGATACCTCCGCGAGTCGGTGGAGATGGCGAAGGAGGTTGCCCGCGTCCGGATCAATGAGTTCAGGGGCCTATACGATGAGGTCTAGCTGGTGGCTCCTTGCCGCCCTGCAGGCTGACCGCGCGTAGGCTCGTTGCTCCATGCAAGTCCGTTCGTAACGCATGAGTCCTCTGAAACCCCCCGATCTCTCTGAGGAACGGGCGCTTCAGGCCGTGGGCTTCGCCCGGGTGGCGGGCCTGGACGAGGCGGGGCGCGGCGCGTGGGCCGGGCCGGTCTGCGCCGGGGCGGTGGTTCTGCCGTTGGGTGACGACCGTCTTCCGGACCTGCTGGACGGTGTGTGCGACTCGAAGCTGCTGACGGCGGAGCGGCGGGAAGCGCTTCTGCCGACCATCTACGAGGTGGCCACCGCCGTGGCCGTGGGCTGGGGCTCGCCCGGAGAGATCGATGTGTGGGGAGTCGTCCCTGCCACCCGTCTGGCGATGGCCCGCGCGGTCGAAGAGCTGAAGGGCCAAGTGGATGCCCTGCTGGTGGATTATCTGCAGCTGCCCGACCTCGATCTTCCTCAGCGCTCGCTCGCGAAGGCCGATTGTCTCTGCCTCAGCGTGGCTGCGGCCAGCATCGTGGCCAAGGTGGAGCGTGACCGTTTGATGATCGCGCTGAACGAGGATTATCCAGGGTATGGGCTCGCTCGCCACAAGGGATATGGCACGGCGGAGCATCGAGAGGCCCTGGCAGAGCTTGGTCCATCGCGGATTCATCGGGTAAGCTGGCGGCCGATGCGAGAGGGATTGGACAACGAGTAGGCAACGAATAAACGAATGAACGGAGCATTCGTCGACCGGATGGCACTCGTCCACGACTGGCTCAATCAGATCGGAGGCGCTGAGGACGTCTTGGAGACCCTGGTGGGCATGTTCCCTGACGCGCCGGTCTACACGTCGATGTACTGGCGCCAGGGGATGCCTCCCGCCTACCGTGACTGGGACGTGCGCACGACGTGGATGGATCGCCTGCCTGGCATCTACCAGCACCATCAGCCCTATCTACCCCTCTATCCGGCAGCGTTCTCCGGACTGGATCTCTCGTGCTACGACCTGGTGGTGAGCAACAAGTCGGGCTTCTGTCACGGCGTGCACACGGGGGATGCGATCCACGTCTGCTACTGCCTTGCCCCCACCCGCTACGTGTGGGATTTTGAGGCGTATGCCGCCCGGGAGGCGTTGCCGGCCGCGCTGAAGGTGGCGCTGCGCCCCGTAGTCGGCGTGCTGCGTCGGTGGGACTACCGGGCTGCTCAGCGAGTGGATCATTTCGTGGCCATCTCCCGCGAGATACAGGCCCGCATCCGTCGCCATTATCAGCGAAAGTCATCCGTCATCCATCCGCCGGTCGATACCCGGCGCTTCCATCCATCCCCCGAGCAGGACGACTACTACCTCATTGTGTCTCGCCTGGTTCCGTACAAGCGGATCGATCTGGCCGTTCGGGCCTTTGCTCAGCTGGAGCGCCCCCTGGTGATCGCCGGGGACGGGCGGGATCGCGACGCGTTGGAAGCTATGGCCGGCCCGAGTGTCACTTTCCTCGGCTACGTATCCGATGAGGAGCTTCCTGAGTTGTTCGCTCGGTGTCGGGCTTACGTCCTGCCGGGAGAGGAGGACTTCTGCATCGCGCCGGTCCAGGCGCAGGCGGCAGGGCGGCCGGTGATCGCGTACGGGGCGGGAGGGGCGCTCGATACCGTGATCCCGGAGGAGACGGGGACCTTCTTCGATGAGCAGACGGCCGGGGCGCTGGCCGAGGCGGTGCGGGCCTTCGATCCAGCCGCTGTTGATCCTGAGGACTGCCGCGCCAATGCAGAGCGCTTTGCCGTGCACGTGTTCCGCGACAAGCTCCGCCGATTCCTCCGGGAGCGGATCACGGAAAGACGTGAGGGGGATGGTGCCTTGTCCGGCTGGGGTCGTGATGCCAGGTCGACCCCAAGATCGTCAGTGCCAGGTTCCGATGCGACCGGGGTGCCGGACTCGACTGTCCGATAAGGGGCAGCTGGCTGGTTAGCGAGGAGGATGTGGAATGGAGTTGAGAGCATACGCGAAGATTCTGCTGCGGCGTTGGTGGGTCGTTCTCGCACCGGTGGTCGTGGTGGCCGCAGGCGTCGGCGTAAGCTATGCGCCGCCGCCGACCGCCTATCAGGTAGTGATGCGGTTCTCCGCGGGTACGGAGCCCGCTGGCCTGAGCCTCGACTACGACCGCTACTACCCCTGGCAGGCGTCTGAGTACATCGCCAACGCGATGGCCGACGTGGCCGAGACCGGGGTCTTCGCCCAGGCGGTCGCGGCGCGTCTCGCCGACATGGGCCACGATGTCCCGTCCAGCGCCGTCCAGCGAGGTATCGTCACCGACAACGCCCGGTCGATCCTGGTCGTCTATCTCACCTGGCTCGATCCTGACCAGATCGTCGCCATAGCCGAGGCCATCGCGGATGAGCTAATGGGGAACAGTGGGGCGTACTACCCCCAACTTGAGAACCTGGACCCGGCGCTTCACCTCTTGGACGATCCAGTCCCCACACCATTGCCGCCCAGCCTGCGCGCCCAATTGACGGGGCCGGTGATAAAGCTGGCGCTCGCCCTGTTCGTCGGCGTCGGCCTGGCGTTTCTCTGGTACTACCTCGACCCCATGGTCTGGGAGCGGGAGGAACTGGAGGAGTTGGGCTGGACGGTTCTGGCTCGCATACCGCGGCGGTGATGCATTGCTCTGTCCATTTGTCATTTTGTGATTTGTCATTTGGGATTTGGCAATTGGCAATTTGGTCATTGTCTTTTCACATGGTAGAATTGGCTGTTCTTGACAGGAGGTGCAGGCATGGAGTTTAGTGAGTACGTCCGAATTCTGCGGAAGCGCTGGTGGTTCATCGTCCTCGCCGTCGTCTTGACGGCCGGCAGCGCCGTGGTGTTCAGCGAACTACAGCACCCTCAATATACGTCGACGGCTGAGGTGATCGTGAATCCGGCGCGGCCTGACTTCGGTGCGGCGCAGGCGGCCAATATTCTCCTGCGGCCCTACATGACGGTGGCGGACTCCTATGACTGGGCTCAGGACGTGATTGACGAGCTGAAGCTGCCGATGACGTCCGAGCGCTTGCGTGGAAACACGAACTTCGCTGCCGAGATCGATCGGATGGTGATCAAGATCGAGGTCGAGGACTACGACGGCGATCAGGCGAATGACATCGCGCGGACGTGGGCCAACCTGCTCGTACAGTGGCGGGATGAGGAGAATGCCAAGCTGCGAAAAGAGGATCGAGTCGAGGCCATTCTCCGTGACCAGCCCCGTTATTCCCAGTCCTGGCCGCCGCGGCGGGCGATCATGCTGGCTGCGGGGGTCTTCTTCGGGCTGGCCATCGCCGGTGTGGTTGTCTTCTTTCTTGAATGGCTGGAGGCGGGCATCGTCCGCACCCCGCAAGACATCGAGCGTCAGCTTGGCCTGACGGTGGTGGGGGCCATTCCTTCGACACGGTGATGATCCGTCGATTGAACGGCTGCAAACGGAGGTAGAATGGCTGAACGATCTGAGCTGATCACGTTGACTGAGCCTCGGAGTGCAGCGGCTGAGGCGTATCGCACGCTGCGGACGAACCTAACGTTCTTCGCTGCGCTCGATCGACCCATCGAGACGCTGGTGGTGACGTCGGCGGCGCCGGGCGAGGGGAAGTCCGAGGTGCTGGCGAACCTGGCGGTGACGATGGCGCAGGGGGAGCGGCGCACGATCCTGGTGGACGCCGACCTGCGCCGGCCTGGACTCCACAGTATCTTCGGCGTGTCGAACGACCGGGGGTTGATGACGATGATCCTCGAGGAGGAGGCGGTGGATCGACCTCCGCTCTTGGAGGTCGGGGTGGAGAACCTGCTGCTGATGCCGAGCGGACCGCTGCCGCCGAATCCAGCCGACGTCCTCGGCTCCAGCAAGATGGAGCGGGTCATCGGCGTGCTCAAGGAGCGTGCTGACGTCATCCTTTTCGACGCACCGCCCGTCGTCGCGGTGACTGATGCTGCCGTGCTCGGCACCAAGGTCGACGGTGTGCTATTGGTGGTCGCCGCTGGCCGCACACGGCGGGACCACGCCGAGCGGGCCAAGGAGTTGCTGGAGCGCGTCCACGTGCGCATCCTGGGCGCCGTGCTGGACGAGGCGCCCCGCGGCGCCAGCCTGAGCGGCTATTGATTGAGAGAAAGGAGAACCACCGGTGAAGGGTCTGATTCTCAGCGGCGGCAAGGGCACTCGCCTCTGGCCGTTGACGTTCACGAGTGCAAAACAGCTCATCCCAGTAGCGAACAAGCCGATTCTCTTCCGCGTGATCGAGGCGATTCGGGACGCGGGCATTGACGATATCGGGATCGTCGTAGGCGACACGGGCGAGGAAATCAAGACTGCCGTAGGGCGGGGTGGTCGCTGGGACATCGATGTGACGTACATCCATCAGGAGAAGCCTCTGGGCCTGGCGCACGCGGTGAAGGTGAGTCAGGATTTCCTGGAGGATGAGCCCTTCGTGATGTTCCTAGGCGACAACGTCATCCAGGGGGGGATCGGCGAGCTGGTGCGACAATTCCAGCAGTCGGATTGGAGCTCCCAGATCGTGCTCACTCGCGTAGAGCATCCGGAACGGTACGGCGTGGCCGAGTTGAACGGTGAGGGGCGCGTGGTCCATCTGGTGGAGAAGCCGGACGATCCGCCCTCTGATCTGGCCCTGGTGGGGATCTATATGTTCGATCACCACGTTCACGAAGCGGTGGAGAGCATCACCCCGTCGTGGCGCGGGGAGCTGGAGATCACGGATGCCATCCAGTGGCTGGTGGAGAACGACTTCAAGGTCTATCCCTACATCCACCGGGGGTGGTGGATCGACACGGGGGAGCCGAACGAGCTGTTGAAGGCGAACGGGCTGGTGTTGGAGGGACTGACGCCCCAGGTCGAGGGGTACGTCGACCGGGATTCGGAGGTGGACAGCCGGGTGACGCTGGAGAAGGGGGCCGAGATCATCAACAGCGTGGTCCGGGGCCCCTCCATCATCGGGGAGCGCACCCGGATCGTGAACTCCTACGTGGGTCCGTTCACGTCCATCTATCACGACGTGGAGATCGAGGATAGCGAGATCGAGCGGGCCATCGTGCTCGAGGAGAGCGTGATTCGGGACATCCCGGCGCGCATCCAGGACAGCCTCATCGGTCGCAAGGTCAATCTGACCCGCTCGCCGATCAAGCCGAAGGCGTACAAGCTGACGTTGGCCGATCACAGTCAGGTCGGCATCCTGTAGGCGAGAGCCGCTCTCGCAACCAGATTGGTCCTTTCGAACGTCCATGCGCTTCATTTCAGCAGTCTCGAATACGCAGTAGTTGTCGAACGGTCCCAAGTGGGACCTCGTTCCCTAAAAAGAATAGCCCACCGGCGATCCCGTAAGTAGCCTGTGCCGTCGGCCGCCGATCAGAGCTAGTGCAAGGAAAGGCAGCATGATTACGGTCGTCGTGGTGGACGACCACCCGGTTGTTCGTGCCGGTATGCAGAAGGCGCTGGACGCTGCTGCGGATATCTCGGTGGTTGCCGAGGGGGCGAGCGGCGCGCAGGCCCTGCGCCTGGTGGATCGGCACCGCCCCGACGTGCTGCTCCTTGATGTCCGCCTCCCCGATCTGAGCGGTGTGGAAATCTGTCAGCGCCTCCACAATCGGGCGGTGGACACCGCCATCCTGATCCTTACGGCGTATGACGACGCGCGGACCGTGTTCGGCCTGCTGGAGCGGGGTGCCTCCGGCTACGTCCTCAAGGACGAGGCTCTAGAGATCCTGGTCAGCGCGGTGCGAGCTGCCGCCGGGGGAGAGACGTGGCTCAGCCCGGCGGTGGCCTCTCAGGTCGTCAGCCGCGCCGTTGGTGACGTGTCCTCGGAGTCAACCGAATCCTCTCCCTTCTCGCTGACTCCCCGCGAGACGGAGGTGCTCCGTCTGCTGGCCCAGGGCCTCGATAACGCGTCCATCGCTGAGTGCCTGGTGGTGACGAAGCGCACGGTCCAGAACCACGTCAGCAATATCTACGCCAAGCTGGGCACAGCGAGCCGGACGGAGGCCGCCCTCTGGGCC
>JAWLCP010000131.1:0-6978 GCA_041687115.1 Anaerolineae bacterium
AGTGCAGGGAAGTATCTGAAGTTGGGCCGCAACAAGGCCGGTGACCTGGCGATTGCTGGCGTCGCGGTCCTCGGCTTCCCGAATGGGACCACGTCCGGTCATAGTTTCCGCATTGGGCTGGCATCGGTGGGGCCGGTACCACTGCGGGCGCGGCAGGCGGAGCAAGCACTGGCAGCAAATCCGCCGGGAGAAGAGAGCTTCATGCTGGCAGCTGAGAAGGCCATGGACGCCGCAGCGCCGATTGACGATGTGCGGGCCAGTGCTGAGTACCGCGAGGCGATGGTTCGCCGCCTCACGTTCCGGGCATTGCGTGAGGTTTGGGCGCAGATGGAGGAGGGCAAGTAAGATGGGATCCCATCCGATTACTGTGACGGTAAACGGTGCCAAGGAGCGCCTAAACGTCCAATCAAACGAGACGTTGCTCCAGATGCTACGCGAGAGGCTGGCGCTCACTGGCACAAAGAACGGCTGCTCCGCAGGCGAGTGCGGCGCATGCACCATCGTGATGAACGGCGAGCCGGTCAACTCCTGCATGGTGTTGGCGGTGGAGGCTGACGGCGCCGAGATCGTCACTGTCGAGGGGCTGGCCAAAGATGGGCAATTGACCTTGCTTCAGGAGGCATTTGCCGAGCATAATGCGGTTCAATGCGGTTTTTGTACGCCAGGCGTGTTGATCTCTGCTCATGCCCTGTTGGAGCGTAACCCGCACCCCACTGAGGAGGAGACGAAGCTGGCGCTCGTTGGCAATCTATGCCGGTGCACGGGCTACCTGCGCCTCGTCGAGGCCGTGCAGGCGGCAGCGGAGAAAGCCGCCCCGAGCGTGCCGATGAAAGGAGATGCTTGAGATGGCCGTTAGCGAAGCGACATCCACGTCCGATCCCGTCGGCAAGAGTGTTCGCCGGGTGGATGTGTTCGATAAGCTCACCGGGGCTGCCACCTTCACCGACGACATCCAGTTCGGCCCCAACCTGTACCACGCCCGCCTGGCGCGGAGCCCCCATGCGCACGCCCTAATCAAACGAATAGACACAAGTAAGGCGCTGGAGGTACCCGGTGTGAAGGCAGTGGTGACGGGCGAGGACGCGCCTGAGCTGGTGGGCATGTATCTCGTCGATCGTCCTGTGCTGGCCCGTGCGCGGGTGCGCTACTTTGGAGAGCCGGTGGCCGGGGTGGTCGCTACCAGCGAATCGATCGCAGAGGAAGCGACTCGACTGGTCGAGGTGGAATACGAGGAATTGCCCGCGGTATTTGAGCCGATGGACGCCATCCAGCCAGATGCCCCTCTAATCCACCCGAATCTGGGTGAATACGAGGTGGTCCCCTTTATCTTCCCCGAGCCCGGGACCAACATCTCGGAGCACTTCAGACTCCGCAAGGGGGACGTCGAGTCCGCCTGGCCTGAGTGCGATGCCATCGTGGAAATGACCTTTGGTCTGCCTCAGATACAGCACGTGCCGCTGGAGCCGCACGTATCGGTGGCCCTTTGGGAGGCCTCGGGTGAGGTGACGTTATGGACTAGCACGCAATCGCCCCACGCCCAGCGGGACCTGATCGCTCAAAGCATTGACATCCCGCACGGCAACCTGCGGGTCTTGTCGCCGTACGTCGGCGGCGGGTTCGGCGGCAAAGCGGGCGTAACGATGGAGGCGAGTGCGGTGGTTCTTGCCCGGGCCGTCAAGGGACACCCGGTCAAGCTGCGCATGACGCGCGAAGAGGAGTTCGTAGGCACGACCATGCGCCAGAGCCTGGTGGCGCAGACCAAGATCGGCTGCGACGCCGAGGGCAACCTGCTGGCGATGGAGACCGAGTACTACTTCGGCGGCGGAGCGTATAATGACTATGGCGTTAACATCGCCCGCGCGGCTGGCTACTCCTGCACCGGCCCATACGACATCCCGAACGTGAAGGGCGACTCCTGCTCTGTCTACACCAACCTGCCCATCGGTGGACCCATGCGCGGCTTTGGCATGCCAGAGATTCACTGGGGCATCGAGCAGATAATGGATCAACTGGCCGAGAAGATCGGGATGGACCCGGCTGAGTTCAGGCGGCGCAACTGTGTCAAGACCGGCGACACCATACTGACGGGGATGGAGATGCCCGCGATCGACGTGGGGGCCTGCGTCGACAAGGTGACGGACGCCATCGACTGGGACAAGAGGGAAGAGCCATCGGCCCCTCACAAGAGACGAGGAAAGGGGATCGCCATCATGTGGAAGGCCCCGGCCATGCCCCCTAACCCCGGCAGTTCAGCCGTGGTGCGCTTCAACGAGGATGGGACGCTCAACGTGGAGATCGGTGCCCAGGAACTGGGTCAGGGCGCCTTCACTGTCGCCGCGCAGATGGCCGCCCAGGCCCTCGGTTTGCCCTTCGAGTGGGTGCGCGTGGTTGGGCCGATCGACACGAAGTATAGCCCCTATGAATGGCAGACGGTCGCCAGCCGCATCACCTGGTCAATGGGCAACGCGGTCAAGGCAGCCGCCGAAGACGCCCGCCGACAGATCCTCGATGTCGTCGCGGAGACCTGGGATGAGAATCCCGAGGATTTGGACATTAAGGACGGGGTGGTCATCTCCTACAGGTCCGAGCGAGAGCAGCCGCTGAAAGAGATGGTGGTCTACGGCTTGCCCAAAGAGGAGGAGGAAGGGTGGAGGGGAGGGCCGATTGTGGGGCGAGGTAGTTTCATGCCCACCTACGTGACCAACCTGGATTTTGACACGGGCCAGGGCCCTCGTGCCGTCGTGCACTATACCGTCGGTGCGCAAGCCGTTGATCTGGAGGTAGACACCGAGACCGGCCAGATCGACTTCCTGAAGATCGCCAGCGCATACGACGTGGGCAAGGCTATCAACCCCGACTTGATCATGACTCAGATCGAGGGCGGCGCGGTTCACGGAATGAGCTCTGCTTTTGAGGCCCTGCGCTTCGACGAGAGAGGTCGCCCTCTTAACCGGAGCATGGTCGACTATCGCATTGCCAGCGCTGTAGATGTGCCAAAGGAGATCCACGGCGACTATGTGGAGACGCCGCTGGAGGACGGGCCGTGGGGAGCGCGCGGGGTGGGGGAACACGTGATGGTACAGACCGCGCCGGCTATCGCCAATGCCATCAACAACGCCCTCGGCATTCGGTTCAACAACCTGCCGCTTTCGGCGGAGAAGATCTTCCTGGCGCTGCAGGAACGAGAGCAGCAGAAAGCGTAGGTTGGACTCAAGAGCTGGCTCACCCACGGGAATCCGCTGGGCGCATGGGTGCCAATGGTGGTGCCCTCGGAGCGCCCCCCCTGCGGCGCTTGTTAATGACGCCCCGTCACTCGATCCAGAATCGATCCAACTAATCTATGGTGTAGGCACGGTGCACACCTACCAGGAGGCCTGATGCAACCGTTAGGAGACCTGCGTGTCCTCGATCTGACCCGGGCCCTGGCCGGGCCCTATTGCACGATGATGCTGGGTGACCTAGGCGCGGAGGTGATCAAGGTAGAGCGGCCCAATCGCGGCGACGACAGTCGGGGCTGGGGGCCGCCTTTCGTCGGAGAGGCCTACGGTCCCTATGCGGGCGAGTCTGCCTACTTCATCTCCGCCAACCGCAACAAGCGTAGCGTGACGGTCAATCTCAAGAGTTCGGTCGGCCAGGAGATCGTCCGTCGGCTGGCCGAGGTGTCCGATGCGCTGGTCGAGAACTTCCGCACGGGTACTCTGGATCGAATGGGGCTGGGGTATGAGGACCTCCGCGTTCTGAACCCGGGCCTAGTCTACTGCTCCATCAGTGGCTACGGCCGCACTGGCCCCTGGGCCCACCGCCCTGGCTACGACTTCATCATCCAGGCCGAGGGCGGGCTCATGGGCATCACCGGACCGGAGGAGGGTCTGCCCTATCGGGTGGGCGTGCCAATTGTGGACATCACTGCCGGGATGTTCGCGGCGACGGCGATCCTGGGAGCTCTTCGTGCACGCGATGAGACGGGCGAGGGTCAGCTGGTAGATGTCTCGCTGCTGGATGCCAGCGTGGCGCTTCTCACGAACGTGGCCTCCAACTACCTGGTCGGAGGAGAGTCCTCTCGCCGCTTGGGCAATGCGCATCCCAACATCGCTCCGTATGAGGCTTTCCATGCCCGCGATCGCTGGTTCGCCCTGGCAGCGGCCAACCAGCGGCAGTGGGCCACGCTGTGTGAGGTCATCGACCGGCGGGAGCTGAGGGAGGACCCTCGCTTCAACACCAACGAGGCGCGCGTCTCCAATCGGCCAGCACTGCTGAAGACGCTCGGTGAGGTCTTCGCTGAGCGCGATGCCGATGAGTGGCTGGCTGCGCTCCGCGAGTCCGGGCTCCCCTGCGGGCCGATCAACACGGTGGCGGAGGTCTTCGATCACCCCCAGGCGGAGGCGCGAGAGCTGGCGCTGGAAACTGAACATCCCGCGGTCGGCCCAGTGCGTTTTCCTGGCTTCCCTTACAAGCTCTCGCAGACTCCGGCGGACGTACGCCAACCGCCGCCCATGCTGGGGCAACACACGGAGGAAGTGCTGAGCGAGCTGCTGGGCTATAGTCCCTCGGAGGTGGCGGAGATGAGGGAGTCCGGAGCGATTTAGTGTCCATTAGGGAGACTCCATGACAGCCAATGATCTCAACCAGCGACTCCTCCAGCGCCGCGAGGCGGCCCGACAAGGTGGAGGACCTGAGGCAATCGAAGAGCAGCGCGCCAAGGGAAAGCTAACCGCCAGGGAGCGGATTGACCGTCTGGTTGACCCGGGGACGTTTGAGGAAGTAGATCCCTTCGTCACGCACCGGCACACGGCCTTCGATCTGGACGAGAAGCGGTTCCCGGGTGACAGTGCCGTGGTGGGCTTCGGCCGGATAGAAGGCCGGAGGGTCGCTGTGGCCGCGCAGGACTTCACCGTGATGGGAGGGTCTTTTTCCGAGGCGCAGGCTCAGAAAGTCTGCAAGGTGCTCGATCTGGCTATAGGTTCTGGCGTACCCTTCATCGCCCTGAACGATTCGGTGGGGGCGCGGATTCAGGAGGGGGTGTGGAGCCTGGCGGGCTACAGCGAACTCTTCTGGCGGAACACTCAGGCCAGCGGTTTCATCCCACAGATCAGCGTGATGCTGGGTCCGTGTGCTGGTGGCTCAGTCTATTCTCCTGGACTGACCGACTTCATAATCATGACTGAGGGCATAAGTCAGATGTTCATCACGGGGCCAGAGGTGATCAAGACTGTGACGGGCGAGGAGGTGGATCTTGGGACGCTGGGAGGTGCGAACACCCACGCCAGTATCAGCGGCGTCGCTCACTTCGTCGCCACGGACGAGGCTGAGGCGCTCGCTACGACGCGGAAGCTGCTGAGCTATCTGCCCTCGAACAACGCCGAATCTCCGCCCCGTGCGTCGGCGCAGGACGGTCCAATCGTATCCGATTCAGTACTGGACACATTGGTGCCTCCGGATGGAAATCAGCCCTACAATGTGCGAGAAGTAATCACCAGCATCTTCGACCGGGGCAGCTTCTTCGAGGTGCACGCCCGCTTCGCCCCGAATGCGATCGTAGGCTTCGCCCGGCTCCGGGGCGAAGTGGTGGGCCTGGTCGCGAATCAACCGGACCATCTGGCTGGCGTGCTGGACATCGACGCCTCAGACAAGATTGCCCGTTTCGTGCGCTTCTGCGATGCCTTCAACGTCCCGCTAGTGACCTTTGTGGACTGTCCTGGATTCATGCCTGGGATGGAGGAAGAGCACGGTGGAATCATCCGCCACGGGGCCAAGATCGTCTACGCCTACTCGGAGGCAACGGTGCCGAAGCTCTGTGTTGTTATCCGCAAAGCCTACGGAGGGGCGTACATTGTCATGAGCAGCAAACACATCCGCACGGACCTGGTCTACGCCTGGCCGACGGCGGAGATCGCGGTGATGGGGGCCCAGGGGGCGGTCAACATCCTCTACCGGAAGCAACTAGCGAGAGCCGAGGATCCTGAAGAGCTGTCCGCGCAGCTGACAGCCGAGTTCGGCGAGCAGTTCGGCAATCCCTACGCAGCAGCGGCGAGTGGTCACGTCGATGACGTCATTCTGCCCAGCGAGACGCGAGCGAGGTTGATCGCTGCCCTCGACTTCCTGAGGGATAAGCAGGCGATGCCGCTGCCAAAGAAGCACGGCAACGTCCCGCTGTAGGCTGTTGGACTAGTAGATTGGCAGGCTAAGAATGGCAAGTCGGCTCATAACTTCACTGGTCGTGTCTGGCCTCGGTATGCTGATGCTCTTCGTGGCTATGCTTTTCCTCTACGCGCTGATGTACGGGATGACCGTGCTCATCAAGGATCGCCCTCAGGCAGGGGAACAAAGGGTGAGAACAACAGAGGATGGAGACAGCAGGGGGACAATAAGTAGGAAGCGGGAGGCAGCGGTAATCGCGACAGCGCTGGCGAGGGTGGAGGAGGAAATGAGCGGAGTCGCCGCACAGAAGACGACCGAGAAGACGGTCAGTGCGTGGTGGACGGTGCATCACTACCGACGACTGGCACGGGATCGGCGGAGGCGAGGCCTCGGATGAAACGATACCGAATCACGCTGGATGACCAGACCTTTGACGTCAGGGTGCTGGGCGATCCGCGCCAGAGCGAAGTGCAGGTGGAGGTGAACGGAGAGATCTTCACGGTGGGCGTGGAAGCTCCCTCAGCGGATGCAGAAGCAGCTACTGCCGAGCCAATCCCAAAGGCTGCGCCGGCCACCAGCGCGCGTATCCCCAGTGGCCCAGACGCTGCAGTCACCGCCCCGCTTCCTGGAGTGGTCAAGTCGATCGCCGTACAGCCTGGCGATGAAGTTGCCGCCGGCGACCCACTCCTTGTCATCGAGGCGATGAAGATGAACAATGTGATCCGCGCTTCGCGCGTGGGCACCATTGCCGCTCTCCACATCTCTGAGGGTCGTCAGGTCGCCCACGGCGATCTCCTGCTGGAGTTCGCAGACTGAGCGAGATACGATGAGCAATATGGA
>JAWLCP010000132.1:0-6853 GCA_041687115.1 Anaerolineae bacterium
GTCCCTCAGATGAGAAGGTCGATGGTCTCTGTGACCCGATCCCACGTGTCGGCATCGGGGTTGGAAATCCCGAGGTCGACCACGGTCATGAGCTGCGTGAAGATGGCTCGCGGCACATTTAGCTTCTGGCACCACGTCAGCTGGGTCTGAACGGGCACGTCAGTTTCATTGTATCACGTTTAGTGTAGCAGAAAACCGCGCCCTCTGCATACGGGCCAGGTTGGCTCTCCGTTTGGATTCCGTTGTGGAAAGTTGGAATTCCGTGGGCGGTGGTTCATCGCCGCTCCTCCACGAACCTCACGAACGCCTCCTCATCCATCACGGGGACGCCCCGCCGGCGGGCTTCATCGAGCTTCGATCCCGCCCCGGGCCCGGCCACCACGTAGTCGGTCTCCCCGCTCACGCTGGAGGTGGCGCGGCCCCCCAGCCGCTCCACCAACCGCTGCACCTCATCCCGGGTCCAGCCCTCCAGCGAGCCGGTGAACACGAACGTCAGGCCCTCCAGCGGCCCGGCCTCCTCCTCGGGGGAGTACAGCGGGTTGTCCAGCCTCAACCCGGCCTCGCGGATCTCCTCGATCACCTCGCGGTTCTGGGGGTCCTCGAAGAAGGTCGTCACACTCCCGGCCACCTCCGGCCCAATGCCATCGACGGCCTCCAGCTCCTCCCGAGAGGCCTCCATCAGCTCGTCGAGCGTCTCGTACCTGCGCGCCAGGATCTGCGCCACGTGCTGCCCCACCAGGGGGATGCCGATGGCGTAGATGAACCGATCGAGGGCCTGCTCCTTGCTGCCCTCGATCTCGTCGAGCAGGTTCTGCGCCGACCTGTCGGCGAAACGCTCCAGGGAGACCAGATCGTCCTGGGTCAGCCCATACAGGTCGGACAGACGCTCAACCAGGCCCGCGTCCATGAGCTGCTGGGCCCGCTTCTCCCCCAGCCCCTCGATGTCCATGCCCTCGCGAGAGGCGTAGTGCGTGACGCTCTCGCGGAGGCGCGCCGGGCAGCTCACGTTCGTGCAGGTGGCCTGCCTCCTGTCCTCGCTCATCACCACCTCGCCGCCGCACACCGGGCAGCGATCCGGGATGCGGATCCTCTCCCGGGCACGCTCCTCGTCCGTGCGGCCCTCGGCCGCGGAGATCGACCTCAGGATGTGCGGGATCACGTCGCCCGCCCGCTCCACCAGCACCCTGTCGCCCACCCGGATGTCCTTCCGGTCGATCTCGCTCTGGTTGTGCAGCGAGGCCCGGCTCACCTCCACCCCTCCGATGTGCACCGGGGCCAGGACGGCCACCGGCGTCACCTTCCCCGTTCGCCCCACCTGAAACTCCACGTCCGTGAGCCGCGTCGTGGCCCGGCGGGGCTCGAACTTGTACGCCAGCGCCCAGCGGGGATCGCGCGTGCGCACGCCCAGCCGATCCTGGTAATCGAGCCGGTTGACCTTGTAGACCACCCCGTCGATCTCGTAGCGCAGCTCGTCCCGCCTCTCCGCCATGGCGTGGTGATACCGCACGGCCTGGTCCACGTCGTCGCACCGCTTGCTCGTGTCCACGTTGACCCGCAGACCCCATTCCCGGAGCGCCTGGAGCACGTCCCAGTGGGTCTCGAAGCCGAGCTCACCGGCGTTCGGCACGCCGTAGACGAAGATGTGGAGCGGCCGGCGGGCGGTCACGTTCGGATCGAGCTGACGAACCGAGCCCGCGGCGGCGTTGCGCGGATTGGCAAACCGATCCTGACCCTGCTGGGCGCGCCGTTTGTTGAAGGACTCAAACTCGTCCTTCCGCATGTAGATCTCGCCGCGCACGATGAGGCGCTCGGGGACCCCGGGGCCCTCCTCGCTGAGGAGCGCCAGCGGGACCTCTTTGATCGTCTTCACGTTCGGCGTGATCTCCTCCCCGGTCTCGCCGTCGCCGCGGGTGGAGGCCACAGCCAGCCGGCCATCCTCATACACCAGCTCGACCGCCAGGCCGTCGTACTTCGGCTCCGCGGCGTAGTCGACCGAGTCCACCCCCAGCTCATTACGAATGTTCTGGTCGAACTTCCGCACCTCGTCCTCGTCGTAGACCGCCTTGAGGCTCATCATCGGGAACGGATGCTCGGCCAGACCGAGCTCATCGCGCACCTCGCCGGCGACGTGCTGCGTGGGAGAGTCGGGCGTCCTCAGCTCCGGGAACCGCTCCTCCAGCGCCTCGAGATCGCGCATCAGTTCGTCGTATTCAGCGTCGGAGATGACCGGATCGTCCAGCACGTAGTACCGGTAGTTGTGGTGGCGGATCGCCTGGCGGAGTTTCTCGATCGCCTCCCTGGCCTCCTCCTGGGACGAGATGCCGTCCGGTGACACCTGGGGCTGGATCTCCTCGGGAGCTCGGTCCTGGTTCATAGGCGCCTCCGGTCGGCCCGCACCGGCTCGTGCTCCAGGGTCAGGTCCTTCGCGCGGCCCCGGAGGAGGAGCCCCACCACCACCCCGAACGCGAACCCCCCCACGTGGGCCCACACAGCGACGCCGCCCGTCTGGGCGGTCTCGGCGCCGAGGCCCGCGACCCCGCTGAAGAATTGCGTCACGAACCACACCCCCAGGAAGACCACCGCGGTCACCCGGCGGATCACGGCGAAGAAGCCGATCAGAAGCAGCACCCGGATCTGAGAGGTGGGGAACATGACCACGTAGGCGCCCAGCACTGCCCCGATCGCCCCACTCGCCCCCACGCTGGGCACGCTGCTGCCGGCAGCGACCAGGACGTGGACCAGGGATGCCGCCACCCCGCCGCAGAGGTAGAAGATCGGATACAGTAGCTTGCCCAGGGCGGCCTCCACGTTGTCCCCGAAGATCCACAGGAAGACCATGTTGCTGATGAGGTGAAACCAGCCTCCGTGGAGGAACAGCGACGTGATGAACGACTCCAGCTGCTTCCCCTGCAGCACCTGAGCCGGCACCACGCCGTAGCGGTGGAACAGCTCGTCGAGACGGGATCGAAACACCGTGATCTCGGCGACGAAGACGAATACGTTGACCACGACCAAGGCGATGGTCACCAGGCTTGGCCCGGCCTCCTTGACGTCGCTGTCACCGATAGGGAACATGGGTACGGCCTCCTTTGTAATCCCTCGCGGAGCCGCCGCTCCGGGTTGAGGGCCACTACCGGGCGATCAGGTCCTTCAGATCGTCCCAGCTCCTGGTGTTCAACACGTCCTCCGGCTCCAGCCAGCCGCGCCGGCCCTGGTACACGCCGAAGCGCATGAAGGCCAGCTCCTCCGTGCTGTGCGCATCCGTGGAGATGGCCAGCTTCAGCCCTCGCTCCCTCGCCATCTGGCTGGCCACGTCGTCCAGGTCGAGCCGATCGGGCTGCGCGTTGATCTCCATGAAGCACCCCCGCTCCAGCGCCGCGTCCATCAGACGGTCCAGGTCGATGGCGTAGCCGGGGCGTTTGCCGATCTGACGCCCGGTGGGATGGGCCAGGATGTTGCAGGTGGGGTTGTCCATGGCCCCAATCAACCGCTCCGTCTGCTCCTCGGCGGGCAGGTCGAAGTGGGAGTGGACAGCCACGGTGACCAGATCCAGCTTCTCCAGCACGCGGTCGGGAAGGTCCAGCGAGCCGTCCTCCATGATATCGACCTCCACGCTCTTCAGGAGCACGATATCCTCCATCCTCTCGTTCAGCTGGTCGATCTCGTCCATGCGCCGCTCCAGCTCCTCGGCATCCAGGCCCTGGGTCACCCCGATGTAGGCGGAGTGATCCGTGATCGCCAGGTACTCGCGGCCCAGGGCCTGCGCCGCCCGCGCCATCTCCTCCAGCGAGGCCCGGCCGTCGCTGGCCGTCGTGTGGCACTGCAGGTCCCCCCGCACGTCGTCCAGCGTGATGAGGTCGGGCAGCCTCCCCTTCCGCGCGGCCTCCACCTCGCCGCGATCCTCCCGCAGCTCGGGAGCGATCCACGGCAGGTCGAGCAGCGCGTACATCTCCTCCTCGCTCTCCCCGGCGATCTGCTCCTCCTCCGCGGCCTCGCCCGTGGTATCCCACACCCCGTACTCGTTGATCTTCCAGCCCCGGTCGAGCGCCATGTTCCGCAGCACGATGTTGTGCGCCTTCGAGCCGGTGAAGTAGAGCAGGGCCGCCCCGTAGCTCCGCTCCTCCACCACGCGCAGGTCGACGTGAAGGCCGGAGCGGAACACCACCGTCGAGCGGGTCTCGCCCTGGGAGACGATCTCCTCCACGTCCTCGTACTCCACGAAGCGGGAGATCACCGCCTCCCCCGCCTCGCTCGTGGCCAGGATGTCCAGGTCGCCCACCGTCCCCTTCTTCCGCCGGTAGCTGCCCGCGGCCTCCACCCGCTCGACCGCGTCGAGGCTGCGCAGGAACTCAAGCAGCGGCTCCACCCGCTCCTCCGCGACGTCGCGGCGGGTGCGCTCCCTCTCCCCCTCGGCCCTCAGCCGCTCCACATCCTCCAGGATCTTCTGCTCCGTCTTCTGCCCCAGGCCGTACAGATCGCGGATCTTGCCCTGGGCGGCCGCCTGGCGCAGCTCCTCCAGCGTGGTCACCCCCAGCTCCTCGTGGATCGTCTGCACCCGTTTCGGCCCCAGACCCGCCACGTCCAGCATCTCGGCCACCTCCGGCGGCGTCCGCTGGCGGAGTTCCGCCAGCTGCTTCAGGTCGCCCGTGTGGACGATCTCCTCGATCTTCCCCGCCAGATCCTCGCCAATGCCCGGCAGCTCCGTGAGGTCCTCCCCCGCCTCCACCATGTGGGCCACGTTTCTCGACAGCGTCGAGATGGTGCGGGCGGCGTTCCGGTACGCCCGCACCCGGAACTCGTTCGCCCCCTCAATCTCCAGCAGGTCCGCCACCTCGTTGAAGGTGTCGACCACGTCGGAGTTGTACACAGGCATCGCTCAGTCCTCCCTGGCCAGCACCGCTCTGGCGAACATGCCGTCCACGGAGCGGTTGTAGTGGATCCGGTTGACCGCCCGCGCCAGCGGATCCGCCACCGACCGCATCGTCACGAAGCGGAGGCTGCAGAACCGATCGGTCTGAGGCACGCTGTCGGTCACCAGCAGCTGTCGCAGCTGGTACGTGGTGTGGAGCGAGGAGACCCGCTCCAGGGCTCGATCCGTGCACAGGTTGTGCGACACCCCGATGTAGACCTCCTCGATCCCCTTCTCCGCCACCAGCTTCTCCACCGTCGCCTCCATCGTGCCCCCCGTGTTGATCATGTCGTCGAGCACGATGGCCACCCGCTTCCCCTCGAAGTCGCCCATGATCTCCGCCACCTCGGCCTTCTCCGGGCGCGGACGATACTTCGAGGCGATGGCGGAGCTCAGGTCCAGGGCACGGGAGAAATGCATGATGAGCTTCGTCGCGCCGGCATCCGGGGCCACCGCGATGACGTCGTCCCGGCCCTCGAAGCGGCGGAACGCGTCCACGAACATCGCCAGCGGGCTCAGTCCGTCGATGGGCACGCTCCCGTAGAACCCGTGGATCCCGGCCGTATGCGGATCCCAGACCACCAGCCGGTCGAGCCCCGCCTCCACGCTCAGATCCGCCATCAACTCCGCCGTGGTCGGCTCCCGCTTGAACTTGGTCGGCTTGTCCTGGCGGGCATACGCCAGATACGGCAGGACCCCGGTGACGTGGTTCGCCCCCCACTCTCGAAAGGCCCGCACGGCGATCAGGAACGCCAGGTAGTTGTCGTTGACGCTCCGGGGCGAGACCGGGTCGTAGAGCGCCTGGAACAGGAAGACGTCGTGACCGTTGACGTCCGTCTCCAGGCGCACGCACGTCTCGCCATCGGAGAACTCGAAGTCGATCTCGTCCAGGCGACACACGCCACCGTCATCGTCCCCCTCCGACAGCAGCTCCTCGTACCGCTCGACCACCCGGCTGGCGAGGGGGGAGCCGGAGCGGCAGCTGGCGACCAGCAGCCGCCCACGGGGGGACTCGATCCTCTCCGCCTGCTCCGCCGCGTAGGCGCGGGAGGTCAGGAAATCGCGACGCCGCTCGTCTCTGTTCGTGGTGCTCATACCCCTCCTTCTCCCACAGGCTGTGCACAGGCAACCTGCCTGGAGGCGTCGGTCGCCTGCCCTGAGTATACCATGCCGGCCGCGCTGATGCATACGGATCGGGTTGGAGTTGGTTTTGGGATCGGTTGCAGAACGTTGGAGCTTGGTTGGACCCTCAGCCCACCCGTCCCAAGCGCCGCGACGGTTCGTACCAGGCGGGTTCGTAATAGGCGGTCCCGCCCAGGCGCCTTCAGCGCCGTGAAGGTTTGTAGTAGGCGCTTTAGCGCCGTGACGGTCCCGCCCAGGCCCCTCCGCCCAGGCGCCTTCAGCGCCGTGACGGTTGGTAGTAGGCGCTTCAGCGCCGTGACGCTTCCGCCCACCCGCCTTCACCGCCGTTACGTCTCCAGATATCCCAAACTCCGACCATATTTCCCAAACGGTATCCCAAATCTCCCCTATTGACAACCACCGCTGCCCGTGATATGATGACGTCGTGTCACACAACCGGTCGGGCGTCGTCGCCATCCGCACTCACGCCCGAGCTCTATACCATCGCACCGGCGCCCCCCCACCCCCTCCCGCCGGTCAGATCTCGACGGCTCAGCCCGTCGCACCCAGGAGACGAGCTATGGCCGCTTCACCCACCCGCCGGCTTTAGCCGCTCGGCTTGGACGTCCAAGCCGGCTGGGACGTCCCAGCCGGCGCCCGGGGTGCCCCGTCGGCGCCCCCCTCTCGCTGCGCGCCTCCCCCGTCCTCCCCCGGGCCGAGCGGTTGGGTCCCCTGAAAGAACCTCGTCATGCTGAGGCAGCAGTGAGTTGAGGTATGAGCGGCAAGAGACGGCGATGGATGTCCTTCAAACACCGACGAAGC
>JAWLCP010000133.1:0-6785 GCA_041687115.1 Anaerolineae bacterium
ACGACCGGGTCGGAGCCCGGGCCGGCGTCACCCGAGGTCGGGCCGTGGAGCGCGCCAGAGTGGTGGTCAGCGTGCTGCGCCAGTCGCTGCCGGAGGGTGCCTGGGACCCCGTGGCGGAGGCGCTGCCCAAGGAGTATGCCGAGCTATGGGGAGAGGTGCCGCCGGAGCCGGCCTCGCCGACCAGGGCCTGAGCCGCCGTCCAGACGCCACCGAGAAGGGAGAGGGATCCTGTGCCCGAGCTGCCAGACGTGGAGACCATGCGGTGGTATCTTCAGTCTACGTCGCTCCACCAGGAGATCCAGGCGGTAGAGGTCCACGCCCCTGGCGTCGTCCGCAGCGATGGAGGCGGGGACCAGAGCGCCGTGCGCGAGTTGAGAGAGGAGCTGGTGGGGTGCTCGTTCGCCTCCACCCGCCGACACGGCAAGTGGCTCTTCGTGGCCCTGGATGACCACAGCGAGCGCACCCTCGTCCTCCACTTCGGGATGACCGGGGGCCTCAAGACCTTCAAGGACATGGACGATGAGCCCGAGTACGATCGCGTCCTGTTCCGCTTCGCGAACGGGTACCAGCTGGCCTACGTCTCTCAGCGGAAGCTGGGCCAGGTTCGCCTCATCGACGACGTCGCCGGCTTCATCGACCGGCGGGAGCTGGGCCCCGACGCCCTCGACGCCGATCTCGATCTCGCGGCGTTCCGGAACCTGGTCGAGGGCCGGCGCGTCATGGCCAAGGCCCTGCTGATGGACCAGCACACCATCGCCGGGATCGGCAACGTCTACGCGGACGAGATCCTGTTCCAGGCCGGGGTCCATCCCCGCACGAGGGTCAGCGCGCTGGACGATCAGACGGTCGAGCGTCTCTTCCACAGGATGAAGGAGGTGCTCCGCACGGCCATCCGGTGCCAGGCCCGCCCGGACCGCCTCCCGGACACCTTCCTCGCCCCGCACCGCCACGCAGAGGGGACTTGTCCCGCCTGCGGGGCCCGGCTGGAGCGGGTCAAGGTGTCCAGCCGCACCGCCTACTACTGCCCCAAGTGCCAGAGGAGGGCCCCGTGAGTAAGGAGATGATGCAGGTCGGATCACGCACCTTTCCGGTCGCCAACCTGGACGACGTGATCTTCCCTGACGAGGGGATCACCCAGGGTGACCTTATCCACATCTACCGTCGGCTCGCCGACACCATTCTGCCTCACCTCGAGGGACGGCCCCTCACCATGCAGCGCTTCCCCGACGGCATCCACAACGACGGTTTCTATCAGCGCGAGGCGCCTGACTACTTCCCCGACTGGATCCCCCGCGTCTCGGTGATGGTGAAAGAAGACGATCAGGAGAAGCCCCAGGTCGTCTGCGATAGCGACGCGACGCTTGTCTACCTGGTCGACCAGGGTCTCGTCACGCCGCACGTGTGGCTCAGCCGGGCGGACAGGCTCGACGATCCCGACAAGCTGGTCTTCGACCTGGATCCCCCGGATACCGACTTCGCACCCGTCCGCCTCGCTGCTGAGTCTCTCCACGAGCTGCTGGGGGACCTCGGCCTGGTGCCCTTTGTCATGACGACTGGCTCCCGGGGCGCACACGTGGTCGTACCTCTCGACCGCAGCGCGGACTTCGACACCACCCGCGCCTTCGCCAAGGACGTGGGCAAGCTGCTGGCCCAGAGGCATCCCGAGGATCTCACGGTTGAGTTCCGGAAGGACGCTCGCGAGGGCCGCCTCTTCCTCGACACCCTGCGCAACGCCTACGGGCAAAACTCCGTGGCTCCCTACGCTATCCGTGCCAAGCCAGGCGCCCCCGTGGCCACGCCGGTGGATTGGGATGAGCTGTCCGATCCCGACCTGGACTCGCAGACCTATACCGCGCGGAACATCTTTCGCCGTCTGGGGCAGAAGCAGGATCCATGGAAGAACTACACCCGCCATGCGCGCTCCTTGACCGAGCCGCGGGGTCGCCTCGATGAAGCTATGGCCGAGGAGGGAGTGAAGGAATAGCGTTTGCTCTTCGGGGTCTGCCGTCGGCCGTCGCGGGCCGGGCTCCCTGGAGGGGCGATCTTGGAGCGCGAAGGGATTGGAGGAGAGGGTGAAAGCGAAAGAACGTCAGGCCTTTATCCTGGGCGTCGCCGGGCTCGTGGTGGTGACCCTGACGCTCGGGCTAGCCGCCGGCGTGATCCTGGGCCGAGAGGTGCTCCCCGGCCCCGAAGGGTGCGTCGACGTGCCGCCGGGGACGAGGGCCGAGTTCGAGCTCATGGCCGAGGTGTGGACCACCATCCAGCGCCGGTACGTCGACCAGGACGCCGTGCAGCCGCGCCCCATGGCCTACAGCGCGATCGCCGGCTTGGTGGACGGCCTGGGGGACGTGGGGCACACCCGGTTCCTCACGCCCGAGATGGCCGAGCGCCACGAGGATCAGATCAGGGGCCGCTTCGAGGGCATCGGCGCCTACGTGGAGATGAGGGAGGGCCGCGTCGTCATCGTGGCCCCTATCGACGACAGCCCGGCCCAGCGCGCCGGGCTCAAACCCGGCGACGTCATCCTGGAGGTGGACGGGGAGGACGTTACCGACATGCCCCTCGACGGGGCCGTCGACCGCGTCCTGGGCCCCGCCGGGACCGAGGTCACCCTCACAATCCTCGATCCGGACACGCGTGAGTCGCGTCGGGTGACACTCGAGCGGGCCGAGATCAAGCTCGACCTGGTCACCTGGCAGCGCCTGCCGGGCACCTCCGTGGCCTACGTCCGTATCTCCGCCTTCAGCGAGGGCGCCTCCGACGAGCTGGGGCCTGCCCTGGACGAGATTCGGGCAGAGGGGCTGGACGGCGTGCTCCTAGACCTGCGCAGCAACCCCGGTGGACTTCTGGATGAGGCCGTGGGCGTGACCAGCCTGCTGGTCGAAAGCGGCAACGTCCTGCTGCGCCGGGACGCCGACGGGGGGATCACCGAGGAGCCCGTCAAGGCGCGGGTCGAGGCCGTCGACCTCCCCCTGGTGGCCCTTGGCGACGCCGGCACAGCCAGCGCCGCCGAGATCGTGATCGGCGCCCTCCAGGACCACGGGCGCGCCACCGTCGTGGGCACCACCACGTTCGGGGCGGGCACCGTCCTCAACGGGTTTAGCCTCTCCGACGGCTCCCTTCTCTTGCTCGCCGTCGAGGAATGGCTCACCCCGGACGGCCGCGTCATCTGGCAGAAGGGCCTGGCCCCCGACGTGGAGGTGGCCCTCGCCCCCGAGGCCCAGCCTCTGGTGGGACTCGGACTCCAGGACGTCACGGAGAGGGAGCTGCGAGAGAGCGACGACGCCCAGCTCCTCCGGGCCCTGGAGCTCCTGGAGACGTCGATCCGCGAGGAGGGCGGCCGAGAGGAGGGCGGCCGATGGTGGCACCCGGGGCGCCGGCTCGTCATCCCCGGAGCAGATCATCCGCCTCTCTCCCCTCGGCCCTTGGTCCGCAGGGAGAGCGTCTCACCTGAGGAGGGCCTATGTCCAGACGCGTGATGTGGCTATTGTTCGTCCTGATCTTTCTCGCCGGGCTGTTCGTCGGCTTCCTGGGATCGTCCGTCGGCCTTGACCTGGGGCTGCCCGCCCTCTACGAACGCCTGGGCGGCTGGATCTTGCTCGGTCGCGTCGCCGTCGCCTTGCTCATCCTGGCCATCCCCGTGGGTTACATCGTGTGGCTCATCGCGGGAGCCGTCCAGTTCGCTACGTCCGTCGATCAGGCTCAGGTCGAGGCCCCCCTCCATTTCATCCAGCGTGGGGAGCGGAGCAGCGTCCGGCGGGTCCTCGTCTCCACGAGGGGGGGCGGACCACACGCGTGGTTTGGTCTCCGCCTGGCCACCAAGATCGCCCGGGCGGCCGACGGAGAGGTAACCCTCTTCCGCGTCCTGCCTGTGACCGAGGAAGCCGACCCGGAGGCCGCTGAGCACGCGTTGCACGCGCTGGCCGATACCGTCGTCGCTGGCGATGTCCCTATTCACGCGCGTGTGGTCCAGAGTCCCTCCGTCGTCGATGCCATCATCCAGGAGACCGGGCGGGGCGATTACGACCTTCTGATCGTCGGCGCCTCCGATGAGGGGACCGTTCAGAGGCTGCTCTTCGGGACCGTGGTCGACGCCGTCGCCGAGCGCACACCCTGTCCCGTGCTGATCGTCCGCGGGACTTCCGCGTGAAAGGAGAGGACCGAATGCACACCACCGACCCGCTGCCCGATCTACCCGAACGCATCGAGGGCCTCCGGAGGTTGGCCTACAACCTGTGGTGGAGCGGCCACCGCCGCGCCTGGCAGCTGTTCCAGATACTCGATCCTCACGTCTGGCGCGACAGCGACCACAACCCCATCCGCATGCTGGATGCCCTCCCTGGGGACCTGCTTGAGGAAGCGGCGGGGCGCGAGGACTTCCTGGCCCACTACGACGCCGTGATGGACGAGTTCGAGCGCGCCGAGAGCGCCGAGGGCGGCTGGTTCCCGGAGCAGTACGGCAGCGTTCGGTCACCGGTGGCCTACTTCTCCGCCGAGTATGGCCTCCATTCGTCCCTTCCCGTCTACGCCGGAGGGCTTGGCGTCCTGGCCGGCGACACCCTGAAAGAGTGCGGCGACCTCGCGGTCCCCATGGTGGCCGTCGGCATGATCTACCGACAGGGGTACGTCCACCAGCACATTCGCCAGGACGGCTGGCAGGAGGAGCTGGAGGAGGCCGTCGACCGCACCTACAACCCCATCAGCCCCGTCCTCGATGACGACGGCGAGCCCCTGAGGGTGCCGGTGCCCGCCCTCGAGCCCCCGGTCCACGTCGGTGTGTGGGAGGTGAAGGTGGGTCGTGTGAGCCTGTACCTCCTCGATCCCGACCTGGAGATCAACCGACCGTGGGATCGAAACATCGCCAGCCGCCTCTACGTGAGCGATGCCGAGCACCGGCTCCGCCAGCAGGCGGTCCTCGGCCTGGGCGGGATGCGCGTCCTCGAGTCCCTGGGCGTCGAGCCGGCTGCCCTCCATCTCAACGAGGGCCATTCGTTCCTGGCCGTCCTGGAGCGCATCCGCTCCCGCGTGGCGGAGGGCGCCACGTTCGGCGACGCCCTCGATGACGTCCGCGCCACCACGATCTTCACCACCCACACCCCCGTCCCCGCCGGGACCGACGTGTTCCCCTTCCAGCTGGTGGAGAAGGTCCTGGGTTCCTACCTGTCCCAGCTCGGGGCGGACCGGGACACGTTCTTCGCCCTGGGCACGGACCCAGCCCATCCCGGGACCGGGTTTGACACCACCGTGTTTGCCCTCCGCACGGCGGGCTTCCGCAACGGGGTCAGCCGCCGCCACGGGGAGGTGGCGCGGGAGATGTGGGGCCACCTGTGGCCCGACCGGGAGGGAGAGGACGTGCCCATCCAGGCGATCACGAACGGCATTCACCTGGGCAGCTGGATCGACGCGGGACACGTCCAGCCTCTCCTCGATGAACACCTGGGCCCCTCCTGGCTGGCGGATCAGGACCGGCCCGACATCTGGGACGGCGTCGATCAGATCCCCGACGCCGCCCTGTGGAGGGCCCACCAGGACCTCAAAGCCGCGCTGCTCGCCGAGATCGACGCCCGCGCCCGCGCCAACTGGCACGAGGAGCGCTCGCCCGCCCTGAACGTCGTCGCCTTCGGCGCCCTGCTCGACCCGCAGGTCCTGACCCTCGGCTTCGCGCGGCGCTTCACGGGCTACAAGCGCCCCGACCTGATCCTTCACGACATCAACCGATTCGAAGGCCTCGTCACCGACCCCGTCCGTCCGGTTCAGATCGTCTTCGCCGGCGAGGCCCACCCCGACGACGTCCACGGCAAGCGGCTGATCCAGAAGGTCTTCCAGGCCGCCCAGAACCCGGAGTTCGCCGGCCGGATCGCGTTCGTCGAGGACTACGACAAGGAGCTGGCCGCCTACATGGTCCACGGCGTCGACGTCTGGCTCAACAACCCGGTTCCTCCCCAGGAGGCGAGCGGGACCAGCGGCATGAAGGCGAGCGTCAACGGGGTCCCCAACCTCTCCGTCCTCGACGGCTGGTGGCTGGAGGGGTACGATGGGGAGAACGGCTGGGCGTTCGGCGAGGAAGAGCTCGAGGCGCACGAGGATCGCAACGCCCGCGACGCCGAGGCCATCTACCGCCTGCTGGAGCAGGAGATCGTCCCCCGGTACTACGGGCGGGCCGACGACGGCGTCCCCCACGCCTTCGTCCAGGTGATGAAGCGCGCCATCAAGACCGTCGCTCCCCAGTTCGGCACCCGGCACATGGTCAAGGAGTACGTGGAGCGTTTCTACCCCCTGGCTCCATAGGGGCCGCTCGTCAGACGACGGGGCGACCCAACGGAATTCCAACCTTCTCCAACCGAATACAACCCCGATTCCAATCCATCCCGCCCCCAAAACCGTTCGGTCCGTGGTATCCTATATACCAGGATTCGAGCGGCTCATGTTGAGCGGGGGCTGAGCGGCCCCTGGCGGGCCGGAGGACCCCGCCATCAGCGTGGGCCACAGGCGCTTGCAATGCGCGTTAGGAGGCACTCGTGCAGAGAGGACAAGGATTCCGCATCGGAAGACTCTTCGGCATCGGCATCCGCATCGAATGGACCTGGCTCATCATCTTCGCTCTCGTCACGTACAGCCTGGGCGGCATGCTGGGCGAGGTTCGCAGCGAGTGGGGCCCGACCCTGCGCTGGGGGCTTGCGGTGCTCGCCTCCCTCCTCTTCTTCGGCTCCGTGCTCGCCCACGAACTGGCCCATTCCCTCGTCTCCCAGGCTCGGGGCAATCCCGTTGACTCGATCACGCTTTTC
>JAWLCP010000134.1:0-6769 GCA_041687115.1 Anaerolineae bacterium
GCTCTACAACGGCGGCTGCCAGGGGCACCACGAATGTCATATTGGGGTCAACGGCATCACAGACCAGTATCTCCGCGTGCTCAAACGACGTCAAACCGGCCTGGGACGTGATGACCCGGGCTGGTCCGTGGGCAACGCCTGGCCCGGCCGGTTGACCGATCAGTTGGCGCGCCCTGATCACGAAGTCATCCGTCGTCTCGTCCTCTGAGGATCTCTCGGGCACGAAGTCGGGATGCCGGAGGGCGCTGGCCACATCGGCGCCTCCCAGGGCCCCAACGTCCTTCCAGCCCGCCCCCGGGCCGTCTCGCTTCTCCAGTCGCTGCCGGCCTTCTTCGACGGCGACCAGCAGCTCAGCCTCGATTCGACCCAGATAGATATTGTCGTCGTCGCGCAGCTGGTAGCTGGTACGGGCCAGATCAAGCAACTCGGCGGCCCGCTCCCGCTCTTGCCCCTCGAATTGATCGAGGTACTCGTCGCGCATCGCGGACCGGCTGCGGTCTCTTGCTTCGCGCGACGATGTCGAGGGCCGCGTCGACCCATGCTCGTTAGTATCCAGGTGGCTTGCCATCTCCACGAGGATTTTGATCAACGCGTCGGAAGCCTCACCGCATCGCGTGCCCCCGGCCATCGCACAGGAGAGATCCCCAAACCGGCTGACGAACCCGTCCATCCGCTGCTGAAAAACCTCGTCGATCTCCGCGTCTCCGCTGTGCGTGAGCCTTTCACGCAGCGCGCCCGGCAGCTGGGGGTCCTCGCGGATCGTCGCCGCCATCTGCTCCAGCGCACGATTCCTGGCCAGGCTTGCTGTCTCGGTGCCCGCCAACAGGTCCATGAACGCATAGGGATCGTCGGGATGAACCGCGTCGTTGTAGACCTGACCGAACAGCCGTATGCCGTGCGCAAAAGGGATGAACTCGTCCCAGTAGACACCAACCCACTCATCGTAGATCCCCTGCCGACGATCGATCTCGGCTGCCAGCTCCTCATCCGACATGTGGTCCACCGCCTGCCCCGCCAGCACGTTGGCCTCCTCGATCATGCCGGGAATCAGCTCCCCCTCAATCCGCTGACGCAGCGCTTGGAGATTCTCGAAGCTCCGGCGCAGGCTCAAGTACCATCGGCGCTGGTCGTCGCGGTCCCCGCCCGCCGGGGTGGTGATCGGGCGGGATTGGAGCACGACAAGGCCCTCGCTGCCCCACGTCCACTCGACATCTTGGGGCCTGCCGAAGATAGCCTCCAATTGCTGGGCGCACTCGAACACCTCCATCACGTCCTCGGGGGTCAATGGAGGTTGGAGGGACAGATCCTCCGGCAGCGTCTCTAGTTGGACACCCTCGGGCCCCGTGACGAGCCTCTGTTCCCGCGGGGGTGACTGGTGGGACACCACGTCCCCGGTGGCCCGGTCGACGATCCACTGATCGGGCTCCACCGTGCCATCCACGAGCCCCTGATTGAGCCCGTACACCGATTCAATCATAGCCTGTGAGGCGTCATTCGGATTCTGGCTGAACGCCACACCGGAGCGATCTCCCGTCACCAGCTCCTGCACCACGACGGCCATCGTGCTGCTTGACACGTCCAGCCCCAGGTCTCGCCGGTAGAGCAAGGCCGCGTCCGACCACAGCGAGGCCCAGACCAACCGGACGTGCTCCAGGATACGATCGACCCCCGACACGTTGATGAACGACTCGTGCAACCCGGCGAACGAGACCGTATCCGAATCCTCTCCCGGCGCCGACGAGCGAACGGCCACGGCCTCCCCGCGAAAACGGGCTTCGAGAGCGTCGGCAAGCACCTCGGCGAGATCGTCAGGCAGGGGGTCCTGAGGAACAGGTTGCGAATGCGCAGCGAGGCGTCCCAGAGCTCCTCCCAGCGCATGTCCTCGTAATCTTTCCGGCCGGGCTCCAGCATGATGCGCTCGCGAAGCCCGGTGGTGGCAACGTAGTCCCGGCAGGCCTGAGCCGTGATGCAGACCGTCTCGGGGACCCGGATCCCATCCGGTGACTGCGTCGTCCCCCGCTCCATATGGGCGAGAGCGGAGCACTTGCCGCCGACACTGGACTGATGGCGAGTTTCGACCTGAGAGAGAACCAGTGTCAAAGTCATCGTCGCACGTGCAACTCCGTGACCTCCTGGAACCGACGGACCAGGTAGTAGCTCCTGACGTCCACTCGGAACAGACCACAGGAGGGAGAGGAGGCGAACTCCTCCAGGTGTGGGTGTCTGTCCACGTATGCCGAGAGCAGACGATCCCGTTCCACGCCGGACACCTCTTCAGCGTCGCCGAGAACGGTCACCGCCACAGCATCGTGGATGTCCGACGCCTGATGTGATCGGTTGTCGATTAGAAGCGCCACGCGCGACTCCGCCTTCAGATTGGCATACTTGCGTGTGGCACGGCCTGTCACCAACAGGAGTGTCTTCAGGTCATCGCTGGCTGCAAAGGCCATCAGGTTCGCGTAAGGGTGTCCGCCCTGCTCCCGGGTCGCCAGCACCGCCAGCCGCTGAGTGGCAAACAGCTCCCGCAGCACGGACGCGATGCGGTGATCACGGGCCGCCCCACGCGGCCGCTCAGTCGTCTCCGGATGGTTCATACTCCCCCCTTCTGGCTCTGTGAGCTCCTCAGTCGCTCCACCTTCTGTACGTAGGCATCGATGTCGAACTTTCGCTCCAGACCGCCGGCGCTCATATAGCGCACCTTGCCGTACACCTGCCGCTCAGCCCAGGCACGATCGTGCTTGCCGAAGCACCAGGCAACGCCCGTGAAGCCGTTGGGATCGCGCCCGTCGAGCTCGTACCGATTGTTGAGCTCCAATGCGATGGCGAAGCCTCTTTCGGGACTGGGCGTCCACTCCAGGATCTTCTTCCCCCAATACATGCGCATATAGCCGTGCATCTTGCCGGTGAGCACCATCTCCCGCTGCGCCGCGTTCCAGTAGGGGTCGTGGGTGCGGGCGGACTCGAACTGCTCTAGATCGTACACGTGTTCGCGCCGATCGCCGGCGTGCTCCTCCAGCGTCTCCCTGGCCCAATCGGGCACACACGCCAGCGAGTCATAGTGGGGATTGAAGACACAGAGGTTCATGCTCAGCTCGCGACGTACCACGAGCTCCTCCAGATAGGCATCCTTGTTCTCCTGCCCGACGCCCCTGGCACCCCTTACCTTGAGGGCGACCTCCAACGCAGATATCTGACCGAAGTGAAGATAGGGGCTCATGTGCGAGAGACAATCTTGAACCGGATCGTTGCGCTCCTCAGCGTAGCTATCCAATTTGTGCACGATGAAATCGTCCAGCAGCATGCAGGCTTGGGAGCTCCCGCCAAGGAAGGTGTCGACCCTCTCGGCGCTGCGGTTGATGCGCATACGGCCCAGTCGGGCCTCGATATCGTCCAATCCGAGACCATCGAAGGTCAACCCTAGCGAGTCCCGGCGTAACGCGGTCTCCTCCAGCGGAACCAGGAACGCATCGAGATGCTTGTGGATCTTGGGCCGGATAGTATAGGCGGCGTACTCTTCCTTCTGCGAGGCGGTCTCAACCGGCACGACGACATCGGTCTCGACCTGCACCAGGGGACAGGACAATCGTCGCGCCACGCGTTTTCGCCAGCGCCGCTCCACGCGCAGGTAACCGCGGTCGACCACCACCAGCGCCGCATCGGCCGCCAAATCGGCCACAGCTTCCCCCGGGGGCTGCAATCGCACCACCAGCTGGACGCCCCGTTCGCGCAGGGCCTGCCGCGCCTCCCGCAGACCCTCCAGCATGAAGGCATAGGACCGCGTATTCGCCTCTGGAAAACGCTGGGTGATTCCAAAGACGGCCAGCAGAGGGAGACCGCGCCGGTTCGCCTCACGGATGGCGAACTCCAGTGCGTGGTTCACGCTGGCCCGCTGAGCATGTTGCATCCAGTAGAGGACGTACGTACCGGCACCGGAGACCTCTTCATCGTTCAAGGTCTGGACACGCTCTTCCTGAATCATAGCCTACCTCTCCTAGCTGCCCGCAATCCTTGCTCGCACCCGGGCCGCCTGCCGGCGGATGGCCTGCTGTCTATCCTCATCGATCCTCCCCAGGTTGTAGAGCTGCAGTCCCATGCGCGGGTTCTCCTCGAGAAGCGCCTCGTGACGCATCAAGAAATCCCAGTAGAGCGTGGTGAAGGGGCAGGCCTCCCCGCCGGCCTGTTGCGAACCGGGCGAAGCCAACCCCGGGTCGTAGCGGCAGCCGTCGCAGTAGTTGCTCATGCGCTTGATGTACTTCCCGCTGGCGCAGTAGGGCTTGGTCCCCATCAAGCCTCCGTCGGCGAACTGGGACATCCCCAGCGTATTCGGCAGCTCCACCCACTCGACGGCGTCGACATAGACGGCCAGATACCATTCGTGGACCTGCTGCGGTTCAACCCCCAGTAGCAGCGCAAACAGCCCGGTCACCATCAGCCGCTGGATGTGGTGGGCGTAGCCGTAGTCCAGCGTCTGCCGGATGCAGTGGCGCAGGCAGGCCATCTCGGTCTCGCCGGTCCAATAGAAGTCCGGCAGCGGCGCATCAGCCTGCAAGGCGTTCCGTTCAGCGTAGGCCGGCATATGACGCCAGTAGATGCCGCGCACGTATTCTCGCCAACCGAGGATCTGCCGTATGAACCCCTCTACGGCATGGAGCGGCGCATTGCCCTGCACGTAGGCCTCCTCAGCAGCTCGGATGGCCGTGCGGGGATCGAGCAGTTTGAGGTTCAGCGCTGCAGAGAGTCGAGAGTGGTAGAGATACGGCTCGCCCGTCCACATCGCGTCCTCGTAGGTACCGAAGGTGGGAAGACGATGCTCCACAAAATCCGTCAGCGCCTCCTGGGCTTGCCCCGGCGTGACCGGCCAGTCGAAGTGCTCCAAGCCCCCTGGGTGATCCTGGAACCGGTCCGCCACCAGATCGAGCACCTCGCGCGTGACGGCGTCCGGGCCGAACCCGACCGGGACCGGCACGTCCCCGGGCCCCTCCTTACCGAAGAACGCTCGATTCTGGTCGTCGTAGTTCCATGCGTCGCCAACCGGCTCTTCTCCATCCATGAGGACGCCCGTAAGACGCCGCATCTCGCGGTAGAAGTGCTCCATGAGCAACCGCTTGCGTCCAGCGGCATGGTCCTCAAAGACCTCTCTCGGGCAGAGGAAGTGCCGATCCGGGCGAATCTCCAGGGGGACGCCCGCCTCGTCAGCAGCATCTTGCAGCTGCTCTTGGAGGCGCCATTCACCCGGCTGCACTACGATGGCCCGCTCGGGTTGCCATGCTTCCACCGCGCGGCGCAGCTCAGCGGCGAGATTGCCACGGGCAGCTCGATCGTTATCGCGGTCGAGGCGGTCAGCGTCCATCTCGCGGTAGTCGACGGAGAAACCGTCGGACCGCAGCTGGTCCCGGAAATGGCGCATGCCGCTCAGGAAGATGGCGATGTGGGGCTTCGTCGTCCAGACGTGCTCGGCCTCCTCGGCGACCTCGGCCATCCAGACCACGTCGACCTGACGGTCGAACCCATCGAACGCCGTGGATCCACTGTCCAGCTGGTCGCCCAGGACGAGAACAAGATGGCGCGCTCGGCGACCGTTCGGGGTGGAGATGGGCTGTCCAGGTTCTCGGCGCGGGACGGACTCAGAGGAGCCGTCGACGCCCCCGGGCGACCCGGCGACCCCATGCATTGGACACCTCCTTTTCCGGTAGGCCGTCCATTCTAGCAGCGAAGATAGTGAGCGTCAAACCTGAGCCTGGAGATTGATGAACGATCTGATGATGGATGCAGCCAGAAGGGGTGTCCGACATGTGGAAAGCCTGACGACGCGGAAGCTCTATCCGTCGAGTGAAGCGATGGAATGCCTTCAGGAGTTGGATGGCCACTCCAGGATGATCCCGCAGATCCGTTGGAAGTGCTGGAGATTCTTGATACCATCGGTTCGCCTGCTACTGTCGCCAGCACAAGTGGGCGTTGTTTCGGCTTTGTCATTGGCCCTCTATGCAACGATGATAGCTGTTCTTGCAGGCACCATTACTCTCTTGGGGGCGGCGCGGTAGACGTACATTGGTTCTAGTCTCAGCCGTGACACTGGCCGTCCTTGGTCTATATCAACTCATCTCGAGCCTGCTCGGGACGGGATGATCTGGTCACTCGCTCCCGCTTTCCCACGCCCAGCCACCGTACCCGGAGCTGGCAGCACGGATGCGCGACTCCCAATTGACACGCCCGCGCGCGGGCGCTATAATCGAATTGACCGAGCCTCGATCTTCGAACAGGTCGGGACTGGGTATGCCATCGTCGTCCCCGTCGCTGCCATCATGTACCGGGTTGCCCCACTGCGGGCCTTGGGCCCATCGAGCCCATTGAGGAGGAGGGGTGTCATGGACTGCAAAGAACGGCTGCAGGCATACTTCCAGGAACACAACGTATCCTTCGAGACCGCGACCCACTCCGAGGCGTACACCGCGCACGAAGTGGCCGCCGCGCTCCACGTGTCCGGTCATCAACTGGCCAAGGTGGTCATGGTCTGGGCCGGTGATGAGCTGATCATGATCGTCGTGCCGGCCAGTGGTCAGGTGGATTTGCGCCGCGCGGCCGAGCTCCTGGGCGTGGACAAGGTGCGGCTGGCCAGCGAGGCGGAGTTCGCCGGACGGTTCGACGACTGCAGGTTGGGGGCCATGCCCCCCTTCGGCAATCTGTACGACCTGCCGGTGGTCGCGGATCCCGCGTTGGCCGAGCACGACCAGATCGTGTTCAGCGCAGGGACCTACACCGATTCGATGAA
>JAWLCP010000135.1:0-6734 GCA_041687115.1 Anaerolineae bacterium
CAGTTCCGTCGTGGAACTGGACGTCCTCGCGCAGGTTGATGGTCCACACTAGGCCGTCATCGCTGACCGAGTAGTCGGTAGCCAGCGCTGGGATCGGCAATGTGCCGTTGTCCTCGTACTGGAATAGGGGCTCCAGCACCTGACCCGTAACGCGGAAGCTCTCACCGTCGGTCACGACGGCTGGATCAAGCTGGACCGAGTCGCCGCCGCGGCCGAAGATGAACGTCCCTCCGGCGACCTCTTCTTCCTCTTCCTCAGGCTCGGCGCCCAGGTCGAAGCCGGTGTCGATCATGCCGTCCATGATCCCCTGGCTGACCTCGTCGAGCTCAGCCTTCAGATCGCCGGGTACGGCGTCCTCGAACTCGTGGAACGGGGAGATCTGCACACCGTCGTTCGCCAGCGTCCCCACGAAGTTCGCGCCGCCCTGGAAGTTGCCGTCGTACGCCTGCTTGATGGAGTTGAAGACCGCCACGTCCATCCGCTTCTCCACGCTGGTCAGCGTGACGTCGCAGTACTCGGGCGCGCTCACGCACCAGTCGGTGTCCACGCCAACGAGCATCGTCCCCGGGTTCGCCTGGACCGCAGCGGCGGTGCCCAGACCCACAGGCCCGGCGACCGGCATGATAACGTCAGCACCCTCCGCGATCAGGTCCTCACCCACCCGGCGCCCGTCCTCCGTCGACTCGAAGTTGCCCACGAAGAGATCCGTGCCCAGCACCTCCACGTCCGTGCCGTGCTGCTCGTTGTAGTACTCCACGCCGGCCTCATAGGCGTACATGAAGATGGTCACCGTCGGGATCTCGAGCCCGCCGAACGTCCCCACCTTCCCCGTCTCGCTCATCCCCGCCGCCACATAGCCGGCCAGGAACGCCGCCTGGTCCGTGGAGAAGATCAGGCCCTGCAGGTTATCGATCCGCGGATTCGCCTCCTCATCCCACATGCCCGGGGCCCAGCCGAAGTCCACAATGGCGAAGTTCGTGTCCGGGTTCTCCTGGGCAAACGTGTAGGTGGCGTCCGCCAGCAGGAAGCCGACGGTGGTGATGTGGCCGTAGTCCTGTTCCAGGAACTGGGTGATGTTCGGCGCGTAGTCGGTCTGCTGCTGGGACTCGAGGTAGTTGACCTCGATGCCCAACTCCTCCTCCGCCATCTCCATACCGGCCCAGGACGTCTGGTTGAAGGACTTGTCATCGATACCGCCCACGTCCGTCACCATACCGGCCGCAAAGGCCACCTCTTCCTCTGGGGGTTCTTCCGTGGCCTCCTCAGCGGGCGGTTCCGTCGGGGCCTCAGTCGCCTGCGGCCCGCAGCCTGCCAACAGCGCTACCACTGTCAGCAGGGTGAGCATAGTCAGTGAAAGCTTACGCATTTCGATTCTCCTCCTTATGTAGAGAATTGAGACTCCAAGACGAGCGCACTCTCGTCCTACGCGAGGTACTTACCGAATCTTCCGCCTATAGGTTCACCTCCTTCCGAAGAAAGCGAAACACAGTTGGCTTCGACAACTCTATTATAGCGAAATTGGTGCAGAGGGCAAGCACCGCGCCAGTCCGCCCTTGTCTTGACACCCCTTCGTTTTCCCGTATACTTGCCGTGACTCGGCTGCGAGATTCCCGTGGACAACGGCGTCACACCAAGGAGGCAACCGTGCCGTCAACCCAACATTCGCCCCCCGTCCTTGAGTTGCGCGATATCACCAAGGCCTTCCCCGGCGTCCTGGCCAACGACCACATCGACCTGAGCCTCCACGAGGGCGAGATCCACGCGCTTCTGGGCGAAAACGGGGCCGGCAAGACCACGCTCATGAACGTCCTCTACGGCCTCTACACTCAGGATGAGGGCGAGATCTTCATCCGCGGGGAGCACGTCACCATCCAGGACCCCAACGACGCCATCGACCACGGCATCGGCATGGTCCACCAGCACTTCATGCTCGTCCCCGTGCTCACCGTGACCGAGAACGTCATGCTCGGCGTGGAGCCAACCCGCAACCGGATCTTCCTCGACCGCGGCACCGCCGCCAGACGCGTCCGCGAGATATCCGAGGAATACGGCCTGCGGGTGGACCCCGACGCCACCATCAAGAACCTCTCCGTCGGCGTCCAGCAGCGCGTCGAGATCATCAAGCTCCTCTACCGCGAGGCCGATATCCTCATCCTGGACGAGCCAACGGCCGTCCTCACCCCGCAGGAGGTCGACGATCTGTTTGAGATTATCCAGTCGTTGGTCGATCGCGGCAAGAGCGTCGTCTTCATCACCCACAAGCTGAACGAGGTCATGGCCATCGCCGACCGGATCACCGTCCTGCGCAACGGGCGCGTGGTGGGCACCACCACCCCCGAGGAGACGGACCAGGCGGAGCTCGCGGCGATGATGGTGGGCCGCGAGGTCGTCCTCCAGGTGGACAAGGAGCCCGCTCAACCCACCGAGACCGTACTGGACGTGGATGGCCTCAGCGTGACGGACGCCCGCGGTAACCCCGCCGTGCGCGGCGTCTCCTTCCAGGTGCGCGCCGGGGAGATCCTGGGCGTGGCCGGCGTCCAGGGGAACGGGCAGACGGAGCTGGTCGAGGCGCTGACGGGGCTGCGACCGGTCGAGGCCGGCCGTGTCCAGATTCTGGACCATGACGTCACCGGCGCCTCGCCCCGCCACATCCTGGAGCAGGGCGTCGCCCACGTCCCAGAGGACCGTCAGAAGGACGGCCTCGTGCTCAGCTTCCCCGTTGCCAACAACCTGGTGCTCAACACCTACTACGTGGAGCCCTTCGCCCGCTTCATCGTTCTCAATCAGCAGCACATCCTCGCCGCCGCCGAGAAACGGGTGCGGGCGTTCGACGTGCGCACCCCCAGCGTGCTCACCCCGGTGGCGAAGCTCTCCGGGGGCAACCAGCAGAAGGTCATCGTCGCCCGGGAGTTCTCCCGTCCCATCAAGCTCCTCATCGCCTCCCAGCCCACCCGGGGCCTCGACGTCGGCTCCATCGAATACATCCACGGGCGCATCATCGAGAAGCGCGACGAAGGGACCGCGGTTCTCCTCGTCTCCCCGGAGCTGGACGAGGTGATGAGCCTCTCCGACCGCATCGCCGTCATGTACGAGGGAGAGATCGTGGACGTCGTACCCGCCGAGGAGGCCACGCGGGAGCAGATCGGTCTCCTCATGGCCGGGGTCAGGGAAGATAAGAAGGAGGGTGCGGGTGCAACAGTCGCCTGACGAGCTACGAGTTGGACTGGTCACCGACGTAGGCCGCATTGACGACGGCACCTTCAATCAGTACGCGTACGAAGGCCTGGCGCGCGCGGCCGAGGAACACGATCTCGCCCCCCGGATCATCGAGACCGAATCTCCCGATGCGTACAAGGATAACCTGGAGCGCGTCATCGAGGAAGGGTACACCCTCGTCGTCACCATCGGCTCCAGGACCGGGCCTCAGGTAGAGCGCATCGCCGCGCGCCACCCCCAGGTCCACTTCGTCGTCGTCGACCACGAGCCGCCGGAGCAGAGCCAGAACGTCACCGGGCTCGTCTTCGCCGAGGATCAGGCCGCGTTCCTCGCCGGCGCCCTCGCCGGCCTCGTCACCGAGCGGCATAGCGTGGGCTTCGTCGCGGGCCCGGACGTGACACCGGTGCGGAAGTTCCACCGCGGGTTCGAGAACGGCCTCGACGAGACCAACCGGCGCGCCCAGATCCTGGACGCCCCCACTGAGTCATTCACCGACGTGGAGGCCGGCGAGGCCGCCGGCCGCGACCTCGTCGCCCGCGGCGCCGACGTCGTCTTCGCCGCCGCCGGGGAGAGCGGCACCGGCGCCATCCGCGCCGCCGCCCAGGAGGGCGCCTGGGTCATCGGCGTCGACCAGGATCAGTGGATCACCACCTTCCAGGAGGGAGCAGTACCCGGTTCGGAGCGGATCCTCACCAGCGCCGTCAAACGCGTCGACCGGGCCGTGTACGACGCCATCTCCCGCGCCGTGGAGGGGAAACTCCACGGCGGCGTCCTTCGCTTCAACCTGAGCAACGACGGCGTCGGGCTGGCACCCTACCACCAGGCGGACACCGATGTCTCATCTGAGGTCAAGGGCAAAATCAGAGACATCGCTGAGGGCCTGCGCAGCGGCGAGATTCACACCTACGTCGGCCCCGAGGGGGAGGACCTGCGGGAGGGCCTGATCGTGCGCCTGACCGCTTGGAATTGGCGCGCCGTCCTTCTGCCCCTCCTCGCCGTCGTCACCGCGCTGATCATCGGCGCTGTCTTCATCGGCGCCTTCGACCCCGTCGTCTGGGAGGCCTTCGGAGAAGGGATCGGCGCCGGCCTCAGCGCAGCGTGGCAATCGATCGTCCGCGCCTACTCGGCCCTCTTCGTGGGCGCCTTCGGCAGCCCCGCCGAAATCGTCGAGGGCCTGCGAATCTACATCGGCACCGGCGAGCCCACCCAGCTGGTCAGAGCCATCCGCCCGCTGACCGAGAGCTTCCGCATCGCCACCCCCTTCATATTCGCCGCCCTGGCGGTGGCCCTCGGTTTCCGCTGCGGCCTATTCAACATCGGCGCCGAGGGACAGTACTTCATCGGCGGGCTAGCTACCGTCTACGTCGGCTACGCCGTGAAGGGGTTGCCCTGGATCATCCACTTGCCCCTGGCCATCGCCGCCGGCTTCCTCGGTGGCGCCATCTGGGCCGGCATCGTCGGCTTCCTCAAGGCGGAGACCGGAGCCCACGAGGTAATCACCACCATCATGCTCAACTACGTCGCCTACCGGCTGGCGGACTACATGCTCCAGGTCGGCGGGCCCATGGCCGCACCTGGCTTCCGCCCCGTGAGCCCGGAGATCGAGCCGAGCGCCTACCTGCCCCAGTTCTTCCCCAAGAACCCGTCCATCGGTCTCAACGCCGGCATCTTCCTGGCCCTGGCCGCCGCCGTCCTCGTCTACTGGCTGCTGTTCAAGACCACCATCGGCTTCGAGATCCGCACCGTCGGCGCAAGCCCCCGCGCGGCCCGGACGGCGGGCATGAGCGTCACCAAGAACTTCATCCTCGCCATGGCCCTCAGCGGAGGGCTGGCCGGCATGGCCGCCGTCCACGACATCCTGGGCGTGATCCACTTCATGCCCAACGCCTTCTTCTCCGGCTACGGCTTCGACGCCATCGCCCTCGCCCTGCTGGGCAGGAGCCACCCGATCGGCGTCGTGCTGGCTTCGCTCCTTTTCGGATTCCTGGAGGCCGGGGCACAGCGCATGCAGGCCCCGCCGGCTGTCGTGCCCATCGACATCATCTCCATCGTCCAGGCGCTGATCATCATCTTCATCGCCGCACCGGAGGTCATCCGGCTCATCTACCGGCTCCGCGCCCCGGAGGAGGAACGAGAAGCCGTCTTCACCCGCGGCTGGGGACAGGTGTAGGTCGGGTTTCCACACCCGACGACGCAGGAGGCTGTTGTGACCGCAATTCTACAACACATCGGTGCTCGACGAGGCATCTCGCAGACCCGGACCATCACCTACGGCATCCTCTTCCTGGCCACCGGGCTACTGATCTTCCTCCTCTTCGCCCGCGGTGCTACCCCTGACCAGACGAGCTCCTTCGGCCTGACGCCCATCAGGGACGTGACGACCATATTCCTCGCGCCTCTCCAGCTCCCCACGCGCACGGCCCTCTACGTGTTCGCCGCCATCTGTGCCTTCGTCGGCGGGTGGCAGCTGGCTCGTGGCTTCCGCCGCGCTAACTGGGCCCTGACCGGCGTGACGGTGGTCTTCATCGCCGCCTTCCTCACCTGGGCAGCGCGGGGCACCTCCCTTAACCTGGTCAGCCTCTTCCGCAGCTCCCTCCTCCGCGCCGCCCCCATCGCCTTGGCCGCCCTCTCCGGCGTCCTCTGCGAGCGGAGCGCCGTCATCAACATCGCCATCGAGGGCATGATGCTCACCGGAGCCTTCACCGCAGCGATCATGGGGAGCATCGGCAAGAACGTCCTGGAATGGCCCTTCGCCGCCTCCCAGGGCCTGGGGCTCCTCAGCGCCATCCTCGTCGGCGCGCTCCTGGGCCTCCTCCTCGCCGTCCTGTCCGTCCGCTTCAAGGTCGACCAGATCATCTCCGGCACCGCCATCAATATCCTCGCCACCGGCGTGACCAGCTTCCTCAGCGCCCGCATCCTGTCCGACTTCACCTTCCTGAACAACCCGGGCATCCTCCCGCCTGTTCCCATCCCTCTCCTCTCCCGCATCCCCATCGTCGGACCCGTCTTCTTCGCCCAGAACGTGCTCGTCTACCTTATGTTCCTCATAATGGCCGGGATCCACGTGATGCTCTGGCACACCGTCTGGGGCCTCCGCACCCGCTCCGTGGGAGAGCATCCTCGGGCGGCGGACACGCTGGGGATCGACGTCTTCCGCAACCGCTACATCAACGTCACCGCCGGGGGCATGGTGGCCGGGCTGAGCGGCGCCTTCCTGATCCTCGGCTCGGTGGGGCGCTTCGACGAGTTGATGACCGCGGGCAAGGGCTTCATCGGGCTGGCGGCCATGATCTTCGGGAATTGGACCCCCTTCGGGGCCTTTGGAGCGGCGACCATCTTCGGCTTCGCCGACGCCCTCCAGACCCGGCTCGCCATCCTGCGGGTCCCCATCCCGTCCCAGTTCCTGCTCATGACGCCCTACCTGGTCACCATCATCGTCCTGGCCGGGGTGGTCGGCGAGGCCCTCCCACCGGCCGCCGACGGGGAACCTTACGAGAAGGAATGAAAAAACCCCGGCC
>JAWLCP010000136.1:0-6613 GCA_041687115.1 Anaerolineae bacterium
AGGGAGGGAAGTGCGTGACCTTGCATTATGGTTGAACTCCGCTATAATCACAGCTAGCGTGCAGGCCAGACCTGAGCGTGAAGGATTCGTATAGGCGAGCCAGTTATCTGGAGATCAGCTCAAGAATGATGCCATCCGTAGTGTGGGGATTTCGCCATCGGCCGCAACCTACCTCCAGACTGGGCATCACGCTCTGTGAATACACCTTGCGCGCAGGAAGACGTTGAGTACAGACCAAGAGACGGAGATTGCCAGGCCTGGCGCCTCAGCTTCGCTGCTGGGGCAAGACCAGACCACATCCGATGCGCAGCTGAAGCCGGGCACAGAGATCCATGGCCATCGCGGGACCCTGGCCGACGATGTCCCGAGTCGACCACCGTCGACGATGTGGGCCGGTACCCGCACTGGCGAACCCGTCGTCCTTCCCTGCCCTACCCTCGACGATCCGGTCCCGAATCTGAGGTGGCGCACCCAGGTCGTCGTCCCCGAAGACGGTGGGCACGTCCCAAGGAAGCTCAACATGGCCAGGGCCGAGGTTGAGGGACTGCCTCTGGCGCACCGTCAGACCGTCTCCGCTCACCCCGGAGCAAGGCCCGGCCTGACGCCGCATCCCGGTCATCCGATTCTCACACGAAAACTAATGCCAGCGGAGGAACAATCATGGGAAACCTGCGACGCCTGGTTCTCGACGTACTGAAGCCATTGGAGCCGAGCATCGTCGAGCTCGTACAGATGCTGGCCGATCTTGAGGGGGTGGACGGCGTCAACATCTCGATCTACGAGATCGACCGGCGGGTCGAGAACGCCAAGCTGACGATTGAAGGGCACAACGTGCCGTACCAACAGATCATAGAGTCGATTGAGCAGAATGGCGGCGCCGTCCACTCGATTGACGAGGTCGCAGCTGGAAAAGTGCTCATTGAGGACGTGATCACGCCGCAGGACTAGCGGTGAAAGCTATGGACGTTGTGGACTCCGCGCGTGAGCAGGTCGCTCGACAGCTGGATGCAGTACGCGAGTACGAACGGATCACCGGCTTCTGGCAGATTGCGCGCCGCGCTCTGGCGAACAACTCCTTCGACGGGGTGCTGACGATGGTAGGTGTGCTGACAGGCAACTACCTGGGTGGTGTTCGCGACGCCACGACGGTCATCCGGATCGGCATTGCCGCTTCAATCTCTATAGGCATTTCGGGGCTCTGGGGGGCATATCTCGCCGAGTCGGCCGAGCGGGGTCGTGAGTTGGCACAGCTGGAGAGAGTGTCGCTTATCGACTTGAGCGGGACGAAGTTCAGCCGCGCAGCGCGGGTGGCGGTCGTCATCGTCTCACTGGTGGACGGGCTTTCCCCCCTTGTCTCGTCGCTGGTCGTGCTCCTCCCATTTTTCGTCGGCCCCCTGATCAGCAACATCCTCGTTGCTTATGCGCTCGCCCTGGTCACTGGCCTGGTCAGCCTGTTCGGTTTGGGCATGTTCCTGGGGCACATATCCGGGCGCAGCCTGATAGGCTATGGCCTGCGCACCGTGGTCGCAGGCATCGTGGCCATCGCGATTAACTTCCTCCTACCCAATGGGCCCTCGAGCGGACCATAGCCCCGATATCCGAGGAGAGGGGTCGGGTCCCCGGACGTCGCGGAGAAGACGCAACCCTTCCAGTCGCCGGGTGTTCTAGTAGTAGTCGAGTATACCCGGACCAAGACCAGGAGGCAGTTATGACCGAACGGCAAGTGGCCGTCGTAACGGACAGCACGGCCTACATACCGAACGAGGCCTTGGACGGTCTCAACATCCCCGTGATTCCATTGTGGCTCATCTGGGATGATGAGCGATGTCGCGACGGCGTTGACATCGATCCTGAGACGTTCTATCGCCGCCTTCAGGAGCGCGACACCATTCCCAGCACTTCTCAGCCCTCGGTGGGCGAGTTCATCGATTTCTACCGGCGAGTGGCGGAGGAGAAAGGAACAGACACTATCGTCGGCGCCTACATCTCCAGCAACATCAGCGGCACCGTCGCCTCGGCGGAGGCAGCTGTGGCGGAGGTACCGGACCTCAACGTCACGGTCATCGACTCGTTCTCGACGTCGATGGGACTCGGCTTCCTCACCCTGGCGGCGGCCAGAGAGGCAGCGAGGGGAGGATCCGTGGCGGACGTGGTCGCTGCGGCCACGGCGGTGCGAGAACGACTGACCGTCATCTTCGTCGTGGACACCCTGGAGTACCTGCATAAAGGGGGCCGCATCGGGGGCGCCAAGCGATTCCTGGGAACGATGCTAAACATCAAACCGCTCCTTCATCTCGACGACGGCTGCGTCGAGGCGATGGGCCAGGTTCGCACCAAAGGTCGCGCGATCACAGAGATGCTCAACGTCGCCGAGGAACGTGTCGACGGTGGACGGATGGCGGAGGTCGCCGTCATTGATGTGGACAACCGCCAGGAGAGCGTCGTCGTAGTCGAGAAGGTAAAGAGACGCTTCGGTGCACCCATCGTCTACCAGACGACGGTGAGTCCGGTCATCGGGACTCACGCCGGGCCCGGCACAGTGGGCATGGCCTTCTACTCCAAGCCCTGATCAAGAGTCCTAGACAGCAACCTGCGCACTCGACCGCGCCCCGAGAGGACGCGGTCGTTTGGCGTGAGGACGTGAAGGCGCCGCTCGACCCGGCTGGCCTGGTGTCCTTCCGGCTGAGGGGTGACAAGATCCACACCCTGCTGTAAAATAGCTTCATCAAGCGTCCCAATCAGAGCAGGAGGTCCGCATTCAATGGCTTTCAGAGAGAAGTTGCTCGGAGCACAGGCGATGAACAGCTCATGGCTGTGCATTGGACTCGATCCCGTGATGAGCCGCCTACCGGAGGTCGTACTGTCGTCCCAAGACCCCCTTGTGACATTTGGCCGTACGATCGTGGAGAACACGTCCGACATCGCCTGCGCCTACAAACCCAATCTCGGCTTCTGGCTGGCAGAAGGCGCCGCCGGCGTACACGCGCTTCAGCAGGTGATCAGCGCGGTGCCGGACTACGTCCCCACCATACTGGACGGCAAGTTCAACGATGTGGGACACACGGCCCAGGCCTATGCCCGAGCTGCATTCGATGCACTCGGGGCAGACGCCGTCACGGCCAACCCCTATCTGGGCCTGGATACGCTGCGCCCCTTCTTAGATAGAGAGGACCGAGGGGTGTTCCTCCTGGTCCGGACCTCGAACCCGTCAGCACCGGATCTCCAGGATCTGGAGGTGAGGGGAAGCAAGCTGTACCACGAGGTCGCTCGATTAGCAGCACACTGGGAGGAGACACTACCCGGCACCTGCGGCCTGGTCGTCGGGGCTACATATCCGGAGGAGCTGGGCGTCGTGCGAGGGATGACCCCCAACCTTCCATTCCTCATTCCGGGCATCGGGGCTCAGGGTGGCGATCTGAGCAGGGCGGTGGAATACGGCGCAGCGGCAGACGGCGTGGGGCCCGTGATCAACTCCTCGCGGGGTATCATATACGCGTCCTCAGATGCCGACTTCGGAGCGGCGGCGCGAGCGAGGGCACTGGAGCTGCGCGACCGTATCAACGCGGAACGGGGGCTAGGTATATGAACGACGAGACCAGACGGTTGGCGAACGCCCTCTACGACCACGACTGCGTGAAGTTCGGCACGTTTACACTGAAGTCCGGCCTGACGTCTCCGATCTACATCGATCTGAGGCTGCTGGTCAGCCACCCAGCACTGCTGCGGCAGGTCGGCAGGACGCTGGTCACCGCGGCACACGCTCTCACCTTCGACCGCATCGCCGCGATTCCCTATGCCGGCCTGCCCATCGGCGTGGCTATGGCGCTGCAGATGGAACGCCCGATGATCTATCCACGGCGAGAGGTCAAGCAGCACGGTACGCGGCGGGCCATCGAAGGGGCCTTCGAGGCCGGCGAGACCGCGCTTCTGATCGATGATCTGATCACTCGGGGCGGCAGCAAGCTGGAGGCCATCGAGGCTCTGGAAGCGGCCGAATTGCTCGTTAAGGACGTCCTGGTGCTGATTGACCGCGAACAGGGCGGTGCGAGAGATCTGGCTAGGGAGGGATACCATCTGCACGCGGTCCTTCAGCTGACGGATCTCCTGGAAGCGTTGACGAGCAGCGGTCGCATCACGCCGGAGCAACGCACCCAAGTGACAGCGTATTTGGAGCGGACGCGGGCGGCGTGAGGATGAGCGAGATTGATATCTCGGTCGACCTTTGTGGGTGTCGCCTGCCGAATCCCATGGTTCTGGCCTCGGGTATCCTGGGGCTGAGCCACGGCGTCCTGGCTCGCGTCGCACGGTCAGGCGCGGGTGCGGTCACCACGAAGTCCTGCAGCCTGAAGCCGCGCTCCGGCTACCCAAACCCAACCGTCCTGGATTGGGGGCCAGGTCTGATCAACGCCGTGGGTCTGTCCAACCCGGGCGTGGAGGTGATGGTCGAGGAGATCCAGGCAGCGAAAGCGGAGCTGGCTCCTCTGGGGGTGCCGGTCATCGCCAGTATCTTCGCCGACACAATCTACGAGTTCGGCACCATCACGCGCTTCATCTCCGAGGCCGAGCCGGACATTCTTGAGGTGAATGTGTCGTGCCCGAATCTGGACGATCGCTATCAGCAGATGTTCGCCGCGGATCCGTACGTCTCTGCACAGGTCACCCGGCAGGTGAAGCGGTACACGGACACGCCGGTGCTGGTCAAGCTGTCGCCAAATGTCACAGACATCTCGGAGATAGCGGAGGCGGTGGTGGAAGCGGGAGCGGACGGCATCACGGCCATCAACAGCGTCGGCCCGGGGTTGATCCTCGACGTTGAGACCCGACGGCCGATCCTGGCCCACGGCACCGGCGGCATGAGTGGGCCCCCGATTCGGCCCATCGCAGTGCGCTGTGTGCACGACATCTGCAGGGCGGTTGACGTGCCGGTGGTGGCAACCGGAGGAGTGACCACAGGCCGCGACGTTGTGGAGATGCTCCTCGTGGGCGCAACTGTCGTCAGCATCGGCTCAGCAGTCCGCTATCGAGGGATGGAGGTCTTCGGCAGGGTGTGCCAGGAGCTGAAGGACTACATGAGGCAGCACGGGCACAAGGATCTGGCATCTCTTCGGGGGGGTGCCATCCTCGGTCCCTAGAACAGGAGCATACCCGGGGTCCTGCTGGAAGCGACCGATCCAACCCGACAACATCACATCGAGTACAGGTCGATCGACGGGGCTGAGCTCACGGGCTATCCGCAGAGATCTCGCCCATCGTCACTCGGTGGATCAGCGGTCTCAACTCCCCCGTGGTGTCCAGATCGATGGCACGAGCGAAGGCTTCCCGAGCCTGCCCAGGATGACCGCGCGCGCTGTGGAGCAGACCAAGATGATAGTATGCCGAAGCCAACCCCGGCTCGAGCTCGATGGCCCGCTGCAGATGCGCTTCCGCAGCCTCGTAGTCGCCTGTCTCGAAGGCAGCCCAACCGCGTAAGTCATGGGCCTCGGCGCTTTCAGGCACGAACTCCACGAGTTTCTCAGCCGCCTGGACGGCCCGGTCGTCGGAGGTGATGCTGTTGTCCAGGTAGAAACGGGTCAGAATCTCCCACAGCTCAGGATCGTCAGGCCTGAGCGAGATCGCCTGACGCAGCCAGATCTCCGCGGCCACGTAGCGTGCCTCGGCAGCCCAGGTCTGACCGATCTCCACACAGATGCCCGGATCCTCGGGGGCCAGATCGTGGGCAGTCTCGTACTCAGCGCGAGCAGAACGTGGATCGCCCCATCGATCGTAGTGGAGACCGAGCAGCATGTGAGCGACAGCGGAGTCGGGCGCCGCCGCAGTAGCCTCCAAGAGGTGGATCCGACCATCCTGTCGGTAGCCCATCTGATCAAGGGCATGACCCAGGTAGGCGTTAGCATCAGCGTAACCGGGGCTGTGAGCGACGGCAAGCTCCAGCTGGTGCGCGGCCAGGGGCCACTCCTGCCCCTCAATCAGCACGCGCCCCACCAGCGTGCTCGCGTAGACACGGTCCCCGGCCGACGCTGCCTCAGCGAAGACAGCGAGAAGACGTCGCGACAGCTCCGTCTGGGCAAGGTCCAAGTGAACCATCGCGCTCGGATCCTCGCCAAGCAGCAAGGCTCCCAGTCGCTCGCGCGCCGGCTGATCGTCGGGGTTCGAACGGAGAAGCTCCCGGTAGACTGAACGGGCCGCCTCCCACTCCCGCAGACCAAGATACGCGCGAGCCAGAGCGTGACGCGCTTCGCGGTCAACGGGCCGAAGGGCAAGGAGACGCTGGGCGTGCTCGACGGCCGCACGCCAGTGCGCAGGCTTCGCTGCGACAGAGGTCTCGGCGCGGGCTACGCGGATGGCGAGGCGCAACTGCTCCACGTCAACCGATTCGGCGCCCAGGCGTTCGGCCTCCGCGACGGCGTCCAGCGCATCGTCAGGACGGCCCCAGTCGAGATAGAGAGCAGCGAGGGAGAGATGCGGCAGCGGGCCGGCTGGACGAAGATCCGCCGCTTCGCGATAGGCAGCAACAGCCGCGGTGCGTTCGATCTGCTCAGCGTGCTCCTCAGCCCGGCGTAGAAGGTCAACGTACTCGCTCCTGGGGGGACGCAGCATTAGAGCCAGGCCAGCG
>JAWLCP010000137.1:0-6467 GCA_041687115.1 Anaerolineae bacterium
GGAGAGACATGAAGAAGATCGATCGGTCGGAAATCACGCCCGAGCACGTGTACATGAACAGGCGGCAGCTGATCGCGAGTATGGGAGCGCTGGCGGCGGCCTCGTTCCTCGGGGCATGCCGGAGCGAGCCTGGCGAGGCGGCGCCCACCGCTTCCGCCACCGCCGAAGGGCCTGGCCCGACTGCGGAAGCCGAGCAGCTGGAGTACGCGTTGACGCCCTACGACGACGTCACCGGCTACGTCAACTTCTACGAGTTCAGCCTGTCGAAGACGCAGGTGGCGGAGCTGGCCGAAGGCTTCAGGACCTCACCGTGGGAGGTCGAGGTGGGAGGACTGGTGCGCACCCCGCGAACCTTCACCCTGGAGGACATTCTGGCCTTCGACCAGGAAGAGCGGATCACCCGTATGCGATGCGTGGAAGCGTGGTCCATGGTCATTCCGTGGACCGGCTTCCCGCTCTCGAGACTGGTTGACGCCGTGGAGCCGACATCGGATGCCCGGTTCGTGCGCTTTGAGACGCTCTACGACCCCGAGCAGATGCCAGGCCAGAAATCCGGGGTTCTCGACTGGCCGTACGTCGAGGGACTGCGGCTCGACGAGGCGATGCACGACCTGACGATCCTGGCCACGGGGCTGTACGGTAATGACCTCCCGGCGCAGAACGGCGCGCCGGTGCGCCTGGTGGTGCCATGGAAGTACGGCTTCAAGAGCATCAAGTCGATCGTGAAGATCGACCTGGTGGCGGAGATGCCGGTGTCGTCGTGGATGGCGGCAGCGCCCAACGAGTACGGTTTCTACGCGAACGTGAATCCCGACGTGCCCCATCCGCGCTGGTCCCAGGCCACGGAACGGGTCATCGGAGGAGGCCGGCGGAAGACGGAGCTGTTCAACGGATACGCGGAGGAAGTGGCCCACCTGTACACGGGCATGGATCTGGAGGAAGACTTCTAGTGGGCCGGCGGGACGTGCGCTGGCTTCAGGCCGTGACTCACATCGGTGCGCTGACGCCTCTGGCGGCGCTGGCGTGGATGTTCTGGCGGGATCAGCTGGGACCGGTGCCGATTGCAGCGGCCATCCGCCTCCTGGGGCGGTATGCGCTGGTGCTCCTGCTCCTGTCGCTGGTGCCCACGGTGGTCCGAATGGTGACCGGCTTCGGCGCGGTGATGCGCGTTCGACGGACGCTGGGGCTCTATGCCTTTCTCTACGCGACCCTCCACTTCCTGGCGTTCGCCGGGTTGGACTATGGATTCGACGTGGGGCTGATGGCGAGGACTGTAGCGGAAAGCCGCCGGGAGATGATGGGGCTGGGGGCGCTGGCTATCCTGGGACTCCTGGCGCTGACCTCGATCGGAGGGGTGATGAAGCGGCTGGGCAAGGCCTGGAAGCCGGTACATCGCCTGGTCTACGTGGCGGGCGGGCTGGTGGTGCTGCACACCATCTGGAACTACAAGGAGTTGCGAACGTGGCCCGCGCTGGCGGGAGCCATCCTGGTGGTGCTGCTGGCGGCACGGGTGCCACCAGTTGCGGAGCTCCTGAGCAGGGGGCGCTAGACGCGCTTTTCTCAAGGCGGGGGCGCAGATTGTGCTCTTCGCCAGAAGGGTAGAGCATAATAGGGGGCGCGTCCAGGGGTGTTGCCACCCGGACGGGCCCCTTCACGGATGACGTCAGCGGACCACCACGTCGACGGAGAAGGTCTGCTCGGGCTCGGCCTCCCCCTCCCCCCAGGGGCGATAGTAGACGAGACGCAGCGTGGTGCAACCCTCGGCAAGCGCCTCGAAGCGAAGCACCCGGGTCCCCGACGCGCCCAACGCTTCGGACTCGGGGGGTGAGGCTCGGCTCCCCCACCTGGTGCAAGATCTGCTGGTCGTGCTCGACGACCTCCCAAGTGTAGCTCGTGGTTGGGTTACCCTCCAGCGAGACGGTCAAGGTCTGGCCCTCCACCAGCTCGACCTGGCTGCCGTCGTCGCCGGCGTGGAGAGTGTCCCCGCCCGATCTGGCGGACCCGGTGGCGGGCCTCCTTCTCTCGCACCTCGTCTTACCGGCCCGAGAGGTCACCGAGAACGGCGTTCGGCGAAGGGCTCTCCCGCCCCTCCAGCAGGCCCAGCTCGATCTGCACGTCCTCCCAATCGCCCATCACCTGGAGCTCGACCCGCTCGGCCTGGAAGGCGCGCTCCATGAGCGGCGCGGCCTCGACCGCGTCGAGGTCGACGAGATAGCTGATGAGGAACGCGTTGAGGGTGGAGTCGAGGTCAGCGAAGCGCTCGAGGGTCGAGGTCAGCGCATCAATGGCGTCTGAGCGGGCCTCGGGGTGGCGCGTGCCGATCTCCTCCAGCCCGTGAGCGGCAGCAACACGCGCCCAGAGACCGTGGGCACCGTCGGCGAGGGTGTCAGCGAGGACGGGGATGGCGGGCGGCCCGATGTGTCCGAACACCCGAGGGAGCTCCTCGCCGACCCAGTCGTCATCGTGCTCGTCGATGCGCGGGAGGAGATGGGTGAGGGGTTCCACAGCCTCCTCGGCACGAAGTTGGGCCAGCGCCCGCCAGGCGTGGACAGGAGCCCAGATCAGGTCGCTGTCGGAGTCGGCCCTGTGCAGGTCTTCGTCCAGCGTCATGCGTATCAGGTCAGGCACGTGCTCCGGGCCCAGGCCGAGGGCGAGGTACTCGGGCCAGCGGCTCTGCCGGCGGCACGCCCCCAGGGCGAGGAGCTCGGAGACGGGTGACGGATAGTCGTGCTCCATCATCTATCGTATTACTCCCAAGTGTTTCTCCCGAGTAACGCGGCCCGGAGCTGAAGCTGCCGGGCTCAGTCAGCAAAGGCCTGTCGGCCTGACAAACCTGCCCCAGGCACTCTTCCATGCCAAGCCGGGGTAGCCTTCGATCAAGTCGTCAGCTCCACCCATTCTCCCATGGCGAGTGTCGCTGACTCAACGCCCTGGGCCCGGATCTTCTCCACGAGCTGCTGCGCGAGGGTGAGCTTCTCGTCGGGGTCGTAGTGGATTGGGTAGGCGCGGAAGTGATCGTCGTGCTCGTGGGTGACGAGGATGAGGTCGACGTCGGGCTGGGGGTCAAGCCTGAAGTTGGGGTCGACGAGAAGGTGGCGGCGCGCCACGATCTCGACGCAGGCCTCTCCTAACCAACGGAATTTCACGCTCGTTCCTCCTTTGGCTGTCGTGCCTTGGCTAAGTCGGACGCGATTGATGGGTTGGCTTGAACATGGTCACGTGCCTATGCTAACCCGCTCGGCCGTCTTGTCAACTGGAGGGGCCCCACTCCGGCTCAACCTGATTGTTGAGCTTGCCTCCCGACGGTCCCAGCTGGCCCGCCGGGCAGTCCAGGCCCTGCGCACTGAGCAAAAGACTCGAAGACAGGCTCGCCACACTCGCAAAGCGGAACGATACCCCGGTCAACTGGTAGGGTCAGGGCATGGCGCCTAGGGCTTGATGGAGTTCTTCTGATTTGGCTACAAGCCATATTGTCCCTTCTCGGGAGGATACAATGCTTCAGCACAGCCGGTCGCCCGGCTGCAATGGTTGCCTGCTCTACGGCCTCCTGGCAGCTACAGCTACCGGAGTTCCAGCTGCCGGCAGGCGACAGCTTTCAGGACACACAAGCGCGGTTTGGCAGGAGCTCTTGAATCTGAACCTCTATTTTCGTTGCTTCTTCTGCTCACAACGATTCGAGGAAACTGGTCACTGCTCGCAGAAGCGGGGTGACCTCCCACGAACTCAACCCTAGATTGTGTCCCTTTCCTTCCAAGCGCACATGCACGCCGTCGGTCAACATCTCCAGCACGGGTTCTACATCCTCGTCAAGCACAACGCCTCCCCGCGACGGGTCACCCTGCAGCAGAAGCACTGGACAGGTCGTTTCCCGCACCGCTCCGAGCAAATCCACCTTCTCCACATACTCATCCAAGCGTCCCTCGGCATGATACTGCGCCGCACCGGGGTCCGCCTGACTCAGCGTCTTGGCCCAAGCTCGACACCGAGCAGAATCTACACCGGGTAGATCGCCATACCGTGATGGCGCCCCTTCTGCCGCCCCCGACATCGGCAAATCGACCAATTTGGACGCCAACTCGGGCACCGATAGCCCTGAACCAGCCAATCTGCGGATCGTGCGCCACATGTCTACTCTCTCTTTGCTGCTCTCCGTTGCCACGAAGCGGTCCAGGTTCAGAGGTGGATCACCGAGAATCAGTGCCTCCACCTTCTCCATCTGCTGCGCCGCCGCCAGGAGGGCTATCCACCCACCTAACGAGTGTCCAAAGACAATCGCACGGCCCGCAAACTGGCGCTCAAGAAACGCCACGACATCATCCACATAGTGTTCGGGGCGATACTGACCTGGCACACGACCAGATTTGCCATGCCCCCGCAAGTCCAAGGCGAACACCTGCCACCTCATCGCGAGACTGGGGATGATCGGCAAGAAATGCTGCCAACGGTCGCCTCCCCCGTGGAGCAGCACCAGCGGACGCCCAGATATCGGACCTTCGGCGTAGTTGATCGTCACAGCACCCGTATCGACGGTTCGCTCTTTAAGCATATCTGCCTCCTGCATCACTCCCTCGGCACACTGCAGTCACTCGTCGTATCTTGGCGGTGCCATCGTGCTAGGACTGCCAGCCTGTCGAGAGCCCCCGCCCAGATGCTGGCGTGCGGTTTACGGATGGGCCCGCTGGGCGACCAGCTGGCCCGTCCGTCGCAGCTTGGGAGGCGTCGAAACTGGTGTGAACCTTGGTCGCCCATCCTCCGCACGTCGGGCAGGCTGCTGGCATGGTAGTGAGGCAATGGACTGGCTGTAACGCGCGGTGAGCCGGGGCCTGCCCATTGCCTCTCCCCTAGGAAGGTCCAAGGGCCCCGCTATCTGAAGTCCTCGGAGTGGATGTACATCTCGATCTTGTAAGGCCCGTCCGTCGGCAAGTCTGGGGCCGCCTCGGCCAGGACCTTACTAACGGCGTCGGCATCCTTCGCGTCCCATATGCAGTATAGCGCACCTGCCTCGGGCGCGTAGTAGCTTCTTATCCAATAGGCATCGGCCGTGAGATGAGCCTTTATGGATTGCGCTTTGGGTGCCCCAGATTCCAGCGTCATTTCGCTACCCACCGGGTGCACCGCCAAGAACTTCGCCATGATTTGACTCCTCTCTCTTGTATTCGCCAGACTGAACTGAGGACAAACAGGCAGGCTACCTCCGCTCGCGCTTCGCAGGCAGAAGCTAGCGAACGTCGGGCATAGGCATCACCACCTCCGCAATAGGCTTCCACTCGCCATCTATGTCGATCTCCGTCCAGGCGTGCCCGCCTGCACTGGGGAGAAACGGAAAGGCGAATGAGGGGAAGATGCCCCGCATATTCTGGATGTCGATATGGCCTGTGTGCACCCTAGCGGAGATGCCAGCCGCTCTGCACGGGGCGACGAAGAGGGTGGCCTTGGAGGTGCAGTATCCCTTCTCAACCTGGAGCGTCTCGGATGCCTTCACCGCATCCCACTTGGGGGGAAACCCGAATGGGATCTCGTCTCGCACGAAACCGAAGATACTTTCTACCTGATCCAGGAGAGTCGACTTATCCGACGTCAGCTCGTCCGCTTTCGCCTGGACCGCCGGATGGCCGCGATCAGACAACAGGGTCATGGCATACATCAGGAATCTCCTTTAAATGAACCTGGTCTTGCCGTTGGCCTCCTCGAAGATCCACCGGGTCTCGTGCGCCATGCCCTTAGTCGCAACGCCCGACTCATAGAATCAACGACACGTGCAAAGGGGCCATTGATGCCGAGCGCCGATGTACGCAGTCGGGTTCAGCACCCTTCTTGGGCAGCCCCTCGCTCAGAATTTGGTCCCCGGTGGCGGGGAATGTGGCGGCAACCAGCTTTGATCCATTCCTAATCTGCCTCATCGGGCAGTTCGGCTACGCAGGCTACTCCTCGCCCTAACCCAGCGGGGGAACCACGCCGAGCCGTATCAGCAGGCTCAGCATGGCCCTGGACCACCAGGCTTCCACGATCTTGCACCCAGCGAAACGATAGATGGTCATTCCCGTCCACGTAGCTTCCTTGTCCGTAGGTGCGATGCCAGCTAACTCATCTTCATGTGTGCCGTGAGCGGTCCGACGCCCTGCGACTTTGTCCCCTTCGGCGATCACGTCCTCCATCGTGACGTGGAAGTCAGGCATATCGGGGGTATCTCCCGACACGATCCGGCAGCGGTGTTCAAGGGAGACGGATTGGGCAGCAGGCAGAATGAGTTCTCGGCGGCGGCAAGCGCCGCCCGTGCTTGCTTCGAGGCCAGACCGGCGGGTCGCTAGTCGAGGATCAGCTTACCCACCCTGGGCTGGACCAGCCGCTCGAAGTCGCCGTAGGCGATTTTCATCGAATCGGTGTAGGTCCCTGCGCTGAACACGATCTGGTCGTGCTCGGCCAACGCGGGATCCGCGACCACCGGCAGGTCGTACAGATTGCCGAAG
>JAWLCP010000138.1:0-6439 GCA_041687115.1 Anaerolineae bacterium
ACATGTGGGGTTTGGAGCCTCGTGCCTGGGGCGCAAGCTGGCCCCCACCCTAGGCGGGACCGCTGTCCAGGATCTAGTTGGGCTTCAGAAACACGTATTCGTCATAGTCGCACGCAGGCCGATAGCCGATGCGCTCATAGACATGGATCGCCGCCGCGTTGGACACGGCCGCGAACAACGCACAATACCCCCATCCTGACTCAAGGAGCAATCGGCTCAGCTCGCCCACACACGCGGTGGCATGTCCTCGCCCCCTCAGCTCGGGTGGCGTGAAGACCAGGCTCACGCTGATCCCATTTCTCGTCGGCCGGGTTGTCATAGCCATCGACACGGGCCCCTCATCATTCCACAGGTAGATGGCCTCGCTCTCTATCCCAAGCTCCGCCCCTCGCCGCGCCCCCTCTCGATCCGCTTGTCCAAAGACGTCGATCTGAAACGCATAGCGCCACGCGGCAACCAATTCCACGTCTGCGGCCGTGGCCACTCGCAATCGCCCACGCCCCGGGACCGGGCTCCTCACCTCCCGCAGCTCATACAGTCTCTGGTGTCGCTCGAGCTCATACCGCTGCCCGGTGATCCGTGCCCGCCTTTCCACAACCGTTCTGGCAACCCGCTTGGGTCCCAACACTCCAGGGACGTTCCAGCCCTCGCTGAGCAAGTCCTCTACAAGTATTCGTGCCGCTTCATCCAGGTCCCCCTGCTGGCCATACACCACCAGCTTATGGGGGGCGTCATCATGGAGGCGAGCACGAGATCGCCGTCATCCTCGACGGTCTTCAGGCAAGGAGGGGACTCGATCCGTTCCGGGTACCGCACCAGTCGCAGACAGACACCCAGCATCAGGCAATTGGCAACCTCATTCGACTCTAGCCCCGCCTGCGCGTTCGCAAGGAACCCATCCGCATCAGCGTAAGACCTCAGCTGCATCCCATCTCACCTCGAATCAAGCTGTCCGGCGCGGCGCTTCGCCCATCTCCCGGTAGAGGAACCACTCGCCGGTGCGGTCGCCGGCATGCTTCGGGGCCCGATCGTAGTAGAGGTCGAAGACGCGCCCCTCGCCGGTGCGGACGCGGTAGTAGTCGCGGCCGACGCCCCAGGAGCCGACCCGCCGGGCGACCGCCGCGTGGGCCGGCCGCATGTTGTGGGCCATGCGGCCCCGGCGCCGGTAGTCGTGCCACTCGGCCAGCTTCTCGACGATGTGGTGGGTCTCGCCCTGCCACGTGAAGCAGGCGGGACACCCGGGCTTCTTGCTCAGCGCGGGATCCTCGTCGAAGTCGACGGTGATGGGCTCACCGATGAAGCGGATCGGTCTCACCTGCCGGTCCTCCTCTCCAACACCTCGGGCGCGCGTATTGTAACACACCTGCGCCACTTCAGCGACCGAAATTCGTTGGCAGTAGGCGCTCTCGCCCAGGCGCTTCTTCAAGCCCTTCCCCCCGCCAGAAGCTGCCACACAATGTGCATTTGCACCCTCATATGGTAAGATCGTGCAGCTTCACCACAGTCAGAATCCCGTGCGGGGCCGGATCCACGCGGCCCCCTTATCGGAGGAGGCTGCGAATGAACGAGACGCTCCGGCTGATCCACCAGCGCCGGTCCGTGCGCGCCTATGAAGACCGGCCCATCGAGAGGGAGACGGTCGACACCATCATCAACGCCGCCATGCGCGCCCCCACCGCCGGCAACCTGATGCTCTACTCCATCCTCGAGATTGAGGACCCGCCCATCAAGGCGAAGCTAGCCCAGTCGTGCGACAACCAGCCCTTCATCGCCCAGGCGCCGCTGGTCCTGGTCTTCCTGGCCGACTACCAGCGCTGGATCGACGCCTTCGTCGCCGCGGACGTGCCCGCCTACTGCCGGGCCAGGGGAGAGACCATGCGCCTCCCAGGCGAGGGGGATTTGCTGCTGGCCTGTTGCGACGCCCTGATCGCGGCCCAGACGGCCGTGATCGCGGCCGAGTCGCTGGGCGTCGGCTCCTGCTACATCGGCGACATCATGGAGCGGTACGAGGTCCACAGAGAACTGCTCGGTCTGCCGCGGTACGCGTTCCCGGTCACCATGGTCTGCTTCGGCTATCCGACGCCGGCCGCGCGGGAGCGGGCCCTCACCACCCGGTTCCCGCAGGCGTCCGTCCACTTCAGGGACCGCTATCGCCGGCTGGACGAGGAGGAGCTCTTCGCCATGCTCGAGACGCGCGCACGGGGGAGGGGCATGGAAGGCGCCCTGGACGCCGGGCAGCGCACCTACCTGCGGAAGTTCGCCGCCGACTTCACCGTCGAGATGACCCGCTCCGTCCGCGAGGCGATCCGTACCTGGACGGCGGACCAGGAGAAGGAGAGCGGAGATTCGGTCTCGTGACACCGCGCACCACCCTGGTGCGCGGCCTCATATCGTCGGCTATGGAAAGCCGACCTACATACTGGTGCGGCCAGGTTCGTAAAGGGTCAGGTGTTGCTGACGACGATCATAGCCGTCCCATTGTGTACAGCGTCGCCACGTCCTCATCCGGATCGGCCGCGTCGTAATGTGGGGGGATGCAGCGGGAGGCCAGCAACTGCCGGAACTCCCACAGCGACATCTCGGCCAACTCTCGCGCCTTGCCGATGGAGAGACGGCCCTGAGCGTACAGACAGACCGCCATCTCGACCTTCAGATCCTCAGTGGTCAGCCGAGCCGTATCCAGAACGTCCTGAGGTGCTTCCAACGTCTTGACCGGGCCCATCCTACGACTCCTTCTCCATCCGAGACCTCATACTTCCGTTAGACAGATCGACAAGAGCGATCCCCCACCCTGCTGGATGCTCCATCCCTTCGCTCAACGCCGGTAGGCCGGGCCATCAACACGGCCAGCCGTGCGGCTTCCGGGTTGACGTCTCGAAGGGGTTCATAATCGATACGGCATCCAGGATTCATGGTAGTCCCAGCCTCGACAGTCGTTCAGGTTTGCCAGTTCTCCCAACCGCTTGCGGACCTCGTCATATCCGAGACTGGTGAACTGCACAGCACGTCCTGGACATGGCACAAGCACGACTTGTCCTGTTGGGAATTGTCATCTATACTGCATGTAAGCGCACTTCTTACACGCCCTCAGAGGAGAGGATTCGGGCCAAGGGACGTACCTCTGGCAGCCAAGCGGCGAGACGAATTCGTACGAGCAGGAGCCATGCCACAGATTTCACCGCCTGGTGAACATCGCCTCACTGACCACGCCCGATTCGAGATGGAGCGCCGCGGAATCTCGGAAGAGCAGATTGCACGCGTCCTGTCTGCACCGGAGCAGGCTGAGCTCGTCCGGCCGGGAAGAGTAGTCTACCAGTCGCGCACAGAATTCGGAGAGCCTGAGAAGGTCTACCTACTGCGGGTTTTTGTGGATATCGATCAGCAGCCAGCGGAGGTCGTCACGGCCTACCGCACGAGTAAGATCGAGAAGTACTGGAAGAGCGAACCATGAAAGTGCGATATGACAGCGAGACCGATACCCTGACCATCATCTTCGCCGATTCACCTGTGGCCGAGAGTGACGAGGACAAGCCTGGCACCATCCTGGACTACGATGCATCGGGCAACCTGGTGTCCATAGAGATCCTCGATGCCTCGCGGCGGGTAGGCCTGCCCACGCAGATCGAGTACCAAGTGGTCCCAGCCGGTCCGTAACCGCAGGGCAACGAGCTCTGCCCAACCATCCTGAGTACTGACGCCTTTCCTCTCCCAACGACGGGAGAGGGAAGGAGGATCGACAGCGCCCCGCTATTCCTTGAACAGCCGGTCCCGCCGGCGGTTCGATCGCTGGAAGGGGAGCGCGTCGTCGCGGCCGCCCTCCTCGTCCCGCCCCTCCTCGAACCACTCCACCCACCGCGCCGGCGCGTCCACGTCCTCCGCCCCGTGCTCCGTGATTCGCCGCCGCACGCGGCAGAGCACCGGTGTGTTCACCGCCGCGCCGGCCACGATTGCCTGCCCCTTCGACAGCGCCGGCAGCTCCTTCAGCAGGTCCCGCCCCACGCTCTCCACGCTCTCCGCCACCTTCGCCTGATCCACCGGGTTGACGATCCGCAGCAAGAACTGGCTCATGCACTGGGACAGCACGTCCGAATCCAGTTTCCCCGGCCGCTGGCTGATCAGCCCCACGCCCACGCCGAACTTCCGCCCCTCGGACAGGATCGTCTTCAGAATCTGCGAGCTGACCAGATCCGCCGCGGCGGGCGCGAACCGGTGCGCCTCCTCGATCAGCACGAAGGCCGGGTACGGCAGGTACGTCTCGTCCTTGTCGTCCGCCTGCCCCTTCTCCGTCTGCATGCGCGCGTGGAGGAGGCGCCGCAGCAGCGTGGCCACCACCACCTGCTGCTCCCGGTGGTCGACCTCGTTCAGCTGGAGCACCGTGCACTGCCCGGGGTGGAAGAGGCGGTCGAGGGGCAGGCTCTCCAGGTCGTCGAAGATCCGCGAGCCCTGGAGCCGTGAGTTGAGGCGCCAGATGAGGGCGGTGGCCGTGCCGTAGTCGTCCTTCGACAGCTCCTCGGCCTGCTCCTCCGGGCTCTTCGGCCCGCCGCTCATCTCCTCCTCGGCCCTCCGGACGGAGATGCGGAGCTGCCCCAGCGTCCACTTCTCGCCGAAGTCGCGGTCCATCCGGTTGTACGCCTTCCCCAGCACGTAGTGCATGCGCTCCGACAGGGTCGGCAGGAGGTAGCGCAGGTCGGCGAGGTCGAGGGACGAGATGCGCACCTTGACGTCGTCGGGGCGGATCACCTCCACCCGCGGCCGGTAGTCACCGTCGGCGAACGCCTCCACCCACTCCAGCTCCGACAGGGTCTGATACTCGCCGTGGGGGTCGACGATCAGCATCGCCGCCCGGTTCTTCGGCGCCATCAGCTCCTCGGTCAGCACGCCGGCCAGGTAGCTCTTGCCGGAGCCGGTGCTGGCGATGATGGCCACGTGGGTGCTGGTGATCTCCCGCAGGTCGACCGCGATGGGCACCTGGTCCGCAGGGCGGCTCAGCAGCGAGCCCACGTGCGCCGCCCCCGTCTGCTCCACCGCCCGCTTGCTCAGCACGCGGGCCAGGAACGTCTCGTCGGCCACGAAGATCGACGTCCCGATCCGGGGCGGGATGCGGGGATTGACGAAATCGCCCAGCGCCTGGTCGTAGTACCCCAGCACGTTGACGCTGACCTCGAACAGCTCGTGGTCCTGCCCCTGGTACCCGATCACGGCGGCCACCGCCTCCGGCGCCACGTCCGGATCCGCCAGGAACCCGTCCGGAAAGAGCCGCACCGGCTGGCGGCCCGTGATCCGCCCCAGCACGCGCCGCGTCTGGCCGTCGACCTCCGTCTGGTAGTAGACGAACTCACCCACCTTCGCCATGCCGTCGCGGTCGGGGGTGATGAACAGGTACTCGTGGTGGGTCTCGCCGGGGCCCTTCGTGGTGCCGATCCGCGCGCTCACGATCCACCTCCCATGGGCTCGATGCACGTCTGCCACGTCCACTGGTGGTGCAGCACCGCCAGCCGCTGCGCCTGGTCGGGGAACAGCTCGCTCAGTCGGTCGACGACGCAGAGGAGCAGGTGCCGCGCCAGCGGGCTCCCCTGCCCCAGGAGGAGTGGGGCGTACCCGATGCGGACCGCGCCGTCATCGGCCCGGTGGAAACCGCGCACCGCCTCGTCGGCCATCCGCTCCACCAGCGTGTCGATCGGAGCGCAGAGCCGCGGCACGCCGTGGGTAACCGTCCCATCGGCGGCCAGCGATCCCACCGCCGTGATCCCCACCAGAGTCACCTTCTCCGTCAGGTAGTCGGGGGAGAAGACCTCCAGGTCGGAGGCGGGGGAGAGGCGCGGGCCCAGGTTGCCGAAGTCGGGGTTGTGGAGCACGGTGTCGTACACCACCCCCACCAGGTCGCCCCGCCCCTCGCCGAGGGGGACGCGCACGAACGTCCCGAACCCGTGCTCGTCCGGCGCCGGCGGCTCCTCCACCTCCCCGGGCCCGTAGACCTGGCAGACGTAGTCCGTGTGGCTGTTCGACTTGACCAGTTTCCCGATCACCATCCCGTTCCTCCTCTCCGCATCCTCCAGACACTGTCATTGCGAGGAGCGCAGCGGCGACGCAATCTCCACCCCCTCGCCCCGTTCGTAGCAGGTTCGTCGCAGGCGGTTCCGCCCAGGCGCTTCAGCGCCGTGACGTACCTCGGCGGGCCCCATCCCTCTCCCCCCCCCAGGGGGGAGAGGTTAGGTGAGGGGGGCTCTCCTCGCCCTACCGGCGCCTGCGCTTACTCATCGACTTCGCATTGAACCGCAGCGGCAACCCCTCCCGCTCCGCAAACCCCTGGAACACCCGGTAGAACCGCTCCCTGTCCCGCTGCGTGATCACCGCCACCGCGTCGGCCGTCTCCAGCGCGTACGGATACCCGTTCCCCACCACGCACTCCGCCCGCACCACGTCCACCACCCGCTCCAGC
>JAWLCP010000139.1:0-6397 GCA_041687115.1 Anaerolineae bacterium
CGCGCCAGTAGTAGCGATCCGCGCCGGGAGCTTCGATGTCGAGGACCAGTGTGTCTTCGAGCGCGGACGGCCCCCCCAGTGACAGGGTGGCGCCAAAGAGCTCCGGGACCTCGACTGGCTCTCCGTGAATCGACGAGAAGAGACGGCGCCACTCCTCCTGAACGGTCTCCCAGGGGGCGCTGATCCTCTGCCAGACGTCGGAGACGGGGGTAGCGGGGGCGGAGACGGTGGGCAGCGTCCCGGCCAGGACGATCACGGCGACAGCAAGCAGAAGGCTGGAGCGGAGGACGTTGGAGCGGAGCGCGGGGTTGAAGGCCACCCGGTCTCTGCGCCAGATCTGCGCCTGGGAGACGGTGTAGACCTGGCCGACGTAGAGAAGGGCGAGGATCAGGTACGCGCCCAGGTATCGAATCAGCGGAGCCGAACCCGTGTAGTAGTGGGTGACGACGATCGATACGCTGCCAAAGGGGAGAGCTGTCAGCCAGGGTCGCGGGCGCCGGTAGGTGTTCCAGGCGGCGTTGTAGCCGAGGACCCAGAAGAGGGCGCTGAGGAGGAGGAGAAAAATGAGGGCGTCCTGTCCGGTGCCGCCGGTGAACGCCTGGTAAACCCAGTGGGAGACCCGGGTTCCCAGGGCGAGGCCCCGTTCACGCCAGGTGAGGTCGCCGGGAAGGGTATCTCCTACGAGGAAAGCGGTCCAGGCGAGGCCGTAGACAGCGCTGAAGAGATGGGTGAGCCAGTCCGGGAACGTGCTCGCGGCGATCAGTATACCGGCAGCAAGCCCCCCGATGCCGACCAGGGGGACGACCTCCAGCTGTCCGGTCCACTCTGTGGCCACCAGGGTGAGGGCAGAGGTGAGCACCATGCCGAACAGGAGAATGGGCGTGCTCCAGCCCCTTATTGTGTTGGACGCTCTTGACAACGTTCGGTCCTGTCTAGGGTTGTCTCTCGCCTCTGTGCCAACGCGGATCAGACTGCGGTCGAGACGACCGGGTCAGATTATACCCGAGGGGCGCGGAGCGGCAAGAGGGCATTGATGGAGCGGCGCCGAGCTGTGCCGGTGCCAAGCTTGACACCTGGCTGGGAGAGTGGTAGACTATATACGTCGTGGTGCATATATGAGCGGATGCATATTCTATTCCATCGACTAGCTGACTGGTAAATCAGGAGATTGAACGTGACCATTCTGCAGACCATCGCAATGTTGCTGCAGGCAGGCTTGGGAAGCCTGGCTGCGTATCTGGCCGCACACGTACTACTGTGTCTGCTGCCGGCTTTTTTCATCGCTGGAGCGCTGGCGGCGTTGATTCCCAAGGAAGCGATCACGAAATACTTGGGGCGCGATGCACCGAAGGTGCTCTCGTATCCGATGTCCGCTCTAGGCGGATTTGTGCTGGCGGTCTGTTCGTGCACGATTATGCCCCTATTCGCCAGCATCTACAAGAAGGGCGCGGGACTCGGACCGGCCATCACCTTCCTCTTTGTCGGTCCGGCGGTGAACATTCTGGCCATCACGCTCACCGGAGCGACCATCGGCATGGACATCGCCGTGGCCCGGGTGATTCTCTCGGTCGTCTTCGGAATCGTGATCGGGATGCTCATGGCCTGGTTCTTCCGTGAGGACGACAGGGCTCACAACGAGGCCACCAACAGCCGAGGTGCCTTCTCCCAAGGGGCCAGCGTGCCGGTGCGCACCTGGGTCTTCTTCGCACTGCTTCTGGGTGTTCTGATCGCCGGGACGCTACAGGTTGGCCTTCTGACGAGCAGCTACGCAACGTTCAACGTGCCAGGGTCGTGGGCCGGCTCTTTGCAGACATGGCTGGACGGCGTCGTGCCGCCCAACCCCTCCATGGGTGTAGAGGGCGTGAGTGTCCACGGTGTCTTCTTGATCGGCTTGTTGTTCCTCATCGCGGCCACGGCCTGGCTGGGGCTGAACGACGTGGATCGGGGATTCAACCGCTGGACCTATGGAGCGCTGGAGCTGATCACGCTCACGCTGCTGGTGGCCTCCTTCAATGTGACGATGTTCGACGGCGGGCTTCGGATCGGGATCACCGGTCGACTGATCGCCGAAATCCTGCTAATTGGGGCAGTGTGGTGGATGGCGACGAACGCCTTTGACGAGTTCGAGGTACAGGAGTGGCTGTGGGAGATGTGGCGCTTTGTCAAGCAGATCATCCCCCTGCTCATCGTGGGGGTCTTCCTGGCCGGCATGGCCCGCGCCATCATCCCCAGGAGCTGGATCGTCACCCTTGCCGGGCGCAATACCGTCTGGGCCAATCTGGCGGGCGTGCTGTTCGGGGTGTTCATGTACTTCCCCACGCTGGTGGAGGTGCCCATCGCGCAGACGTTCCTGTCGCTGGGCATGCACCGGGGGGTGCTGCTGGCCTACCTGTTGGCCGATCCTGAACTGAGCCTGCAGTCGATCCTGATCACCAACTCGGTTATTGGCCGCAAGAAGACGGCGGTCTACGTGGTGCTGGTGACGATCTTTAGCACATTGGCCGGGTTGCTGTTCGGGGGTTGGGTGGAGGGCATGAATGGCTGGGTGATCGGAGCGATTTTGGCTGGGGCTCTCGCGTTGCTGGCCGTTCTCGCCGCGTGGACCAGCCGTCATCGCCGATTTCTGGTAACGGCGGAGGAGACAAAGTGAGTCCTGTCACTTGCGCTCTGCGACGAGCGCCATCAGGTTGCCTTAGTGCGGGTTGCAGGGAGGCTCCGAGCCCGATGTGGCGCCAAAGTGGGTCACGGTTCAGACAAGCGGGGCGAGTGGCAGCAAACTTAACCAGTGACCCGGCGCGCCAGGAAGCATACGGACCTACCCGCCTCACAACTGTCACCGTACACATAACCACCGGGCTCGGAAAGGTGGCAGGGGCGGATTTGCCCGTCCCCGTCGAACCCGGCCCTGTGAACGACTGCACAAGGACTCCGGGGGACAATGCAGAGTGCTAACCGGATGTAGGGTCGGGATGTTGTAGGGATGTGCGTTAAGGAAAGTGCCTGCCTTCTATGAGGATCGATAGAAGGGGCGAATCAGAAGAGACGGTGGGCACCGTATCAGACGAGAATCTGGTGCAAGCAAGAGTTAGTAGGCAAGACATCAAGGGAGGAAGCAACTGCTATGGAGCTTAAGATTCTGGGCATGGGATGCCCCAAGTGCAAGCGAGTGGAGGCTCTGGCTCGGGAAGCGGCTCAGGAGATGGGTGTTGAGGTCACCGTGACCAAGCTGGAGAACATGGACGCCATCCTGGCCTATGACGTGATGAGCACACCTGCCCTCGTCATCGACGAGGAGGTGAAGGCAACAGGGCGCATACCTCGCAAGGAGGAGATCGCTGATTGGATCCGAACGGCGCGGGGTTTGTGAGCCGTCCGCCGAGAGTCGCGAGTATAGGAGCAAGGGAGCGAGAAAGAGCATGCTTCAGATCAAGGTCTTTGGCACCACCCCGCCCTGCGCCAACTGCAGGAGGGGGAAGCGTGAGGCTCAAGAGGCAGCCGACCAGTTCCCCGGTCGGGTGGAGGTTGTGGAACTCGACGCCTTGGCACCCGAGGCCGAGCAGTATGGGCTTATGACCACCCCACTGGTTGTCATCGGCAACGAAATCCTTGGCAAAGGCAAGGTAGTACCGGCCGACAGGCTGAAGTCCGTCATTGAGACCAAGTTAGGAGATTAGGATATGGTGAAATTGGAGGTTTTCAGCGGTGATCCCCCGTGCCCAGGCTGTGTGGCGATCATTGAGCTAACAGAACGCGTCGCAGCCAGGTATGAAGAGGACTTGGAGCTCACCATCTACGAAGGCGCCGAAGGATTGGAGAAGTTCGAGGCCTACCAGCTCTTCTGTGTCCCGGCGGTGGTCGTCAATGGGTCGATCCGTATCGAGGGCATGTGCCCCAGCGAGGCCACGCTCAACAATGCACTCAGGGAGGCTGGTCTATGTCTCAATTAACGATCGAAGCATTTGTCTCCATACCTCCCTGCTCGGGAGGTGTGGCAGTCAAGCGGCTGCTTAGAGACATTGAAGACGAGTTCGGCGATCAGGTGACCATCAACTTCCATACGGGACCAGGCGATAGCGAGTGGGAGGAATACGCCATCGGCAACGCGCCTGCGCTGGTCGTGGGGGAGTTGGTCAAGTTTGTTGGTTTGGCACCCAGCCACGAGAGTCTGGTGGGCGCTTTGCGCGAGGCAGGGTTGAAGTAAGTAGCTCGCAGCTAACCCAGACGCCGCCGTCCAGATCACTCTACATCCTTTCGAGCGTGCGAGGTTTCCACCCAGGCGGCAGGAGCCCTGGGGGAGTAGGCGCGGCTGTTGCCACATCGATCGGCACAGAGGAGACGTAGAGATCTTAGTCTGTTCTTCCTTGTGCGGCTCTGTTTGGGAGTTGATCCAGTGCGTGACTTCTACCGTAGTGTCTGATTGCGTGAGAGAGGTTCGATGAACGACAAGCCAGTGGCATCGCTCCAGGCGAGACGGGTGATACCGTCTGTGGGTCTTTTTCTGACTCTCCTGTTCGCTGGGACGGTCCCTGCCGTCCGCGCCGATGAGCCGGTGGTGCGGGGTGTGTTCTTCTGGTCGTCGAGCTGCCCGCATTGCCACGAGGTCTTGGAGCAGCACCTGCCTCCGCTGGAGGAACAATACGGCGATCAGCTCGACATCCAGACCATCGAGATCGTCGGGCCGGAGAGGTATGAGCTATGGCTGGCGGCCGTGGAGGCCCTGGAGGTGCCACCGGACCGACGAGGGGTACCCATGCTCTTTATCGGTAGCACCGTCCTGGTGGGCTCGCGCGAAATCCCGGAGCAGTTACCTATGCTCATCAAGGAGCATCTTGCGGCGGGCGGCGTTGGCTATCCGGAGATCCCGGGCCTGGAGGATGAGCTGGACACAGCAACCGACGTCGCTCCAGAGCCCACCCCGGGCCCTACGGCGACGGTGAAGTATTGCCACGATTGTGACGACCACCTGGTCGTAGGCACGGAAGAAGCCGTGGCCCATGTACTCTTCTTCTACGACCGGCTGTGCCCTGAATGCGTGACAGTGGAGGAGGAGGTCGTCGCGCCCCTAGAGAAGACCTATGGATCGCGGCTCGTCGTCGACCAGCGGGACGTCGAAGGCTCGACCGAGAACTACAATCTCTTGCGCGCACTCGAGCGGCGCTACGGTGTGACGCGGGCGGAGATGCCTGTGATCTTCATCGGCGACCACGTCTTGGCGGGAGAGGAGGAGGCGCGGGCGGAGCTGCCGCAGCTGGTGGAGACGTACTTGAAGATGGACGGCGTGGGTCTCCCGGAAGTGGAACGGACGCCCACACCTGAGGCTGCCTCGCCGGAGGAGGCGAATGAGGCTCCCATCCACGTAGCCTACTTCTACCAGGTGGGCTGCCCCGACTGCGACCGAGTACAGCTCGCCTTGAATTATCTACGGGAGCGGTATCCGCAGCTGACCGTCTGCACGCTCGAGGTCCGCGAGGACGCGCCGCTGTCTGAACGCCTGGGCGAAAGGGCCGGCGTACCGGTGGGCATGCGGTTGACCGCCCCGGCCATCTTCGTCGGCGATGAGGGGCTAGTAGGGGAGGAGCTGCATATCAACAGCCTGGAAGATCTGCTCGCGCGCTACGCGGAGACGGGCGCCGAGCCGATATGTGTAGGCTCGGAGGCGACCAGTGGCGATGCAGTCTCGGGCATCATCGAGCGTTTCCGTTCTTTCAGCCTGATGACGGTTCTCGCGGCCGGGCTGGTGGACGGCCTGAACCCCTGCACTTTTGCCACACTGGTCTTCTTCATCTCCTACCTAGCTTTCATGGGGCGGGAGGGTCGTGAGGTCCTGCTGGCCGGTGGCGCCTTCGCCGTGGCCGTTTTCCTGACGTACCTGAGCGTCGGCTTCGGCCTACTGAAGTTCCTGGCTGCGTTGCCCTTCCTGGATGCCGTGAGCCGCTGGATTTACGGCTTCACCGCGGCGCTCTGTCTCCTCCTGGCTGCCGGCAGCCTCTACGACTGGTGGCAGGCTCGTAGCGGGAAGGCGACCGAGATGCGTCTCGCGATGCCGACCCGGCTACGTCGGCGAGTCAACCGGGCGATCCGCGAAAGGGCCGACGCGAGGGCCTTCGTGCCGGTGACTTTTGTCACGGGGGTCGTGGTCTCGCTCATCGAGCTCGCTTGCACGGGGCAGGTCTACCTCCCAACCATCCTCTTCGTCCTGGGCGTTCCGGAGATGCAGCCGCAGGCTGGGTTCTATCTGGTTCTTTACAACCTGATGTTCATTCTGCCGTTGGTGATCGTCTTCGTGCTGGCGTACTTCGGAACGACATCTCAGCAGCTGGGTCTCCTTATCCACCGACACACGGCCAAGGTCAAGCTGGCGACGGCGGCCCTGTTCTTCCTGTTGGCCGGCTGGATG
>JAWLCP010000140.1:0-6371 GCA_041687115.1 Anaerolineae bacterium
AAGTCGTCCATCGCCGAGTTCAGGTAGACATCGTACAGCTCCCGGTCCGCATCCGTCCGGGCCGGGATGGAGCCCTTGATCGGGTTGAAGGCATCCTGGCCCTCCTTGGAGCCGCACACGGTGAGCCACTCGATGGCAGCCTGGCGGTTCGACGCCCCCTCGGGCAGACCGAAGGAGTCGGACAGCATCATGAACGTGCCCCCCGTCTCCGGCGAGGGAACGTAGCCAAAGTCAACATCCGGCTCCAGCCCGATAGACTTGAAGTAGCCCTCGGCCCAGTCGCCCATGATGGTCATCGCCGCGTCCCCGTCGGCAACCAGCTGTGCCGCCTGATCCCACGTCAGCGCCGCGTGATCCTCGTTGACGTAGTCCATCATCTGAGCGAAGGTTTCCAGGGCTGACGTGACATCGTCACCGCTCCAATCAGTCTCGCCGGTCCACAGGCCACGGTATCCATCTGGACCCAGTGTGCCGAGCAAGACCGACTCCAGCAGATGCGTGGCGGTCCAGATGCCGTTGTCGCCCAGGGCCAGCGGCGTCACGCCAGCCGCCTCCAGCGCTTCCGCCACCGCGAAGAAGTCGTCGAAGGTCGTCGGCGGGCTCAGGTCGTTCTCCTCGAAGACGGCCTTATTGTACCACAGCACGTTGGAGCGGTGGATGTTCACCGGCACACTCCAAATCTCGCCGTCGTACGAGAGAATGTCGATCACATCCTCCGGATACACGTCGAGCCAGTCGTTCTCCTCGAAGATGAACGTCACCGGCTCCATCTTGCCTGCCTTGACCCACGAGTCGATCAGCTCGTGACCCGCGTGCACCTGGAAGGAATCGGGCGGGTCGCCAGCCTGCATGCGGGTGGCGAGCACGGCCTTCGCCTGGGAGCCTGCACCGCCGGCCACAGTGGCGTTGATGATCTCGACGTTCGGGTTCTCCTCCTTGAAGACCTCGTACATCGCGTTCAGGCCCTCAGCCTCGCCCCCGGCCGTCCACCAGCTGAAGATCTCCAACTCGCCGCCAACTTCCTCCGACGGGGTGACACCCGCCTCCTCGGCAGCCTGCGCCAGTCCATCCTGAGCCGCCGCGACGTCCAGGTCGCTGACGAACAGCGTCATCACGTCGTTGATGGCCGTCACCCAACCTTCCGATGCCGCAGCACCGTGGGCCACGCTCGGCGCGATGTCGTCGGTGGCAAAGTCGTCCATCGCCGAGTTCAGGTAGACATCGTACAGCTCCCGGTCCGCATCCGTCCGGGCCGGGATGGAGCCCTTGATCGGGTTGAAGGCATCCTGGCCCTCCTTGGAGCCGCACACGGTGAGCCACTCGATGGCAGCCTGGCGGTTCGACGCCCCCTCGGGCAGACCGAAGGAGTCGGACAGCATCATGAACGTGCCCCCCGTCTCCGGCGAGGGAACGTAGCCAAAGTCAACATCCGGCTCCAGCCCGATAGACTTGAAGTAGCCCTCGGCCCAGTCGCCCATGATGGTCATCGCCGCGTCCCCGTCGGCAACCAGCTGTGCCGCCTGATCCCACGTCAGCGCCGCGTGATCCTCGTTGACGTAGTCCATCATCTGAGCGAAGGTTTCCAGGGCTGACGTGACATCGTCACCGCTCCAATCAGTCTCGCCGGTCCACAGGCCACGGTATCCATCTGGACCCAGTGTGCCGAGCAAGACCGACTCCAGCAGATGCGTGGCGGTCCAGATGCCGTTGTCGCCCAGGGCCAGCGGCGTCACGCCAGCCGCCTCCAGCGCTTCCGCCACCGCGAAGAAGTCGTCGAAGGTCGTCGGCGGGCTCAGGTCGTTCTCCTCGAAGACGGCCTTATTGTACCACAGCACGTTGGAGCGGTGGATGTTCACCGGCACACTCCAAATCTCGCCGTCGTACGAGAGAATGTCGATCACATCCTCCGGATACACGTCGAGCCAGTCGTTCTCCTCGAAGATGAACGTCACCGGCTCCATCTTGCCTGCCTTGACCCACGAGTCGATCAGCTCGTGACCCGCGTGCACCTGGAAGGAATCGGGCGGGTCGCCAGCCTGCATGCGGGTGGCGAGCACGGCCTTCGCCTGGGAGCCTGCACCGCCGGCCACGGTGGCGTTGATGATCTCGACGTCCGGGTTCCTCTCCTTGAAGACCTCATACATGGCGTTCAGGCCCTCGGCCTCGCCGCCGGCCGTCCACCAGCTGAAGATCTCCAACTCGCCGCCAACTTCCGCAGGTTCTTCGGGTTCCTCGGCGGGAGCTTCAGTGGCTTCCTCCGCAGGAGCCTCCGTGGGCTCCGCAGTGGGAGCGGGACCTCCACATGCCGCGAGAATCACGGCGCTGATGAGCCACACAACCATAGCCAGGTAGAGTTTTCTAGACATCTCTTTCCTCCTCATCTTCCCAGAACAGCGTTCGGTCTCTCCTGACACTGCAGACATCGGGCGTCTTCAGGCCCTCTGCCTGTCTGTCGAGTGAGATTCGTTTCCTCCGTCACCGCTCAATCGTGGTCTCCTCCTCAATATATGGGCACCTCCTTCACCGGCAGTAGATCCATCATCTCCCTGGCGACTTGATCAGGTATCGTCTAACAGAGTCCCACCTCGAGTTGAAACGAAGAAATGACAAGAAGAGCATCTGACGATGGGGGCCGCGACGTCGGGCAACGCGATTGCCAGCGGGTACTACACTATATATAATACCAGAAACGATCGACCATAGGGGATTTTTCGGCCCCTGTACGGTCAGAAAAAGGTCATGAAGCGGCCATGTTGACGAGCGAACAATTCCTAGAGCATCTACGTGGGGCCCTGAACCACCTGTATGATCCCGATCATCTGCGTCGAAGTCCTCTCGCTCACCTCTTCGGCGTGGCGGATCGATTCGACACCCCCTATGCCCTGCAGCACCTCCTGACCGACGCCATTCAACAGCTGGAACCGGAGGCCGATGCGCCGCATCATTCCCCCGCCCGACAGACCTACGAACTCCTCTTCTATCGCTACGTGCAGCAGTTCAGCCAGCGGGAGGTTGCGGACCAACTGGGCATGAGCGCCCGGCATCTGCGGCGCAAGCAGCATGCGGCCCTGGAGGCACTAGCCTACCGCCTCTGGGAACAGTTTCAGCTGGGGAGCAAGGTGCACGAGGGAGCAGATGTGCAGGGTGCCGGCGAATCGGCAACCGGCCCGTCGGTAAGCGAAGAGCTGGCATGGTTGAAGGACGCGCCTCCGGGAAGCTCTGCCGAACTGGATCAGGTGTTGCCGGCCGTATTGGATCTCGCAGGTCCCCTGGCCACCCAGCACAACTCTCGCCTGGAGGTCACGGTACCCGACGACGTCCCTCCGGTCGCCGTGCACCCGGCCGCCCTGCGTCAGGCTCTGTTGAGCGTGCTCAGCGTCGCTATTCGCCGCTCTCGTGGACGTCAAGTGGAGGTCTCGGTCAAGCCGCTGCAATGGGAAGTGGAGATTCAGGTGCACGGGGCGAGCCTGACCCACGGATCTGACCGTCTCTCAGATGACGAGGCAGACAGCCTGAATATGGCCCGGCGGCTCACGGATCTCTGTCAGGCGAAACTGACCCTTTCGACTGGGGAAGGCTCACTCGACGCCACATTGACCATCCCAGCCCTCGAACAGCTGCCTGTGTTAGCCATCGACGATAATTCGGACACCCTGCAACTCATGCAGCGCTACGCTTCGGGCACCCACTACCGTCTCATCGGCACGCGGGATCCACAGCAGGCGCTTGATTTGGCGAAGGAGTTCTCTCCTCAGGTCATTGTGCTGGACGTGATGATGCCTGACGTGGACGGATGGGAGGTGCTGGGACGGCTCCGACAGCACCCAATCACCCGTCGCACACCCATCATCGTGTGCACGATTCTGGCTCAAGAGGAGCTTGCTCTCGCTCTAGGGGCCAGCGCGTTCATCCATAAGCCGGTCAGCCGCCAAGCCTTTCTGACAGCGCTTGATCATCAGATCGCCCAGAGGGTGCCAGAATCTCGCTGACGGTCTGGATGCAGGCCAAGAGCTCGCCCACGGATATTCCTCCGTTACGTGCCACGGTCAGTGAATCGCTTACGATGGGTTCCCCTGCCGGATCCTTGGCGGAGATGATGATGGTGGGTACTTCCCGTATGGACGCATCGTTACTCTTCTCCTGCAGTACCTGGAAGCCGTCCATACCGGGCATGATCAGATCGAGGATGACCACGTCGGGGTGACGTTGGCGCAGCAGGTGGAGAGCCTGCGGCCCGCTCTTGGCTCGAAGAACACGGTAGTCACGCTCCGCCGAGGAGAGCATACGGCCGAAAAGCTGCAGGACCTCTGGCTCGTCGTCCACCAGGAGCACGGTCTCCACATCCTTCCCCAGGCTCTCCAGGGTCGAGAGGAGTCGCTCGCGGGTGACGGGTTTGACGAGGTAGCGCACAGCGCCCAATCGCTCGGCCACCGTATCCTCGCCGGGCACCCAGCAGGTCATGAGCGGGGTCTCATAGGGGAGGTCAGCAAGCTGGTCTATCGGATCCTGCCCCTGGTGGAACGAAGCAGCATTGACGAGCAGTGCCCGAGCGGGCGAGTGACGCAACTCCCGGGTGGCTTCTTCGATGCTACGAGCGTGGGCGATCTCGACCCCATTCAGGTAGCGACGGAACAGCCGGAGCAGGGCTTCTCCCGTCTCCAGAATGACGAAGCGCGGTATCGGATCTGGCTTCGGCGCCCTGTAGGGCCTGGTGCGTGCTTCATAGCGCTGGAAGGGATGGAACCAGCGCTTGACGTCGCCTCGGGCCAGGGTGGTCGGAGGTGGTGTATCCAAGGGCAGGCTGAAGGTGATGGTCGTGCCCACGTCGACCTCACTCTCCAGCTGCATCTCGCCTCCGTGCATCTCGACAAAACGCTTGCTGATGCTCAGCCCGAGGCCGCTCCCTTCATGGCGTCGACGTATGGAATCGTCAAGCTGCTCGAAGGGCTCGAAGAGCCTCTTCTGATCATCGAGGGCTATGCCCGGGCCGGTGTCGGCCACGCTAATGAGGAGTTCGTCGCGTTCCCGCCAGGCCTCCACCCGGACACCTCCTTGCTCGGTGAAGCGGCCGGCGTTGCTGAGCAGGTTGATGACCACCTGACGAACCCGTGTGCTGTCGCAGAGTATCGGGGGAAGATCGGGAGCCACCTTCGTGTGCAGGTAGAGCCCCTTGGACTTGAAGAGCGCCCGCACCGCCTCGACGGCTGCCTCCACGATCTCCTCCAGAGAGGTCCACTCCTTGCTAAGCCCCATGCGTCCTGCCTCAATCTGGCTGAGATCCAGCACGTCGTTGACCAGCTTGGTCAGGTGCTGACTGTTCCGTTGGATGGCCGCGATGTCCGCCAGGAGGGCGGGAGGGATTTCATCGCCGTAGACCTCGGGCGACTGGGTGATCATCTCGCTGAAACCGATGATCATGTTTAGAGGTGTGCGCAGTTCGTGGCTGACGTTGGCCACGAAGCGCTCCTTGGCCTGACGGGCCTCCTCCGCGATTTGGTGCATCGCGCTCAACCGGTCTGACAGCCGGGCCAGCTCGCGATTGGCCTGGATAAGATCCTCTTGTGTCTCCTTGAGCTCCAGGCGCTGGTCGCGCGCCTCCTCCATCTTCTCTCGAGCCTGTTCGAAGTTGAAGACGGACCACTGCGTAACGGTCAGTAGCGCATGGGTGGCAATCAGACCCAGAGAACCAGTGAGGGCTCCCCCGATAACGATCACGATACGGTGGGCAGCAAGCATGGGTGGCATGGCCGAGCTGCGGGGAAGCCCCCACATCAGGGCAATCACTACCGCTTCCGCGAGCAGGGCGGCTCGCCAGCCGGCGGAAACCGCGGTTACGAGCGGGAGCAGCGCGTAGAGGAAGGCGATCTGTGGTTGCTGGAATACGTACAGGGCCAGGGTGATGGCTATTATGAGCCCGAAGGTCCAGATGAGATGGGCTACGGCCGGGCGATCCCTGAGCAGCGCCAGGGAGAGGCCCCAGATCAACACGACAACCGGCGTGACGAGCCACGCTCGCCCCCCTGCGCTTCCCGGCCACGTCAGGGTCGCTATGAGGTGCCAGACCAAGTAAATGGCGCCCGTAGCGAGAATGAGATGACGCAGCGTGGACTGGGTCAACTCGGTCACAGAGGCAATGAAGTCGGGGTCGGCTTCACGTGACTTGCGTAGATTGTACCACATGGGAGCCTCCTTAACCGTGGGACCGGTGGAAGCATACGGATGGTCGACAGCAGTATCGCTCCCATCCTACTACACAGAGCTTCAAACTGCAACAAGCCGCCCAGGTTCTCGGCGGCTCTCTGTGCGACCCTGTTCGGGCCTTCTGGTCATTGATCGGCGTGGTGCCTTGACCTCACCGACTCATTCCCATC
>JAWLCP010000141.1:0-6360 GCA_041687115.1 Anaerolineae bacterium
GTTGGTGTGGCAAAGGGATCCGAGGAAGACAAGACACGACGCAGACAGGAGCGGATGGCTGTCGTTGTGGGGGAGCGTGCCCGGCTCCGGTCACCTGCTGACGCACGCTCCCCGTCGTGGTGTTCAAAGCGGTAATGGAGCTGAAAACGACCTACTGAGCGAGACCGTCGGACATCATCATCTCCCCAGGGCTATCTTATCGTACGATGTGCTGCAGGCGTGGTCTCTTTCTTGCCTGCTGCTTCACGTTGTGTTGCTGCCTCTGAGTGATCAATCGGTCCTACGGGAAAATGCCTCGGGATTCCACAGCCCCGGCCACCCTGTCTACCGCGAGCATATAAGCACCGAGGCGAAGTGGCACGTCATTTTCCCGGCTGAAATCCCACACCTCTTTGAAGCTCCGTTTCATGATGCGGGCGAGGTTGGTGTTGACCTCTTCTTCGTCCCAGAAGTAGCATTGGAGATCCTGCACCCATTCGAAATAGCTGACTACTACACCGCCGGCATTGGCCAGGATATCGGGCACCACGATCACTCCCCGATCCGTGAGAATGTCGTCCGCTTCACGGGTAGTAGGACCGTTGGCGCCCTCCACGATCATCTTCCCGCGTATGTCAGGCGCGTTGTCGGCACGAATCTGGTGCTCAAGCGCTGCTGGCACTAGGACGTCCACATCGCTCGTCAGCAACTCGTCATTGTCAATCTGCTCGACGCCCGGTGCATCATAGCCCTCAAGTAACCCTCTGGGATGCCTGGTTATGTGCTCGTTGATGCTCGGGATGTCCAGGCCCTGTGCCCTATACAACCCCCCGCTGACGTCGCTTACGGCCACAATGCTGCACCCCATCTGATTCAGAATGGTCGCTGCATTGGAGCCGACGTTGCCGTAGCCCTGCACAGCGACGGACGTGTCTGAAGGATCCTGTCCCTGGCGCTTCAGCAACTCGCGCGTGGTGATCGCCACGCCGCGGCCGGTAGCCTCCGTCCGTCCCTTGGACCCGCCCAGCGGAATCGGCTTTCCGGTCACGATGTCGATCACCGTCTTGCGCTCCAGCATGCTGACGGTGTCGGCTATCCAGGCCATCGTCTGAGGATTGGTATTGACGTCGGGCGCGGGGATGTCGCGTCTGGAACCGATGATGGGCATAATCATGGCCGTGAATCGACGTGTCATACGGCAGAGCTCATCCTGGGACATCTCGGCTGGCTCGCACTGCACGCCGCCCTTTGCCCCGCCGTAGGGGATGTTGACGACGGCGCACTTCCAGGTCATAAGGGCTGCCAACGCCCTCACCTCGTTGAGGTTCACATCGGGGTGGTAGCGTATACCACCCTTGCAAGGCCCGCGGGCGCTGGAATGCTGGATCCGGTAGCCAGTATAGACCTCGATGTGACCATCGTCCATGACCACAGGAACAGAGACCGTCAGTTCTCGTTCTGGCTGGCGCAGTATCGCGTGAATACCGGGGTCGAGCTCCAGCCGTCCGGCCACATCGTCGAGCTGGTCGAGCACGGTACCCCATAGATCACGCTCACCTGAATCCCGGACAACGAACGTGGGTTGTGCGTCGGCAGTCTTTACGTCGGTTTGTCTCTCCATACGTTCCTCCCTAGACTGTGTGTCCTTGCCTTGCTGCATCTGACCTCATCGTTCCCAGACCTGAATGGGGCGATTATGGACGGACGAAAGCAGTGCTCCGTAGCCCGTGCGATTCTCGACGTCGGCGTCGTCAACGACCTGGACGTCCAACAGATGGGCGAGTTGGGGGGCATCGATCATGTTGGCGTACTCCTGAACCAGTGCGCGATCCACGGCTCTCACAAGCGCCTCTAGAGCGGTTGTCTTGCGCGCAACCCAGACGATCAGATGGATGGGCGATGTCTGCGCCTCGCTGCTGAAAGAACGATCCTCGGGGGTGGCGTCATAGTCGAGGGCATATACGGATTTGACGTTGTCATCCAAGCTACCGAGGGATTCCGCTACCTTCTTGGCCAGGCCATAGCGGCAGTAGCGGCAGACGGTCGGATCTCCCTCCCGCAGGCGCTCCATGACCTTCTCCCTGTCCTTCAGGCCCGCTTTGCGTGTGCAGAATGCCAGCCCTTCGTCCAAGACGACCTTGGCTGCACTGGAGGCATCCGGCCATCGGAACGGAGCTGCTGCAGTGTCGACATCCATCTCGTTTGTGCGCTGTACGGTAGAAACCCTATCCACTTCAGACCTCCTTTTCTCTCTAGCCTTCTGAGGCTTGGCGTTTTCCTGATGCTAGTGTACCAGAGAACACGCGAAAAAGTCATAAAAAATGTGCTGGACTTCATGAGAATCCCATGAAAGAAGGCGACCCAACCCTGAGGTAAGGCCGCCTTGACAGAAAAGCGCCGAGGACACGAGACTTCGGTACCCTCGGCGCCTCGAGTGACGCTGGAGACTGAGCTGGAGAGTCGCTAGCCTTCCTCCGGGCAAGCAAGCATATAGCCGACGCCCTGGCTCGTCACGATATGCTCTGGGTTAGATGGGTCCGCCTCTAGTTTGCGCCGCAGATAGCGTATGTAGGCTCGAAGATAGTCGAGATCATCCCGATATTCCGGGCCCCATACCTTTGCCAGTAAGTCGCTGTGCGTCATGACGCAGTTAGGGTTCGTCGCCAGCTGACGGAGCAAGGCGTATTCAGTCGGGGTGAGCGAGACGCGTTCACCACGCACTGTGACCGTGCGACGGGCGAAGTCGATCTCCCACTCACCGCATGCCCGCGTTGCCTCGAGACCTTCCTCCGGATGCCGGGTCCGCCGGAGGACGGCCCTGACCCGCGCCACGAGCTCCTTAGCGTTGAACGGCTTCGTCAGGTAATCGTCAGCCCCGGCATCGAACCCCTGCAGGACATCCTCGTGCCGGGCCTTCGCCGTGAGCATGATCACCCCCACGTCCGAGAATTCACGGATCCGCTTGCACACCTCATAGCCGTCTGGACCATCAGAAAGCCGGATGTCCAACAAGATGAGATCTGGTTGCTCCAGGGCCACCGTGTCAATGCCGGACTCCCCACTCACGGCGGCGACTACTTCGTAGCCCACAGCCTCCAGCACAGCACGCACGAGCTGCACCACCCGCGGTTCGTCATCAATGATCAAGATTTTCTCATTCATCGTCTCGAGTCTTTTCTACTATTGATTCTTTGAGTTCGACACGCTTCGACTGACACCACCGAGCGGAAGGGTGAAGTAGAATGTACTCCCTTGTCCTACCTTGCTCTCTGCCCAGATACGACCACCGTGGGCTTCCACAATGGTGCGAGAGATGGGTAACCCCAGTCCTGAACCCACCACGTGGTGTCCCAGACCCGAGTCAACTCGGAAGAACTTGTCAAATAGGCGATTCAGATGTTCTGGAGAGATCCCGACCCCTTGATCAGCCACGCTGACGACGATCTCGTCTTCTGCGCACTCACCTCTGGTGATGACCAGGCCGCCATCTGGAGAGTATTTCACTGCGTTGTCCAATAGATTCCTCAGCACCTGTCTGATGCGATCTGGATCAGCATCGACGATGGGGAAGTCCTCCGGGAAGTCGACCATAAATCGGTGATCGTCCGTTCGATGTGCTATTTCGTTGATCGTTTCCTTCGACAGCTTCGGCAACATAATGGGCTGAGGCTCGAGCTTGAGCAGCCCGGCGTCGATGATCGATGATTCCAGAAGATCGTGGATGAGGGATTCCAGTGTGTCGCATTCCTCGTCGATGATCTCAAGGAACTCGCGTTGAGCCTCTGGATCGAAGGAAGCCTCCTGCAACAGCAGGGCAGTGGAGTAGCCCTTGATCGAGGTCAGCGGGGTGCGCATCTCGTGGGCGAGGATGGAGAGCAGCTCCCCCTTGAGGCGGTTCGCCTCCTCGAGCGCGCGAGCCTCCTGGAGCTTTCTCCTGAGGCGGGCATTCTGGATGGCCAAGGCAACGAGGTCGACCACTGCTTGGAGGAACGGCAAGTCCGCCTGAGCAAAGCTCCTGGGCTCCTCCAGGCTCTCCAGCATAAGCACCCCCACCTTCGTTTCACCCGTGAACAAGGGCATGCACACGGCGCTTTGGGGCCAGCGGTCACCTATGATCGCCTGTCTGAACGCGCGGGCGTTATCAGGGGTGAGGCTCCGTCGGGACTCGGCCAGGGATCTTGGCGTGCGGTAAAGCTGGGGCCGACCGGTTTGGAAGGTCTTGCCGCAGGTCGCCTCGCCGATGGCAAGACGGATATTCTGCAGGCTGGCCAAGTCATAGCCATGTGCTGCCCTGACGGTCAGTCGCTCGTCGACAGGGTCATAGAGCAGCAGAACCCCCGCTTGTGCCGCATCCAGCGTCTCGACGAGGCTAGTGAGAGACCGGGCCAACATCGTGTCCAAGTCCTGCTCAGTGGCGAAGATGCCCGCGAGTTCGAAGAGCACGGACAGCCGTGGGTCCTCGGTGAGCGCTGAGGTTGTTGCGGACTCGACCTGATTGACAGAATTCGGTCTGCCGTGCCCCGGTGTCGGGGTCTGCTCAGACGGCGTCATGCGCTACTCCTTGCCTGATTAGGGGATCTCCTCCGCTCGAGCTCTTGCCCACGCAGAAGACACTGCGGGATAATCCCCTCGTCTCCTCGTGGGGCGTCTTGATGGGAAGGATACCCCTCGGCCCGTCAATTGTCAACTCTAGGCGCGAGGCTCTGGCGGCAGTGAGGAGAAGTCCCGCGGCGACCTGTACTCATTGTTCAGCCACGCCGTCGCCGGAGGAACTTGCGCCCACTCAAGCCGTCCAGTCGGACTCAGGGAGCATGCTTACGTACTGACTCCCTCCGAGAATCCTTGGTCGTGTCCTTGCCACGGCTGTGCTTTTGAGTACAATTGCTCTAAGTAGATCTCGCAATATGGGAGGAATCAACGATGAGCACTGACCTGGATCAACTCTGCATCAACACTCTCCGTACGCTGGCCATGGACGCTGTGCAGAAAGCCAATTCCGGACATCCCGGAATGCCCATGGGCGCTGCAGACGTCGCGTACGTTCTATGGACCCGCTTTCTCAAACACAATCCAGGTGATCCTGGCTGGCCCAACCGGGATCGTTTCGTCCTGTCGGCAGGGCACGGCTCGATGCTGCTGTACAGCCTGCTTCACCTGACCGGGTATGACCTACCGCTGGAGGAGCTCAAGCGCTTCCGTCAGCTGGGCAGCGCCACTCCCGGGCATCCCGAATACGGCCTCACGCCAGGCGTCGAAACGACCACCGGCCCCCTGGGACAGGGCTTCGGCAACGGCGTGGGCCTGGCGATCGCCGAGCGGTTTCTAGCTGCGAGCTTCAATCGTCCGGGGTTCCCCATATTCGATCACTACACCTATGCCATCGTGTCGGATGGCGATCTGATGGAGGGGGTCAGCCACGAGGCGGCCTCGCTGGCCGGGCATCTGGGGCTGAGCAAGTTGATCTACCTCTATGATGACAACGAGATCTCTATTGAAGGCTCGACGGAAGTTGCCTTCACCGAGAAAGTACCCGAGCGGTTCCGCGCTTACGGTTGGCACGTGCAGGAGGTGAATGGCTACGACCTCCAGGCGATCGAGGAAGCCATTGGCGCTGCTCGAGGCGAGGCTGAGCGGCCCTCACTGATCATCTGCCACACGCACATCGCCTATGGGGCCCCGACCAAGCAGGACGATGCCTCTTCCCACGGCGCGCCGCTGGGAGAGGAGGAGGTACGACGTACGAAGGAGGAGCTGGGGTGGCCTCCTGACGCTGAGTTCCGAATCCCCGACGAGGCCCTTGCGGTCTTCCGGCAAGCTGTTGAGAAGGGTCAGGAGGTGCAGGATGAATGGGAAGGCCTGCTTGATCGCTACGCAGCGGTCTATCCGGAAGAATCGGCGCTCTTGAGGCGCCTATGGAGCGGCGAATTGCCGGATGGGTGGGAGGGTAGCCTGCCTGTCTTTTCCTCTGACGAGGGGCCCTTGGCGACCCGAAAGGCGTCGGGGGCTGTCCTTAACCGTGTTGCTGATGCGCTGCCCACACTCATCGGTGGCTCCGCAGACCTGGCTCCCTCCAACAAGACCGAGCTCGCGGGCTATGAAAGCTTCCAGCGAGAGACGCCTGCAGGCCGGAACATGCATTTCGGCGTACGGGAGCACGCGATGGGGACCATCCTAAATGGTATGGCGCTTCATGGCGAGCTGATTCCCTACGGAGGGACCTTCCTGGTCTTCACGGACTATATGCGCCCACCCATTCGGTTGGCAGCGATGATGGAGCTCCCCGTCATCTACGTCTGGACCCACGATTCGGTGTGGATCGGGGAAGACGGTCCGACCCATCAGCCGGTGGAGCACCTCGCCGGGCTCCGGGCCATCCCGAAC
>JAWLCP010000142.1:0-6355 GCA_041687115.1 Anaerolineae bacterium
AGCCGCGCCTCCACAGCCTCCACATCCACGCCGTCGCCCATCAGGGGGAAGCCGACCACCTGCGCCTTGGCCCGCCGGAGAATGGTCAACGTGCGATCGTACGTGGGCTCCTCCACGTACGCCACGTCGCCCGGCTCGATCAACAGCCGCGCGCAGAAGTCCTGCAGCTGAAGCGAGCCCTGCCCCACGACGACGCGGCCTTCATCTACGCCCTTCTCCCGGGCGATCGCCTCGCACAACCGCGGGTAGCCGCGCGACCCGCCATACTGAAGGATCTCATAACCGTCCGTCAGCAGCACCCATTCCGCGCACTCCTGGACCCTGTCGACGGGGAAACTCTCCTCCGGAGGCACGCCCCGGGTCAGCTTGATCAGACTGTCTTTCATGCCGTGTCCCTCTTATGTCTCTTCGCCCATCACATCTGGCGTCACGTGACTATGACGCTCGCCCTGCCCACTCGCCGTGACCTCGTCGTCCGACAGGGGCCCAGCGAGAAGCGAGGAGGAGATCCGATCGGCCGCTTGCCTGCAGCGATCGACATAGGCCTCGGCCACCTCCTCGCCAAACCGCGACGTAGGGCCCGCTATACCGATGGCCGCCACGACCTCACCCTGCCAGTCCCGAATCGGCGTGGCGATGCCCCAGGCCCCTTGATCCGTCTCCTGGTAGCTTCTGGCGTAGCCCTGCTCTCGAATCCTGGCCAGCTCCTTCTTGAGCTCCTCCGCGTCTGTGATCGTATTCACACACAACCGGGGCAGCCCCTGCTCTCGTATGATCGCCTCAACCTCCCCCTCCGGAAGATGCGCCATCAGAATCTTCGAGGAGGCACCTGCGTGGGGCGGACGACGCGATCCTGCGTCCAGGGCAAGCCGCACCGGATGGCTCGTCTCTGCCTTCTCCACGCATATCACCTCCCGCGAGGCATACACCGTCAGGAGCGCCGTCTCCCCGGTATCGGAGACCAGGTCCTCCATGACGGGCCTGGCGATGTGGTGGAGAGGTGTGCTCTTCTCCGCCAGCTTCCCCCAGACGAGAAGGCGGTACCCAAGGCACCAGCGCTTGCTCTCCTCATCCTGACGCAGGATCCCGTGAGCCTCCAGGCTGACCAGGAAACGGTGCAGCGTGCTCTTGGGCACATCCAGCCGTCTGCTCAGATCTGTCAACGTCCAGGCCGGCTGGGAGGACGAGAAGCTGTCGATGATCTCTACGAGACGATCGACGGTCTTGACGGATGTGGAGATGGACATGGTCTGCAACCCTCGGCTTCGGTCGCTTCAGAAAGAATCGTACTATACGCCAGCCCGGGTGTCAAAACAGATCGCGGACGAGCGGTGCCGTCGGCTCCAGCTCCCAGCTCAGCAACCTCGTCCGGAAGGCAGTCTCAACTGCCGCTCTCAAGGATAGTCCCAATCTCCTGCCGCACCGCCTCGGGCAGTTGCGCCGGTTCGTGCTCGTCCAGGATCGCAACCGTCCGCTCCCTGAGGCGCTCACCCAACCGCTTTCCGCCGGCCTCCACCCAGTCCTCAACGCGTTGGCGGTTGAAGAGCGATGGCTCCCAGACATCGCGGAAATGATCCATCGTGTGCTCGGTCGAGAGGAACTCGCCACCTGGCCCCACCCCGTGAATCACCTCCAGCGCCAGCGCCTCGGCGCCCAGAGAGACCCCTCCCACGAAGTGGCGCATCATGTCGATCATCTCGGCCGTGAAGACGATCATCTCCGGCGAGGTCGTCAACCCCGCCTCCAGGTAGCCCACGTCGTGAACCAGGTTGCTGCCGGCCAGCAGCGCCACCAGCACAGAGAACGCAGCGTCAGCCGCGGCCTGCTCGTCCATCACACAGCTATCGGAGTGCCCCGCGTACCCCCACGTGGGAAGGCCGTAGAACCGCCCCATCTCGGCCACCGCCACCCTGGCCATCTGGAACTCCGGCGCGCTGTAGACGCTGATCGTCGTTCTCATATCCAGGTGATGGAGCCCGCTCCCGTAGACGAAAGGAGCCCCCGGGTGCCTGAGCTGGTGCATGACCAGGCTGGAGAGGACCTCGGCGTTCCCCAGGGCGAGGCCGCCCGCCAGTGTGATAGGCGCCGTCCCGCCCATCATCGGCGCCGGGGAGTGCACGATCGGCAGCGCCTGGTCCGCCATGTAGAGCAGCTTGTCCGTCGCCGTCTCCGAATGCTTGAGCGGCGTCGACGGCTCTGAGTAGAGCAGCAGCGTCGGGTTCAGCCTGAGATCCCTCACGCCGCCGGCGGCAGCTGCCGCCATCGCCACGATCGCCTCGCAGTCGGCACGATCGTCGCACACGAAGACGATCGGCTTCGTGGTGTGCTCCACCATCGACGCGAACTGCCAGCGATATGCGTTATCCGTCTCCAGGTCCGCCGGAATGCCCATCGACATGCAGAAGTTCAGCTCGGGCAGTGCGTCCACCAGGCGGACACAGTCTATGACGTCCTGGGCGGTGAACTTGCGGCGCTCGCCCGTGCGGGGATCAAGGTAGTTGAGGCAGTCGGACCCGGGGCCGAAGCTGACCTGGCGCCCCTCGAGTGGGGCGACGACCTCGTCGCTGCCCCGCCTGCACAGCGCGACCCGCGACGGCACCTGATCGAGCGCCCACTCGACCAGCCCGGGCGGCAGGCGCACCAGGTTCTCGTCGCTCACCACAGCGTCGGATTCGCGAAGCAGGTCCAGCGCTCCATCGTGGTACACCCGCACGCCGGTCCGTCGCAGGATCTCCAGAGACGCCAGATGGATGGCGCGGCACTGCCCGTCATCCAGCATCGCCATACGAGGATAAGCTTGCCCGTGTTCGGTCACTGTCATGTTCTCCTTGCCAGAAACGGTACTCAACGGACTCAACTCCTCAATCGTTCTGCTCGACCTGCCCTCTTCGCAAGAGCGAGCCGCGTGTCCCCCTCTCCCCGCTGGGAGAGGGCTGGGGTGAGGGGCCTCCTCCGCGCCCAACCGCCGTCGCCAGTGCGTCAGTCACCAGCACGGGGAGCACCTCCAGGCGGTACCCCCTCGACGCCCGCATGGCACTGGTGCGCGGGTTGGCCTCATCCCGGGCAATCTGCGCCCCTTGCTCCAGAATCTCCCGCCGGGGTGCGCGCCCCCGGAGAAAACCCTCCGCCTTCCGGGCGCGAAACGGGACGGGCGCCACCGGCCCCAGGGCGATCGCCACGTCCGCGATCCTTCCATCCTCCACTCCCGCCCCCGGGCCGGCATCCCCCTCGCCCGCCAACTCGACCCGCACCGCGCAGTTCAGTATCGGCAGGACCAGTGCCGAGCGGCGCCCCACGCGCCGCCAGGCGGTACCCGTGCGTGCATCGGGCCGCGGGAAACGGATCGCTGTGACGATCTGCCGCGTCGGGTCGACGGTCGAGACGCCCGGCCCGGCAAACAGCGACTCCACCGCCTGCCACCTCGCGCCGTCCCGATCCACGATGCAGGCCTCGGCATCCAGCGCGATGGCGACGACCGCGCCATCCGCGGCCGGCATGCCCTGCACGATGTTACCGACCCAGGTCGCCACGTTCTGAATCGGGCCAGCACCCACCGACCGTGCCGCCTCCACCAGCGCGTGCACGTGCTCGGTCAGAAAGGGATGCCCCCGGATGACGGCGAACGTCACGGTCGCCCCCACGGTCACAAGATCCTCCCCAATCTCAATGCGCCTCAGCTCGGGGATGCGGGTCACATCGACCAGGCATTGTGGGGCGATCGCGCCTTTGCGGATGTCGGGCAGCACGTCGGTGCCCCCGGCGATCACCCATGCGGCCCCCTCGCCAGCCTCCAGGCATTCGATGGCCTCCTCAACCGACCCGGGGTAGCGATAGTCCGTCGCCATACCTCAGTCGTCCTCCGCCAATCGAGCCAGCACCCGCTCCGGGGTCGCCGGCAGCGACCGAATCCGTGTCCCGATCGCCCGGGAGACCGCGTTGATGATCGCCGGAGCCGAGGGCACGATGGCTGCCTCGCCCAGCCCCTTGGCGCCGAAGGGCCCTTCGAAACTGGGCACCTCCACCAGCGTCACCTCGATATCCGGCATCGACATCGCGGTGGGCATATAGTAGTCGCCGAGGCCGGCGCTCGCACCGGGGATGTACTCCTCCATCAGCGCCGTTCCCATTCCCATCACCACCGCCCCCTCGATCTGTCCCCTGGCGTCGATCGGGTTGATGGCGCGCCCCACGTCGTGGGCGGCGGCCATCCGCGGCACCTCCACCTGACCCGTCCGCACGTCGACGATCACCTCGGCGACCTGCGCACCGGTGACGAACAGGGGCACGTACTCCGGCCTCGACTCCTCCGGGAACAGCGGAGAGAGATCGAACACACCGGGGACCCTTCGTGATTTGCCGATGCGGTTGAACTCGGCAGCCACGTCGGCCAGGGAGACGGACGACAGGCCGGTGGGGCGGGGGATCGCGACGCGATCGGCGTGCAGGGCCAGGTCCGACGGCGGACAATCGAGCATCTCAGCGGCGGTGGCCAGAATCTCCTGCCTGAGACGCTGCGCCGCTCTGCATACCGCGCCTCCCACGAAGTACGTCGCGCGCGAGGCGCCCTGGATGCCACTGTCCGGTGTGTGGCCGGTGTCCGCGTTGACCACCTCCACCCGGTCCCGCGGCACACCCAGTGTCTCCGCCGCCATCTGCGCCATGGTGGTGTTCGCGCCCTGGCCGTAGTCGGGGGCCGAGCAGTAGACGACGAAATGCCCATCCTCCCTCAGTCCTGCGTGGGCCTCCACCCGCAGCGAGCCCGACTTCCCAAACCGGTACCACATCCCGGAAAACCCGATCCCTTTGCGCAGCCACCGGGCCTCCGATGCCGCGTTGAATCCAGCCGCCTCCTCCAGGAAGTCCCGGTAGCGGGGTCGAATCGCCTCCAGCACTTCCCTGTAGCCGAGCGATTCGGCCACCGGATAGCCGAGGAAGGAGATGGATGACTGATGGATGGCGTTCTTCAGCCGGAGCTCCAGTGGATCCTCGCCCAACTGCTGGGCCAACTCGTCCAGGGTGCACTCGAGTGCGAAGATCGACTGCGGCGTGCCGAAGCCGCGGAACTGGCCCGCCTTGGGACCATTTGTGTAGACGCTCTGGGCAGCAGCGTCGACAGCCTGGTAGCGGTACGGTCCCCCGCTGGCGGTGAGCGCGTAGTTGGCGATGTACTGCCCGTGCCCGTCGTAGCCCCCCGTGTTCGCGTCGACTCGGACCCGCACCCCGGTCAGACGTCCGTCGGCGCGGGCCCCAACCCTGTACCGCACGCGGTAGGGGTGGCGCTTCGGCGAGGCCTGGAACGATTCGCCCCGCGAATAGGCCAGGCGGACGGGCCGCCGCGCGTGGAAGGCAGCCAGCGCCGTCGCCACAAACGGCCATGGATCCTGCTTGCCGCCGAAGGAGCCACCGGTGGGGGGCATGATCACCCGCACCTGCTCCGGATCCAGCGCTAGCGCGGCCGCGATGTAACCCTGCTGCCAGTGCGGCTCGTGCGTTCCACCCACCACCGTCAGCCGATCCGCCTCGTCGAAGGTGCCCAGCAGCGCCTCGCGCTCCAGGGCAGCGTGCTCCTGCCACGTGGTGCGGTACGTCGTCTCCAGGGTCACGTCGGACCCGTCGAAAGCGGCGTCCAGATCCCCGTGCGCCTCCCCCTCCGACACGAGCACGTTGCCCCCCTCGTAGATGGGATAGGCGTCCTCAGCCAGCGCCTCCTCCACCTCGAAGACGTGCGGCAGGGGCTCGTAGACGGCTTCGACCGCCTCAGCGCCGGCCTGCGCCCGCTCCGGGGAGGTCGCCACAACCAGCGTCACCGGGGCCCCTCTCATCCTGACCGTCTCGCCGACAGGGGTGAGGACAGGCTCGTCGCGGCTGTAGTCCCCCAGGCCGTTCTCACCCGGTATGTCCGCCGCGGTGAGGACGCAGATCACCCCTTCCAGCCTCTCCGCCCTCGCCGTGTCCAGCGCCACCAGGCGCGCGTGGTGGTGTGGACTGCGCACCACCCTGACGTGCGCCATCTGGGGCATCTTGAGATCCTCGACGAATCGGGCCCGCCCGGTCACCTTATCAACTGAATCGGCGCGAACGGCGTCGCCACCGATGACGGGCTTCCCATACCCTTCCAGCCCTTCCTCAGGCGCCGGGCGCTTCCGCTCGCCACGCATCCGAGCTGCGGCCACGTCCACGGCCTCGACGATCCGCCTGTAGCCCGTGCAGCGGCAGAGGTTTCCCGCCAGCGCCTCGCGGATTCGCTCCTGGGTGGGATGCGGGTCGCGGTCGAGCAGCGCCTTCGCCGCCAGAAGCATCCCCGGTGTGCAGTAGCCGCACTGAACCGCGCCCAGCTCGATGAACGCCTGCTGCA
>JAWLCP010000143.1:0-6154 GCA_041687115.1 Anaerolineae bacterium
CGCATCGGCGCCCACGAAGCCCAGCTTGACGTACAGCGCGATCTGAATCTCATCGCCGTCCTTCAGGCGATACGGCTCCTCCCCTATCTGTCGCCCGTTTACGTAGGTGCCGTTCTTGCTTCCCAGGTCACGCAGCGCGTACCCGTCGTCGACCCGCTCGATCACCGCGTGGCGGCGGGAGACCTGCCGCTTCGGCAGGACGATGTCACAGTCAGGTGTCCGGCCAATGGTCGCCTGCTCCTGATCGAGGACCCAGCGCTCCCCCTCCAGTTCCCCTTCATACGCGACCAGGATAGGTCTGTCCTGTTGTGTCATCCTACCTCCTTGACAGAATAGGTGTTCTGATCTATCATCATCTCAGGAGAAGAAGAGAGAGGTTCCCTTGGTCCGTCTGCTTGACCCCCAGACCGTCCTGCGCGGGCGGTATAAGATCGTGTCTGTGGTAGGCCAGGGGGGCATGGGCGCGGTCTACTCCGCGGAGGACCTCCGCCTGGAGGGCCGGATCTGCGCGGTCAAGGAAGTGCGCCCCGACCCCGACGCCACGCCGGAGGCGCTGGATCAGTCTCGCGAGCAGTTCCACCGCGAGGCCACTACCCTGGCGCGACTCGATCACCCCAACCTCCCCAAGGTCTCGGACACCTTTCAAGAAGATGGGCGCGAGTACCTGGTGATGGACTTCGTGGAGGGAGAGGACCTGCGCCAGGCGATGGAGGAGAAGCGCCGCGAGGGGACCTTCCTCGATGAGCACAAGGTGCTCCAGTGGACTCACCAGCTGTGCGACGCATTGGCATACCTCCACAGTCGAGAGCCTCCCGTCCTCCACCGCGACATCAAGCCGTCCAACATCAAGCTGACCCCCACCGGTCTGGTCAAACTGGTCGATTTCGGGCTGGTCAAGCTTCTGGCCACCGATCAGGTTCGCACGGTGACCGTTCTGCAAGGTCGAGGCACCGCGGCCTACACGCCGCTCGAGCAGTATGGGGGCGATAGTGGGCACACGGACGTGCGGTCGGATATCTACTCGCTAGGCGCAACTCTGTATCATCTGCTGACCAATCAGCAGCCCCCGGATGCCAAGCATCGCTTCCTGACCCCCGACATCCTCGAGCCACCGAGCACGTTCAACCCCCACATCTCCCCCTCCACAGAGCACGCTATCATGGCGGCTATCGCCATGCATCCCGACGATCGGCCCCAGACCATACGCGAGTTCCGGGACATGCTCCAGACCGGGTCGCTCCTGTGGGCGTGGTCGACGGCGCAGAACCCCCCCTCGCTCCTCTCCCTGATTCTCGAGTCGACGGACTGGGAACGAGCCCTCCGAGAGAACCGGAATCTGCTGATCGTCGCGGCGGGACTGCTGATCCTCTCCGTCATGACGATCCTACTCTGAGAGCCACGAGCGCCTCACCCACCTCCGCTGATCGACGAGCCAGGCCGAGAAGAGAGAGACAGCGCTCCCGATCAGGGCAGCGGTCCCTGCTGCCCAGGGCTCCCGTTGTCCCCCAAATAGGCCCAGATAGGAGAGGCCGAGGGCGTAGATCAGATATAGCGCCAGTCCGCCAATGGCACACCACAGAGCGACGCGGAAGGCCCTGGTCACGGTCCGATCCCCCAGGCGCATGGCGTAGTACCCGGAGCCACTCACCACCGCCACACCGACCAGGGCCACGAGGAGATCCAGGAAGCGGATATCCCGCCCCGACGGCGTCTCTCCATTCCCCGTGTTCGGCTGGCCCGTGGCTGCGGGCACCGGCGAGACGGCCGGCTCCGCCGTCGGCGTCGGCGTGGGCGTCGGTGCCGGCGTCCGCGTCGGTTCCGTGGTGGGGGGAGGCGTGGGGGTCACGATCGTCGCTGCCCCTCCCTCCTGGATGATGATCTGCAGGCCGACCCGGCGGGGGACCGGATCCGCCTGAACGGAGATATCGAGGCGGCCGGTCCGGTCGAGGGTCAGAGCGGTCTCCGCCACCCCGTTGCGCGTGGTGGCCAACACGGACTGTTCCAGGCCCTCCTGGGGGTAGGTGAAGAAGAAGTTGACCTGGGTACCGTCGGGCACGAACCGCCCGTTGCGATCGACGATCGTGCCGGTGCGGAGCCTGATCTGGTCCCCTCTCTCCAGCCTGGGGTCGGTGGTGGGCTCTTCTTCCTCACCTGGCTCTTCCGTTGGCTGCCCTTCCTCCGTCGGCTCAGGGATCGGCTGCCCCTCCTCGGGCGTGGGCGGTGCCTCCTCGCCCTCGACCACCGGGCTCGTCACCTCGTACTCCACCGGGATGATCTGCTCGGGATCGGGTGATGTCTGGGTGAGCAGGTCGTAGTTGATGCCCACCACGCTGACCGGTGGGTCCCCCTGGGGGGCATACTCGCCGAACAGCGCACGGATCGAGGCCCGTATGGTCGGCGTCAGGTGGCCGTAGCCAGCGTAGTAGGCGCTGAGCTTGCTGATCTCCGTGGCATCGAGGGAGTAGGGGATGTCGTACGCGATCACCACCACGCGCGGGCCCCGCAGGGCGTCGGCGCGCTCGGCGAGGAAGCGCTGGACGACGTCGGACTCCGGAGGCCCGTTCTCCGGGTTCAACATACCGAAGATGACCCAGTCGGCATTGTCCAGCGCCAGTCCTAGCCGGGAGGGAGGTCCCACCGTCGGCGTGAGGACCTCGGCCGTCGACGGTGTCGGGGTAGGGGATACCAGAAGCGCATCCAGGTGGGTCTCCAACTCCTCGAACGTGAAGCTCGATATCAGGCCAGGATCGACCTGTCCGGTCGCATCCGGCCCGTAGAACTGCACGATCGTCTCCTCCAGGGCCCGCGGGTCGACGTAGGGAACCGCGTCGCAGGTCGCGCAGGGTCGCCCGGTCCTCGCGTCGGTGAAGATGACGATGCGCTCGTCACGGGTCGGGGGAGAGGGAACGAGATCCGACGAGGGCGGCGAAAGGAGCGTCATGGCATCCCGGGCAATCGCCGCGACCGCCTCTGTGTCCGGCTCGATGGCCTCGTCGATGGTCTCCGGGTCGGGCTGGACATCCGCCAGACGGAACGTGCCGCCGTAGAGCGAGAGCTTCAGCCTCAAGATGCGGGCAACGGCTTCGTCCACCTGCTGCTGGAACGAGGGATCGCTGTCGTACTTCTCCTGGAAGAAGCTGATGGTCGACTCCACGTTGGTGACCTGCTCATCCCAATCCCCGCTGAGGCTGAACTGCGAGAGTAGCAGGAGGTCGTTCCCCGCGAGGAAGGCGTCCTGCGCGACGCGTCGACCGTTGAAGGCCTGCTCGCTCGGGTCGTAGAAACGCCGCAGGGCGCGCAGCCCCAGCTCATCCGAGAGGGTGACCCCTCCCGCCTCCCGCCACGCCGCAAGCTCGGGGAGCCCCAGGAGCTGCCGCAGCACATTGCTGTCCACGCTCATGGGAGAGGTGGTGATGAAACGGCCACCCGCCAAGCCCTGGAAGCGAATGTGAGAGACCAGCACCCCATCCGGGCGTGAGGCCGGGTCCCGCGCCTGAGCGACGGCGAAGAAGGGCGCCAGGTCGACCTGCTTCAGCTTCTCCAGTGTGCGCTGGACGGTGGAGATTTCCTCGTTCAGCGAGCGATCGGACGATCCCAGCCCGGGGAAGTGCTTCGCGATCACGGCCGTGCGGCCCGCGGACCCCTCGTGGACGCCGCGGATGTAGGCCTTGCCCATCTCCCCCACCCAGAACGGCTCCCCTCCGAAGGACCGCACGCCCAGGTCGCCGCTGCTGGCCGGGCGCGGGTTCTCCAGGACGTCGAGGGAGGGCCCCAAGAGGACGTTGACCCCCATGGCGCCCAACTCCTGGCCGACGATCTGACCGACGGTGGCGGTGTGGCTCACGTTCCAGGTGGCCCCCAGCGCCATGTGCGACGGCAGCGGCGTGGTGCCGCTGACGATGCTGGAGAAGGGCATCCCGTTGCCCTCCTGATTCGCGGTGACGAGCAGAGGGACAAAGGGATCTGAGACGGTCCCCGTCAGTGGCCGGGTCGACTCCCAGGCGGTCTCCTGGAGGCGGCTCACCAGCCCGGCCACCTGGGCGGGCGTGTCGCCGTCGTTGTTGATGTTGCCGTTCTCCGGCTTGAGCATCACCCCGCCGACGCGGTAGTCGCGTATCAACTCCGTGATGGCAGTGCGGTCGTCGACCTCCGATCCGGGAAACGTGACCACGAACAGCTGCCCCACCTTCGCCGCGCTGGACATCCGCCCCATCAGCTGGGCCACCGGATCCTCCTGGGCCTGAAGCCCGCAGGGAGGGACGAGGGCCAGGCCAATGGCGACGATGAGCGCCAGTGCAAGGAGCCGGCTGCCGACCCTGATCATCCTGTCACCCCGAATTCAACGTAGCGGGCACGCGGTAGTCCACGAGCGCGCATCACGCAGAAGGCATCCAGCGGGTCAAGAGGGGCCCTACTCGCCCCCCTCCCGCTCACCCTCCTCCCCATTCTCCTCCCATCCAATGATCCAGATACAGAGCCCGGCCAACCCGATGGTCGCCACGATCAGCGCGGCCCACTGTCTCGGCAGGAGCCCCACGTCGCGCGCGGACCAGACCAGGATGGCCACCATCCCCACAGCCAGCACAAACCACGCCGCCAGGCGAGGATGCTCACTGAAGAACTGTTTCACGAAAGACATATCCCCTCCCATCGACCGCCGTCCCCCACACCCCGGCGCACGGGCCCACCCGCGGTCGGCACGGCAGGCGCGCTGCCCTCACCTACAACGGCCTGAACACGCGCTGGGAGCGGAGCTGTTTGACCAGAATCTCCTCATTGTCCTCCCAGCCTGCCTCATATGCGGTCTCGCGCCAGGCCCGCGGCATGTGCGCCACCCTCCGCGGCTCGTACCCCATGCTCCTGGCGAACTCGACCAGCTCCGGACGGCTCGGCCGGGGCAGGAGAAGGACGACCGCCTCGGCCTGCAGCCGGAGCGCGGCGCTCTCCATCTCCCGGAACAGGGCGGATCCCACCGCTCCCCGCCGGCGAGACGGCCACACGAGCAGGTCGGTCACGCGCCCCACCAGGTTCTCCACGTGCCACCCGATCAATCCGACCACGCTGCCGTCCTGTTCGGCCAGGAAGAAGCCCACGTCGCCCAGGCGGCCCAGGACCCGCTGCACGTCTACCGCACGGCGCCCGCCCAGGGCCCGGCTGACGAAGTCCGCCACTCGCCCCAGGTCGCTCGCCTGGGGCCTCCTTACGAGAATACCGCCACTATCCACCATGGTCGTGTCGGACGTGAGCGTAACCGGAGACCAGCCTTACCAGCCCGCGCGCGTCTGCCGGCCGGGGCGAGGTCGCCGGACCGGGTCCCAGCCCCATTATACCCGGTCACGGCTCAATTCCAAGCAGCGCGGCGTGACCGGCCGGCTGCCGCCATCACCCGGTCCCACGCGGCCTGCACCTGCTGCCGGGTGACCGCGCGGGATCCGCTGTTGTCGATCACCACATCGGCGTGGGCGATCTTCGCCACCTGCGGCCCCTGAGCCTCCACCCGCAGCGCGGCCTCCTCCCGGCTGAGGTCGCGCTGGGCGACGACGCGCTCGATCTGCTGATCCCGCCGGCAGGTGACCACCCACACGCTGTCGCACGCATCCGCCAGGCCGGACTCGATCAGCTTGATGGCTTCGATGACGACCGCATCGGCGTCCGCCGACGCGATGCGGCGCTCGATCCTCTCCAGCGTGGCGGGATGGACGATCTCCTCCAGCAGGGCCAGCGCGTCGGGATCGCTGAACACGATTGCCCCCAGCTCCTGCCTGTCGATCTCGCCGCCGCCCACGATCCGGGGGCCGAAGGCCTCCACCACCCGGGCATACGTCTCGCTCCCGGGCTCCATGACCCGATGCGCCACCTTGTCCGCGTCGATCACCTCCGCCCCCAGATCGCCCAGCATGTGCGCGACCGTCGACTTCCCGGTGCCGATGTTGCCCGTGATCCCGATCACGAAGGGCCGCCGATCCCGCCCGTCCGTCACGCCACTTCCTCCCACTCCGCCAGCAGCTGATCGAGCTGTCGTTCGTTCTGGCCGTGCTCCGCCCCCAACTCCCGCACCCGGGCCACCGCCTGCTCCTGGCTGGCCACGGCCAGCTCCGCCTCCAACTCCGCCTGGCGCGCCTCCAGCTGCTGGATCTGTTCCTCCAGCTCGGCC
>JAWLCP010000144.1:0-6113 GCA_041687115.1 Anaerolineae bacterium
GCCGAGCTCTTTGCCACTATCGAGCCGCTGGACGGCTATGTCCCGGAGCTTCCCTTCGTCCTGGGCTACACTGGCGTGCAGCACTCCTCCGGTGAGGTCCATCGCCCGATCCGGGAGCGCTGGCTGGAGGGCGAGAGGGAGGTGGTGGACGCGTATGAGCGCATCACGGAGATCGCCCGGCTGGGCAAGAAGGCGTTGCTGCTGCAGGACTGGTCCACCCTGGGACACCTGATGAACGAGAACCATGCCATTCAGCGAGGCCTGGGTGGATCGGGCGAGTCTAACGAACGGCTGATCGCCGCTGCGCTGGACGCCGGGGCACGGGGGGCTAAGTTGGCCGGCGCTGGAAGCGGCGGCACCGTCATCGCGCTCTGGCCCTATCAGGACACGACACCCCTGCTGGAGGCATTGCAGGAGGCTGGTGCCTCCGAGATCTATCGACTGGAGGTGGCTCCGGGAGTGACCATTGAGAGAGAGAATGGGAATCCAGGATGAGTCTGGATACCGTCGACGGGGGAGGGCGAGGAGGAATGACAAAAAGATGGATCTGTCGGAGATAACGAGGCTCTACGACTTCACCGGCCAGACGGCCCTGGTCACCGGAGGGACAGGTGTTCTCGGCGGCGAGATGGCCGTCGCCCTGGCAGGCCTGGGTGCTAACGTGGCCGTGTTGGCTCACAGACGAGGAATCCCAGACGGGATGCGCGCTCGCATGGATGCCAGCCGCGGCACGTATGCGGTCGTCTCTGGGGACGTACTCAAGCGCGAAGCGCTCGAGGAAGCACGTCGGGCGATTGAGGACCGGCTTGGGCCAGTGGACATCCTCATCAACGCCGCCGGGGGTAATCGCCCTGAAGCCACTGCCAGCCCCGACAACCCGTTTTTCGACTTGCCGGACGACGCGCTGAACTTCGTCTTCGATCTGAACATGATCGGGACGATCCTGCCCTGCCAGGTCATTGGCAGGGGGATGGCGGAGCGCGGCGAGGGCGTCATCCTGAACTTCTCGTCCATGACGGCCTTCACCCCACTGACCCGCGTGGCCGCCTACTCAGCAGCCAAGGCCGGCGTCAGCAATTTCACCCGATGGCTGGCGGTGCACATGGCGCAGGAGTACTCTCCCAAGATCCGGGTGAACGCCATTGCGCCCGGGTTTTTCATCGGCAAGCAGAATCGGGCGCTGCTGCTGAACGATGATGATACGTTGACAGAGCGCGGGCAGACCATTATCGATCACACGCCCATGGGGCGCTTCGGCAACCCCGAAGATCTCCTGGGGACCGTCCTGTGGCTGCTGTCCCCAGCCTCCCAGTTTGTGACCGGGATCGTTGTGCCTGTCGATGGTGGCTTCTCGGCTTACAGCGGTGTCTAGTTTGGCCCGCTCGCTCACCTACGCACAGAAGAGTCGGGTGGCAAGCATGGCGTGTCGGGTCGGGTAGCGCAGAGCGTATCGTGTCGGGTAGCAAACCCGACCTACAAGGCGGCGACGAATGTCAATCGTGAGCAAGCATAGCGCCAGCGGGTGCCTGTCCCCGGCCGATGTCATTCAGTCCCTTCACCTGGGGATGGAAGGCAGGTTCACGGATCAACGGGTGCTGGTGTTGATCCCTGACCACACGCGCACGCTGCCGCTGCCGCTGCTGTTCCGAGCCTTGGTCGACGTGCTGCACGATGCACGCCAACTCGATTTCATGGTGGCTCTGGGCACGCACCCTGTGCTGAGCGAGGAAAGCCTGCGCAGCCTGGTCGGCGTGACCCGCGAGGAACGGAGGGGGCGGTACGCAAGAGTCGGCCTGTTCAACCACGCCTGGGATGATCCGGCTGCGCTGTGCACCGTTGGCGTGATCACCCAGGATGAGGTCCAGCAGATCGCTGGTGAGCGGTGGCACCCCTCACTTGGCGGGGACGTGCCGGTGCGCATCAACAAGGCTGTGCTGGACTATGACCACTTGGTCATCGTTGGCCCCACGTTTCCGCACGAAGTGGTCGGCTTTTCGGGCGGGGCCAAGTACTTCTTTCCCGGTATCTCGGGCCCGAGGATGATCAACGTCACCCACTGGCTGGGGGCGTTAGCCGGCGTGGTGGACACCATCGGGATCAGGGATACCCCGGTGCGGGCGATGATCCATGCTGCTGCTAAGCACCTTCCGAGGCCTGTTACGCTCATCTCTCTGGTCGTGGTTGGCGACGATGTTGCGGGGATCTTCATTGGGGATCACATCGCCGCATGGGAAGCTTCCGTCAGTCTGTCAGCAGAGCGACACATCCAATGGGTCGACCAACCCCTCCAAAGGGTGCTCTCCTGGGCACCCCCGATGTACGATGAGATGTGGACCGCCGCCAAGGCGGTGTACAAGCTGGAACCTGCCGTGGCTCGGGGAGGCGAGGTGATTCTCTATGCTCCACACCTGGACACCGTCAGCGAGACACACGGCGAGTATATCTACGAGGTTGGCTATCATATTCTGCCCTACTTCCTCCAGGACTGGGAGCGGTACAAGCATATTCCACTCTGCGTGCTGGCACACAGCACGCACGTGCGAGGCTCCGGCGTGATGGACGGGGGTGTCGAGAAGCCCGACGTCAGAGTGACCCTCTCCAGCCAGATTCCGGCCCACGACTGCGCCCGGCTCTCATTGGGATATCTGAATCCTGATGAGGTGGATGTGGATGAGTGGAAGGACCGCGAGTCTGAAGGAATTCTATTCGTCCCCAGAGCAGGCGAGATGCTCTACCGGGTTCGATAGCTCGCTCTTCGATCAAGGATTTTCGTGCAAGGAGGAACCGAATGAAGTACGGATTGAATATCCGCCAGGACGGCGCGCTCGATCTTCTTTCGCTGGGTGCCCTGATCCATCGGCTGGATCCCGGCGTGGTGCCCTTTCGTAAGGCGACCGAATGCTGCATTCACGTCAGCGGCGGCGAATTCAACGTGGCTGCCAATTTGGCGAACTGCTTCAACCTGCGGACGGCTATCGCCACGGCGATGGTGAACTACCCCATCGGCGACCTTATCGACGAACGGGTGCGGGCGATGGGGGTAAAGCCCTTCTACAGATACTTCGAACGTGACGGCGTGAACGGCCCCAATATGGCGACGGTGTACAGCGACCGGGGCTACGGCGTCCGCCCCCCCGTCGTGTTCTATAACCGCGCCAACGAGGCCGGCGGTCTGCTGAAGCCCGGTGACTTCGACTGGGAGGCGATCTTCGCCGACGGCGTGCGCTGGTTCCACAGCGGCGGGATCTTCGCGGCCCTGTCGGAGACCACGGGGGAGTTGATCATCGAGGGCATGCAGGCGGCCAAGGCTGCCGGTGCCGTAACGTCCTTCGATCTCAACTACCGCGGAAAACTATGGGGGGTGTGGGGCGGCCAGGATCAGGCCGTATCCGTGCTCAGCAGGATCGTGGAACACGTGGACGTCCTGTTGGGGAATGAGGAGGATCTGCAGATGGGGCTGGGCATTCCCGGGCCGGAGGTCGCGGCGGAGTCGGAGCTGGACCCCAGCGCCTTCCTCAACATGATTGATCGGGTGACCGACAAATATCCGCACATCAAGGTCGTGGCCACGACGCTGCGGGAGGTGCACTCCACCAACCGTCACAGCTGGGGCGCGGTGACCTGGATTGACGGCAACGCGTACGTCTCGCCGACCTGCGAGCTGGACGTCTACGATCGCGTGGGGGGCGGGGATGGGTTTGCCTCTGGGCTTGTCTACGGCCTGCTGACAGGGGAGCCGGAGGAAGAAGCCCTTAGACTGGGTTGGGCGCACGGAGCCCTGCTGACCAGCTTCCCCGGTGATACGACTATGGCGACTGTGGAGCAGGTGCGAGCGTTTGCGGAAGGCGGATCGGCGCGGATCCAGCGGTGAGCTGCATACTGCGCTGTCTGTCTGCTTGAGAGGAGAGGAGACACGAATGCGTGACCAGATGTGTGACATCGGCCTCGTCGGCCTGGCAGTGATGGGGCAGAATCTCGTGCTCAACATGGAGCGGCGTGGTTACTCGGTCGGCGTCTATAATCGCACGACCGCTCGGACGAAGGCCTTCATGGAGGAGGAGGCCGTCGGAAAGGAGATCCGCGCGGCGACCACCGTTGGGGAGCTGGTTGACCTCCTCAAACGGCCCCGCGCAGTGATGTTGATGGTCAAGGCGGGTGGGCCGGTGGATGCTGTGATCGAGGAACTGATCCCCCATCTGGAGGCAGGTGACCTGATTATCGACGGAGGGAATTCCTTCTTCAAGGATACGGAGCGGCGAGCCACGATGCTGCAGGATGAGGGAATTCTGTACATGGGGACGGGCGTATCCGGCGGAGAGTACGGCGCGCTTCACGGTCCCAGCATCATGCCCGGCGGCCCGCGAGAGGCGTACGAACGGGTGGAACCGATCCTTACGGACATCGCGGCCAAGGTGGACGGCGAGCCGTGTGTGACGTACATTGGCCCTCGTGGCGCCGGGCACTATGTCAAGATGGTTCACAACGGCATTGAGTACGGCGATATGCAGCTCATCGCGGAGTCCTACGACATTCTCCACCGTATCGGGCAGATTGCGCCGGCCGGGCTGCACGAGATCTTCTACGAATGGAATCGGGGGGAGCTGGCGTCCTATCTGATCGAGATCACGGCGGACATCTTCGCCGAGGTGGACGAAGAGACCGGCAAGCCCCTGGTAGATGTCATCCTCGATGCGGCGAAGCAGAAAGGTACGGGCAAGTGGACATCCCAGGATGCATTCGATCTGGGCGCCCCGGTGCCTACCATCAACGCTGCCGTGGTGAGCCGCTTCCTCTCCGCCCGGAAGGAGGAACGTCTGGCCGCCTCGGAGGAGCTGTCGGGGCCGGCAATGGGCTTTGATGGAGACCCAGAGGCCCTGGTGGAGAATGTGCGGAAGGCGCTCTTCGCGGCCAAGATCTGCTCCTATGCGCAGGGGTTCGCACTCCTGGATGCCGCCAGTGCGGAGTACGATTATGGGCTGGATCTGGGAAGCATCGCCCGCATCTGGCGCGGTGGCTGCATCATCCGCGCCGACTTCCTGGACGACATCAGTGTGGCCTTCGAGCGGAATCGAGAGCTGTCTAATCTGCTGCTCGATCCGTTCTTCAAGGACGTGGTGGAGAGCCGGCAGGAGGCACTGCGCCAGGTGATCGGGATCGCCGTGGGGAACGGGGTGCCGTGTCCGGCGTTCTGCGCCTCGCTGTCCTACTATGACGCCTATCGCACCGCGCGCCTGCCGGCGAACCTGACACAGGCGCAGCGTGATTACTTCGGCGCGCACACGTATGAGCGAGTGGACCGACCCCGGGGGGAGTCCTTTCATACGGGGTGGCGCGGCTCTGACTCAGAGGCCGCTTGATGGCTCGCCGATCTGGCAGGGGAGTCTGCCAGACAGGCGAGACGGAAGCCGCACGGTTGCGAAGAGACCGTGCGGCTTCTCTGTCGTTTTGGGGGGGTGGTACAGCGTCAACAGACGCCAGGTGAGGCGCTGGCGAGTGGCCGTACGCTGCTCGATAGGCCTATGGTACCGGGCCTGCCAATCCGGCGGGAGCGACGGCGGCCAGCAGCAAAGCCAGGGCTGCCGCGCTCAGGGCGGTGATGATCAAGAGGCGACGCACACGTTCCACGAAGGGCTCCTTTTGGCGGCGTACATACCGCTGACCACGTTGTTCGAAAGATGGCCATGCAGGTGTCTCCCCAGAATGATACACCGTCAGGGGCCCCACTTTCAATGGTACGATGGTACCATTTCTGCTACTTCTTGATCTGTTGTGCTTCCTCGTACCCTGCGGCCAGAGCTCGTAGGTTCAGCTCCGCTGTCCCTCGAGGAGCACGCGCCTGCACCGCTTCCTCGAGCGACTCCCGCGAGACGATGCCCGTCAAGCCGGCCAGCAAGCCGACGCCGACCACGTTCGCGGCGATCGCCCGCCCGGTGACATCTCGTGCCAGCGAGGTGAGCGGAACCCGCACCGCTCGCGTCGTCGGCGAACGGCTGACGTGATCGGCGTCGAGAATGATGAGACCCCCCTGCCGCGTCTGGTTGCTGTAACGATCGCACGCCTCCTGACTCATGCAGAGGGTGATGTTCGGTTCGAGCACCTTTGGGTGGTCGATC
>JAWLCP010000145.1:0-6105 GCA_041687115.1 Anaerolineae bacterium
GGAACGGTGAGGAAGGTTACCTGGTTCGTGGTTCTGACCACCCTTGTGGTCCTTGGACTGTGTGTGGGACCGGACCTGTGGGCCGCACCGGGGCAGAGCCCGGTGCGCCAGACCGTGCCCACCCGAACGCCGACGCCGGGGGCAGAGACGCCGGAGCCGACCTCGCCACCTTCGCAGCCGACCGCTCCACCGGAGGCTACGGAGACGCCGTTCCGGCCGACGCCCACGCCGGCGACGGGCACGGGGACGGGGACGGGCACCGCGACGCCATCTCCGGGCCCGACCGTGACAGCGACGGCGGAGGAGACGACCGCCACAGGGCCCGCCACCGTCACGGGGACGGCCACGGCGGAGGTGACCGCCGTCTCGGCCACGCCGAGCGCCACGGGGACGGCGACCGTGGCAGCGACGCCCAGTCCGACTCCTGGGCCCGCGTCCCCCACGGCGGACGAGGAAAAGCCAGACGATGAGGCCCCCGGGCCTACGGCGTCTCCCACGCAGGGGGCCGAACCGGCGGACGATGGCGGTGTGTCGCCGCTGCTGCTGGTAGGTGTGGGGCTGGTGGTGGTGGGGCTGATCGCGCTGGGGGTGTGGAGGTGGCGTGGGTAGAAGGTGGGGCCTGTGGGGTGGGCTCCTGTTGATCGGCGCAGGCGTGCTGCTCATCCTCTGGGCCTGGCTGGGGCCGGGCGCGCCGCTGAGCGCTCCCCCGAGCCCGTCGCCGGAGCCGATCATCCCCACGCAGACGCCCGCCTCGGTTCAGGAGGCAGAGGGGCTGAGCACCGAGTCCAGTCCCTCCCCGGAGCCAATCGTGTCGACAGGGACGGAGACGGAGCCGGTCCCGGAGACCCCCTCGCCGCCGGACGAGCCGGCGGGTCCTTCCCCCACCGCAACGCGCCCCGGGCCTGAGCCGGGGCAGGCCTTCCTCTACCAGGGACGGCCCCGCTGGGGGGTGGGTGTGGCCCTGGGTCCCATCTCCCGCTACGACGTCGAGCCGTTGCAGCTGGGCTGGTACCTGGATTGGGGCGCACGGCCGGACTCCGCGAGGCCCGGTGGCGCCGAGTACGCGCAGATGGTGCGCCTCAAGGGAGGGGTACTGCGGCCGGACGCGGGGGCGCTGGCGGAGATTGCGCGGGCCAACCCGGGATCGCTGTGGTTGATCGGGAACGAGCCGGACGTGAGGTGGCAGGACAACGTGGAGCCGGCGGCGCACGCCCGGCTGTACCACCAGGCCTATTCGGCCATCAAAGCGGCGGACCCGGCGGCACAGGTAGCCATCGGCGGGGTGACCCAGCCCACGCCGCTCCGGCTCCGCTACCTGGAGCGGGTGTTGGCCGCGTACGAGGAGCAGTTTGGCGCGCAGATACCGGTGGACGTGTGGCACGTGCACGCCTTCATCCTCCGTGAGGAGCGCGGGTCGTGGGGCGTCGATATCCCGCCGGGCCTGACGGAGGACGAGGGGATGCTCTACGAGGTCGACGATGGCGATGACATGGAGATATTCCGTCGGCAGATCGTCGATTTCCGGCGCTGGATGGCCGAGCGTGGCTTCCGGGATAGGCCGCTCATCGTGACCGAGTATGGGATTCTGATGCCGGAGGAGTACGGGTTCCCGCCCGAGCGGGTGGTGGGGTTTCTGGCCGATACGTTTGACTTCTTCTTGACGGCGAGGGATCCGGCGCTGGGTTGCCCGGCGGACGATGACCGGTTGGTGCAGCGCTGGTGCTGGTTCAGCCTGGACGCGCCCGATGGGGAATACCCGACGGGGAGGCTGTTCGACCCGCAGACGGGAGCGCTGACGGCGGTGGGGGAGGGGTGGGAGCGGGTGGTTGGGAGGCTGGGGACGGCGGCACGGCGCTAGATGCGTACGAACTGACCACGGGGCCGTGCGGGCAACTCTGGAGCGAGGGGATGCACGGAGACAGGGGAAGGCCGGGCACGACGACAGGAACTCGGCAGGTAGGGAAACCTGCCCTACTAATCGACGAGAGAGAGCGTGAAGCCCCCAGAATTCTGGGGGCTCTTCTCGTGTTTCGGGCTGTCAGTCCCTCTCGCGCAGGTGCGGGAAGAGGATCACCTCGCGGATGTTGGGCTGGTCGGTGAGGAGCATCATCAGCCGGTCGACGCCGATGCCGAAGCCGCCGCTGGGCGGCATGCCGTACTTCATGGCCCGGATGTAGTCCTCGTCCATGGGGTGGGCCTCCTCGTGATCCGCGTCGTACAGGCGGCCCATCTCCAGGAACCGCTCCTCCTGGTCGAAGGGGTCGTTCAGCTCCGTGAAGGCGTTGCCCATCTCCAGCCCGCCGATGAAGAACTCGAACCGCTCGACGTGGGTGGGATCGTCGGGCTTCGTCTTCGCCAGCGGCGAGATGTCGCGCGGGTAGTCCATCACGAACGTCGGCTGGATCAGCGCCGGCTCGACGGTGCCCAGGAGGCCCTTGTCGATGAGGTACCCCCACGTCGCGTTCGACGGGGTGGGGAGCTCGTGGGCCCGCATGGCCTCGGCCAGCTCCGCAGCGCTGGGGTAGGCGCGGTAGTCGACGCCGGTGATCTCCAGGGCGATGTCGCGCAGGGTGACGCGCCGCCACGGCGGGCTGAGGTCGACCTCGTGGCCCTGGTACTCGATCACCGGGCTGCCCGTCACCTCCTCGGCGATGTGGGCCACCATGCGCTCGCAGAAGCCCATCACGTCGCGGTAGTCCCAGTAGGCCGCGTAGAACTCCATCTGCGTGAACTCGGGGTAGTGCTTGTGGGAGACGCCCTCGTTGCGGAAGTCGCGCCCGATCTCGTACACGCGGTCGACCATGCCCACCAGGAGCCGCTTCAGGTAGAGCTCGAAGGAGATGCGCAGGTAGAGGTTTTGGTGGAGCTGGTGGTGGTGGGTGACGAAGGGCCGAGCTGCGGCGCCCCCGTAGACGGGCTGGAGGATGGGGGTCTCGACCTCGAGGAACCCATGCCGATCCAGGAAGTCCCGCATGGCCTGGACGGTGCGGGCGCGCTGGCGGAAGATGTGGCGGACGTCGGGGTTGGTGGCCAGGTCGGCGTACCGCTGCCGGTACCGCTCCTCGACATCGGAGAATGAGGTGTAGCGCACCACCTCCCCGTCGACCTCCTTCTCCTTGATCACGGGCAGGGGGCTGATGGCCTTCGAGATGATGCGCAGCTGCCGGGCGAGCACGCTCATCTCGCCGGTGCGCGTACGCATCAGGGGGCCGTGCACCTCCACGAAGTCGCCCAGGTCGAGGTCCTCCTTGAACATCTCGTAGACCTCGTCGTCCAGCTCGTCGATGCGCAGGAAGATCTGGATCGAGCCGGTGCCGTCCTCCACGTCCGCGAAGGAGATCTTGCCCATGGTGCGGATGCTGCGCAGGCGGCCGGTGATGGCCACCGACGGGGGCCGTTCGTCGGATCCCTCCGCCTGCTTGAGGGCCGCCACTGCCTCGGCGATGGTGTGGGTGCGCTCGACTCGATTGGGATAGGGCTCGATTCCCCTGTCCTGCAGGCGCTCGAGCTTCTCGAGGCGCTGTTCCTCCAGATCTGTCAGTTCCATCAGCTGTTTCCTTTGGTCTGCCCTCAGAGCGGCCGCCGCTGGGACTGCGGGAGCCTTCATAGACCCCCGTGGTCGCTATGGTCCTCTGCCACGAAAAAGATCACGCCGAACGGCCTGACGGCGTCCTCCGTGGGCTGACGTCTCAACCGGCCGACTGGGTCATTGGATGGCGATGACCTTGAACTCCAGCTCGCCGTCCGGGGCTTCGATTGTCACCCGGTCCCCTATCTTGCGGCCCACCAGGGCCTGTCCGAGCGGAGAGGCGTCGGAGATGAAGCCCTTCGTGGGGTCGGCCTCGGCGGAGCCGACGATCCGGTAGGTCTCGGGAGGGCCGTCGCCCTCGGTGATGGTGACGTGGGTCCCCACCTCCACCTCCTCGTGGGGCCCCTCGTCCTCCTTGATGATCACCGCATCGGCCAGCATGCGCTCGAGCATCAGGATGCGGCCCTCGACGAAGGCCTGCTCGTTGCGCGCATCCTCCAGCTCCGCGTTCTCCAGAAGAGGACCCTCGGCGAGGGCCAGCTCCAGGCGGCGGGCGATCTCCCTGCGGCGCGTGGTGCGAAGGTAGTCGAGCTCCTGCTCCAGTTTTTCGTATCCCTGCTGGGTGAGATAGGTCGATCTTCTCTTCATTTCGTGCCTCTGTGCAGACAGGCCGCCGGCATCGTCGAACCGGCGCGACGATCCCTCGCGGCCTCTGCCTCTCAACTCCGTTTCCTTGAACTAGCCCTGCAGGACTGTGCCTGTAAGACCATGCCGCCACTTAAAGACAAAAAGAAACGCCCACATAGGATGCGGGAGTTCCCTGTAGGCGTGCGACGATTGGGCTTTCCGTCCAGAAGCTGGCAGGATTATAACCGAAAACCGGGGATTTGTAAAGCGATGTCGCCCGTGCTATAATCCATGCATCTTTGAGGCGCCCCCTCAATTTCTGAGAGGGGGTTTAGTCTTGTGGGGCCCTTGCGGAGGGCGAGTCAGGCATCGATGGGACGGGCCTGGGGCAAGAGAAGCTCATAGGGGTGGGTGGTATGCTCGACATAGGGTTCATTCGCGAACATCCAGAGCGGGTCAAGGCGGACCTGGAGAAGCTGGGCGCCGATGCGGCGCAGGTGGACACGATCGTGGCCCTGGATGAGAGGCGCCGCGAGCTGCTGACGGAGGTGGAGGCGCTTCGGGCGCGCCGGAACCGGGTCTCCAAGCAGATCGGACAGCTCCAGGATCAGGAGGAGCGCGAGCGGCTGATTGCGCAGATGCGGGGGGTGGGCGAGCGGATCGATTCGCTCGAGGAGCCCCTGGACGCCGTGGAGGCCGATCTGGAGGCGGCGATGCTGCGGGTGCCCAACCTTCCGCACGAGACGGTGCCGGTGGGGCCCGACGAGAGCCACAACGTGGTCGTGGGGCAATGGGGGGAGCCGCGGGCGTTCGATTTCGAGCCCGTGGCGCACTGGGACCTGGGGCCGGAGCTGGGCATTATCGACTTCGAGCGCGGGGTGAAGCTGTCCGGCAGCCGGTTCTACGTGCTGCGCGGGTTTGGGGCGCGGCTCCAGCGGGCGTTGATCGCCTGGATGCTGGACGTGCACACGGCGGAGCACGACTACGTGGAGATCTATCCCCCCTTCGTGGTGAAGGAAAGCTGCATGTGGGGGGCGGGGCAGCTGCCCAAGTTCGCCGAGAACATCTACCACGACGTGGAGGACGACATCTGGCTGATCGGCACGGCGGAGATCCCGCTCACCAACCTCCATCGGGACGAGATCCTCGATGTGGAGGATCTGCCGCTCCATTACGTGGCCTACAGCGCGTGCTTCCGCCGCGAGAAGATGAGCGCCGGGCGGGACGTGCGGGGCATCAAACGCGGACATCAGTTCGACAAAGTGGAGATGTACAAGTTCGCCACGCCGGAGTCGAGCTACGACGAGCTGGATTCGATGGTCGACGACGCGCTGGACATCTGCCGGCGCCTCGGCGTGCCGTATCGGCTGGTGGAGATGTGCACGGGCGACCTGGGGTTCACGGCGGCGAAGAAGTACGACATTGAGCTGTGGGCCCCCGGATGTGGTGAGTGGCTGGAGGTGAGCAGCCTCAGCAACTGTGAGGCGTTCCAGGCCCGGCGGGCGAACGTGCGCTACCGGCCGGAGCCGGGGGCGAGCCCGCGGTTCGTGCACACGTTGAACGGCTCGGGGTTGGCGCTGCCGCGGGTGATGATCGCGGTGATCGAGAACTACCAGCGGGCGGATGGCTCCATCGCGGTGCCGGAGGTACTGCAGCCGTGGATGGGGGGCGTGGACGTGATCGATGGCGCGGCCTGCCGACGTTGACAGTTGTGGGCTGGCGTGGTAGAATGTAGCGCGGCAGGGGGAGAGCGTCCCCTGGGCACCCCGGAGGGATGGCCGAGCGGACGAAGGCGATGGTCTTGAAAACCATTGTGGCCCAACAGGTCACCGTGGGTTCGAATCCCACTCCCTCCGCCACGTGACGAGAACAGCTGCATAGACGTGCTCGGGGAGGTGCCGGAGTCTGGTCGATCGGGGCCGCCTGCTAAGCGGTTGTGGGGGTAATGC
>JAWLCP010000146.1:0-5970 GCA_041687115.1 Anaerolineae bacterium
AAATCGACCCTGCTGGACGCCATCACCAGGAAATGCAACATCCACATCTGGGATAAGCCGCGGCGTCATCTGGCCCACGAGAACCCGTATGAGGATCGGCTCAAGGAGTTCATCGATGTGACCTGGGCCAACGGCCACGTGCCCGGCTCTCTCTTCAGAGCGGAGACCTTCCACGACATGGCGGACTTCCTCGACGACCTGGCCCTCTGCGACCCCGGTCGCCTGAAGTACCACGGGGGCCGGCTGCTCAACGTCCTCTCGCACGGCGAGGGGATCCTGAGCTACTTCAATGGCCGGTTCCGCATCCAGGGGCTCTATCTCCTCGACGAGCCGGAGGCCGCCCTCTCCCCAACCAGCCAGGTGAGATTCCTCAGGCTGCTCCAGGAGCTGGAGGCGGAGGGCCACGCCCAGTTCGTCATGGCCACCCACTCCCCCATCCTCCTGGCCTATCCTGGCGCCCAGATCTTCAGCTTCGACGCCGAGCGCATCACCGAGGTAGCCTACGAGGAGACGACGCACTACAAGGTGTACGAGCAGTTCTTCACCGACAGGACCGCGATGCTCGAATGAGCATCCGTAAAGACGATCAACCAGATCAAGGAGAAAGAGACATGACCCAGTACAAGTACTTCCTGGACGAAGCCGACCTGCCGACGCATTGGTACAACATCCTCCCCGACATGGAGACCCCCCCGCCCCCCTACCGGCACCCGGTGACCCTCGACCTCATGCAGCCGGACGATCTGGCGCCGGTCTTCCCCCAGGCGCTGATCGAGCAGGAGATGAGCCCGGAGCGGTGGATCGAGATCCCGGATGAGGTGCAGGACGTGCTGAAGATGTGGCGCCCCTCGCCCCTCTACCGGGCCGCCCGTTGGGAGAAGGCCCTCGACACGCCGGCCAGGATCTACTACAAGTGGGAGGGCGTCAGCCCCCCCGGCAGCCACAAGCCAAACACCGCCGTGGCCCAGTGCTACTATGCGAAGCAGGAGGGGCTGAAGGGCCTGGCCACGGAGACGGGGGCCGGTCAGTGGGGCAGCGCCCTGGCCTTCGCCACCCAGCTCTACGGCATGGAGTGCAAGGTGTTCATGGTCACCATCAGCTACCACCAGAAGCCCTACCGGCGCGTCATGATGGAGACCTGGGGCGGCAACGTGGTGCCCAGCCCCAGCTCAGAGACCAACGCCGGGCGAAGAATTCTTGAGGTCGATCCCGAGACCTCCGGCAGCCTGGGCATCGCCATCAGCGAGGCCATCGAGTACGCCGTCACCCGCGAGGGCTGGAAGTACTCCCTGGGCAGCGTCGTCAACTTCGTCCTCCTCCACCAGACCGTGGTCGGGTTGGAGGCGCAGAAGCAGATGGAGCTGGCCGACGACTACCCGGACATCCTCATCGGCTGCGTCGGCGGCGGCAGCAACTTCGCCGGCCTCTTCCTCCCCTTCATGAAGGACAAGCTGGACGGCAGCAGGCCGGATATGCGGGTGATCAACGTCGAATCCACCGCCTGCCCCAGCCTCACGCGGGGCCTCTACGCCTACGACTGGGGCGACACGGCGAAGACGGGCCCGGTGGCCAAGATGCACACCGTGGGCCACGACTTCATCCCCGCCCCCACCCACGCCGGTGGTCTACGCTACCACGGCATGGCGCCCATCATCTGCCGTCTCATGGAGGATGGGTTCGTCGAGGCGACTGCCTTCAATCAGAATGAGGTCCTCGAGGCGGCCCACAGCTTCGCGCAGGCCGAGGGCTTCATCGTCGCGCCCGAGACAGGCCATGCGGTCAAGGCCACCTACGACCAGGCGATGGCCTGCAAAGAAACGGGGGAGTCGAAGGCCATACTCTTCAACTGCAGCGGCCACGGTCACTTCGACCTGGCGGCCTACGATGCCTACCACCGAGAGGAGCTGCCCGACTACGAGCTGAGCGAGGATGCGCTCGAAAAAGCGCTGGCAGCGCTGCCCGACGTCCCGTCTCAGTAGCTCCGGTGCGCCGGTCGAGTACAGACAGGCGGGGGTTCACACGCCCCCGCCCGTCTCCCCCTCCTCAAACACCGCCAGCCACGCCTCCACCTCCTCCTCGGAGAGCTGCGCCTCTTCCTTCGCGCCGCTGGACACGGGTGTGGCGTCCAGCTCGCTGGCGAACGCCTCCGAGTGCACCACCCTGGCGCCCCGACCCTCGGCCGCCGCGATCACCTCCCGGTCCGACGTGACCACGATGAGCCCCTGAGGATTCGGCGAGCGCCGGATCCGTTCGATGAGCACCCGGTCGGCGTTCCGCCCGGTGGGGGCGAAGACGACCTCCACCCGCCCGCCGGACAGATTCTCCGAGCACCCGCCCGGCATCCCCCGGTCGAAGACCACCGTCACCCGCTTCCCCGTCCGGCCGGCGTACGCCTGCAGGCGGGACACCAGCCGCGCCTCATCGTCCGGATCCTCCAGGTGGATGTCGGGCACCCGCCCGATCAGATTGTGCCCATCGATCAAAACTGGCATAGCCCCCCGCTCTAGCCCAGCGCCGCCGGCCCGTCATTGCGAGCATAGCGAAGCAATCTCCACCCTCACCACCCTCTCAACCCGCGCTCCGCCCAATCCCCCTTCGCTTGACGAATCGACCGATTCGAGATATCCTTATGAATGACCCGTGGGGGTGGTTGGGGCCCGGTGGCTCCCCCGGTCTTCAAAACCGGTGGCGGGTTGCACAGCGCAAGCCGCGGTGGGTTCGACTCCCATCCACTCCCGTAGTCTTGTGTTCTGCCCAAGACTTGTGGCGAGTAGCTGTTTTAGCACTCAAGGAGGTCGCCACAAGTCATGAAACTCCTACAAGCACTCGACGGGTTTCTCCTAGGCAAGCGCATCGAAGGACTCTCCCCGCGCCCGCTAGAAGGCTATGAGCGTCAGATACAACTTCTGGCAGACTTCCTCGGTAATCCTCGGGCTGAAGATATCACCGTTGACGACCTGCGCCGATTCTTCGACTATCTCCGCAACGAGTACACACCGCACCGCCGAGTTGGCAAAAAGGGGGAAGAGCCGTGTGGTCTTCCTCGGCAGTGTCGCGCGCAAGGCAGTGTGGCGATATCTCGTGGAGCGGGATGACCGATATGACCCCGACGCACCGCTGTTTGCCAGCTCCGACGGTGGTCACCTTTCCTGCTCACGGGTCTATAGCTGGTGGCAGAGATAGGAGAGCGAGCAGGTGTCGAAGATACAAACGTGCACCGTCTTCGTCACTTCTTCGCCACTCAGCTTCTAAGGAATTCTGGAGATGTCTATACGCGCTTGCCAAGACCAAGTGAGGTTGACCCTTGTCGGCATCAAGCAGGAATTGGAGGCCGTGTTAGGCCTGTCCGTTGTCCGTCGACGTTGTCCGTTATGTGACCCACAAGATGCGAACCAGTCCCCAGGCAGCCAAGGCACAGATCAGCATGGCCACCACGGACGACACTTCGAGTGCCGCGCCCACGGCCGAAGGGTCCTTGAACAGCAGGCTAAACGGCGCGAGGAAGACTCCCGTGATGCTGTAGATAAACTGAGCGAATCCGGCCTCGGGACTGGCAGCCAAGATTCTCAACACGACGGGAATGCCGATCAAGGCCTCCAGAATGCCGGTGACCAGCCAGATGATCTGGGTCGCCTTTGTCAATGTCTCGCGTCGGCCCCCGTGTTAGACGCCCTCTAGTTGTCCCCTGCTCGCTTCCCTGGGATACCCACCGCCTCTCTGGGTGACACGGTTCAAGTTCATCACCCAAAGGAGTACGCATGAATGACGCACCTCTATCCGTCGGTGCCGATGTCCATCTCAAGGACATCGTCCTCCGCGCAGTGGATCAGCGCGACGATCACGAGGTCGTTGAACCCTTCTCCGTCACCAACAACCTCCCCGGCGCGCAGTTCGCTGCTGCAACTGCAGCTCAGACGGCCACCCGCCTGAGCTACCGTCGCGTCCAGATCGGCTAGTGCTGCAGCTGCCGAGCTATAAGCCGCGTGCGATGCTCGCGATCACCAGCAGCGCCCATCCCACGGCCACCAGCCAAAAGCCAATTTCAGGGGTAACGACCGGAATTGACGTCAGGTTTGCCAGGATCCCCACCACCCCGAGGATCAAGGCAACGATCCAGGTGATCTGCTTCGGAGCATTCGTCTTCACGTTCATCTGTTCCCTCCTGAGTGGTATGTCTGAAGATTCTTTGTTCGATGACTCTCCTGGCCCCGTGGCGCTCACCAGTCGTGGAGAGCCCTCAACGAGTGTGCGTGTGCCAGAGCGCCAATGCCAGGGCAACGCGCTTGCCAGTTGCGGGGTCCGCCTTGCCGCAGTGATCCCACCGTATTCGCCCGTCAACTCTATCCGATTGTCTTTGCCCAGTTTGCTGCGGCTTCCTCCTCCAGCTCTGCCAGACGGGTGTAGTGGTCTGGGAACTATCTGAGGTGAGCCAGTGCGATCTTGCCGGTCCGACTCGGGTCATCGTCGGTCACATTCGTTTCGGGATCGCTGGTTCCGTGCTGAAGCTCCACCTGTAGGCCCATCCGAAAGGACTCCAGATCAACCTGGCCCCAGTCCACGCCGAGGGAATCCCCGATGCGCTCAGCTTCGTCTGGGCCAAGCCGTTCCAGCTTCCTCGTTACCTGTTCCTCGTCATCCGTTTACGATCGAAATCGCACGGCCGGTTGGTCAGGGCAGACACCAGCTCTCCGTTGACTACGGACGGACCGGTATTGGTCACAGTCAGCCTCTCAGCACCGCGAAGCTCCCCGCCCCCGATTCCTGGCGCCGTCGCGCGCAAGCCGGTTGCCTGGCAGCCTCTCGGGACAGTGAGCGCGGCGGCGAGCACCAGACAACCAATGCTCTCCCCAGCTAGGGCGCGGCTCACGCTAGCTGCGCCGCGAACGAGAGGGGGGCCTCAGCGTCGCTGCATCACCATGTAGTAAATCAAGAGCACGAGCATCGCGCCCCCGACGGCGATCAGCATGCTGCGCAAGTCAAAGCCCGTGATGCCCCCGAGTCCGAGTTGGCTCCCGATCCAGCCGCCCAGCAGCGCGCCGACAATGCCGAGCACAATGGTAATGATGATCCCCCCGGGGCCGCCACCAGGCATCAGGAACTTGGCGACCACCCCCACGATCAGTCCAAAAACGATCCACAACAGAATGCCCATGACTACACCTCCTGAGACCCCATCTCGAATCCAACTCTGCTAGCCAAATCGGGCGGCGTCGCGAGTATCGGCCCGCGCCGTCCGCTCCCGCGACTGGAGCTGTCGCCTGCTTTGTGGGCACTCCAACGTGCTACCACAAGTTGTTGAGTAAACCCAGGGCCTTGGCCACGGTTCCCGCCGCCTTTCCCTCGCCGCCGGTTGGCCCGTTCCCCATGCCTAGTACAGGCCGGCCAGCGCTTCGCGCTGCCCCATGCACACCGCATTACGACTATACACGTTGCGGAGATATTGTCAAATGCTGTGAGGTGCCGAATAGGTCTCGACCGACTCGGTGGGTGGAGCGCGGACCCAGCAGAACCGGGCATTCGGGCCCTGCGGGATCAGTCTGTCCGGGTGTTTTTCAACACCCTCAGTGACGACGATTGACATACGGTACCCTGGTGTGGTATACTGAGACCATCTTCTGAGGTCCAGGCACCGGACACCAATCCGCACATCCAGCCCCACCTCACCTAAGCCCTGGATCAGGGAGTCGCGCCGGGACGAACATAACCGTCTTCACTGCACACACCATCGCTGACCGAGTTGTTCGAGGAGAGGTCGGTGCGTTCACGTTGGCCGACCCGAAGCGAGAGAGACCTTAGCTCGCTCTCAGAGTCGACCTCTTCTGGGGGGCCGCGTCGGGCTTCACCACGCCGACGCGCGCCCCCTTTTTGCTTTCAGGGAAGGAGGTGAGAGAGACGACAAATCACTCGCTGCACGCGCGGCTTCGGCTTCGCCTGTCCGCGGCGGCGTGTCGAAGGCCGCGGCCTAGCCCG
>JAWLCP010000147.1:0-5951 GCA_041687115.1 Anaerolineae bacterium
CTTCTGCCCGGTGACGGCCTCCGCCCCGGCGCCGATGTAGGTGATGGAGAGGGCGTTGGCGATCGAGTACATCATCCAGACGACCTCCCAACCCCAGTAGCGCTTGACCAGGTTGAAGTTCCGCTCGACGAAGGCGTAGGACGCCTTGATTTCGTGAACTAGTTGTGCCATGTGGTACCTCCTCGAGACCTCCGAGGTCTTCCGTCGTCGATCTCGTCGCGACGAAGGCTGGCTCATAGGCTCACCATCAGCCCAGGTCCGGCGTACTGAGACCCCGGAGGCTTTTGCCTGTCTGCTTGTCTATTCGTCCTCCACCAGCCTCTTGCCCGTCAGGTCCATGAAGACGTCCTCCAGCGTCGGCTCGTGACCGTTCGAGCGTTCGACGCGGGCCTTCAGGCCGGCGGGCGTGTCCAGCGCCACGATGCGTCCCTCGTCGAGGATGGCGATGCGATCGCACAGCGCCTCCGCCTCCTGCATGTCGTGCGTCGTGAGCAGGATGGTGGCGTCGTGCGTATCGCGCAGCTCCCGGAGGAATCCCTGCACCTCCCGCTTCGACCGGGGATCGAGCCCTGTCGTCGGCTCGTCGAGCAGGAGGAGGATCGGCTGGGTCAGGAAGGCGCGGGCCGCCGCCACCTTCTGCTGCATCCCGCGACTCATCTCCTCCATAGGCCGGTAGATGACGTCCTTCTTCAGGCCGAGCCGGGTCAGGATCTCCACCGCGCGCTTCCGGGCCTCGTCGCCGCCCACCCCGTAGAGCCGGGCGCCGTAGAGGAGGTTCTCCATGGGCGTCAGCTTCTTGAAGAAGGAGGCCTCCACGGAGACCCGATTGATGAGCCGCTTGACCGTCATCTCCTCCTCGCGGACGTCGTGGCCGAAGACGAGGATGGTGCCCTCGTCCGGGACGAGCAAGGTGGATATGCAGCGCACCAGGGTCGACTTCCCGGACCCGTTGGGACCGAGGATGCCGAAGACCTCGCCGCGGCGCACCTGGAGGGTGACGTCGGCGACGGCGCGGACGGCCTTGCGGCCGTTGCCGTTCCGCTTCCAGGGCCAGTGGAATCCCTCGCTCTTGATGAATTGTTTGTTGACGCCTGAGACGTCGAGTGCGACATCCATATGCTGAACCATCGTGTACCTCCTGGCGTGTCCCTATCCGGTGGATCGGTGTGCCCGGCAACGAAAAAGGCCGTGGAGACCCACGGCCTTGCACAGGAACACCAGGATGTGACAAGAAAAAAGGCCGTGGGCGTCGCAATCGCCCACGGCCTCGTTAGACTACTCTAGCTCAACTACCGACAGGCGCACTGCGACCAGGGCAACTGGACTCCGCCGCTATCGCGGAGCCGGGTCGCTACGAAGTTCTTGGTCATCACAATGCGCATAGTACAGTTCCTCCTAGAAAAGATTCGCGGATTATACTACGGAGTTGGGGGATGTCAAGCCGGGGTGCAAGGTTGTTTTGGAGGCGAGACTTGCGAGCCTCTGACCGGTCTCCTGACCAGGCCACCGGCGAGAGGCTGGTCAGACCCGGCTCACTCCCGACTTCTCAGGGCTTGTACATTTGCCTGACCGGCGTATAATTCGGTCGGATAGCAAAGGAGAGGCAGAATGAATCCGGTGAACACCTTGGAGATACCTCAGGACATTCTCGACACGGCTCGCCTCACCGTCGACGAGCTGAAGGTGGAGATGGCGGTCTACTTGTATGCCGAAGGCCGACTCTCCATCGGCAAGGCGCGGGAGCTGGCCGAGATGACGCTCTGGGAGTTCCGTCAGCTTCTGGCCTCTCGCGGAATTCCTCCGCATTACGACGTCGCTGACCTAGATGAGGACGTGGCGACGCTGCGTGCGCTGGGCCGACTGTGATCGTCGTCAGCAACACCTCGCCCCTCACCAACCTGGCTGCCATTGGCCACTTCGATCTCTTGCGTCAGCTCTACGCGCAGATCCATATTGCTCAGGGCGTATGGGAGGAGTTGAACGCTCACGGCGTCCACTGGCCTGGGAGTGATCTGGTCGCTACAGCAGACTGGGTTAAGCGTCACAGGGTGAAGAACGAGCCTTTGGTGACGGCGCTCCGCCGGGATCTCGACCGTGGAGAGGCCGAGAGCATCGCCTTGGCTCTTGAGCTTGAGGCTGACCTCGTGTTGATGGACGAACGAGAAGGGCGACACGCGGCCCAGCAGATGGGTCTTCGCGTGGTCGGTGTGGTGGGCGTTCTGCTGGAGGCTAAGGCGAAGGAAGTTATCGATGCTGTGCGCCCCCCCCTGAACGGACTCCGGCAGAAAGCAGGGTTCTACTTAAGTGAGGACGTGTACCAGCGGGCGCTGGCGCTGGCGGGAGAAGCCCAGGAATAGCTTCCCTGCCGCGGCGGCCTGTGATGGAGCAGATTTGTCGGCAGTGGAAGATCCACAGCTGGTCCACGGAGGGGTTCGACACGCCGGACCTGTTGGAGGCGAGGGAGCTGCTGGAGGAGTGGGGGCGCGGTTGAGGACGCTAGAATCATCAGCATGCGTGTCAAGACGGTCGTCGGGTATGGGAACGGCTCAGCGAACCTGAGCTAGACCTACATGGTGGCTTATCACCAGCCACGTCGCGCATCTCCTGCTCCATAAACGCAAACAGATCCGCCGGGCTCGCAAAGCCCCTGTGCTCGCCGGTGCGGGGGCTTTCCAGGGACGCCCGCCACACCAGATCGCCCCCGATCCTCCCCTGCCACAGACGCACCAGATAGGATATGTAACGTCGCTCTCTTCTGGTCACATGCCTGTCCTTTCATCATGATGGGCCCCTTGAGCACATGTCCGAGCGTCTCTTGAATCTCCTATTGACGTCCTCGGCGAAGAGCGACTGCGGATAGATCTCCGGGGTCGATGCCTAGACCCCGGAGATGTGCCTCTACGCTGCGGCCGGCGCCACGCTCATCCGTGACGTGGGTGCTTCAGTTTCGCACGGGAATCGCCGCGACTGAACCTAGTCGCCTTGGGGATCGAGGATCCTCCCTGAGATGTAGCCGACATCCCCATAGTACATAAAGGTCCACCAGGCCTTCAGCCCCTCGAGCTCCCCAGTGCCATAGCCCACGGCGCTGATCTCGGGTCTGCCCTCCGGCGAGTGCCAAGTCGCTTCCCAGGCTCCCTCGAAATCGTCTGGCTCCACATGCATCGTGCCCCAACAATGCCCTGTGTCGTTGGGACTCTTGTTGCAATTGACGACGATGATCACGTCTCCCGTGACCCGGGGATCGGTCGTCTTGTGGACCCCCTCCCATTTACGATCCCTGACGCGCCACGCACCCCCGGGTGTGAAGGTGAAATCCCCTTTGTACACTAGTGCTTCTAGATTCTCCGTCCCTGTGAACTCGGTGACTTTCGCTTTCGCCACGGCTGCCGGGTTGGCGTCCTTCGCGTAGAGTGCCACGGGGAATGCAAACACCACCAGTAGCGCCAACAGTATCCATCTGCCCCTCTTCATGTCGCTCTCCTTTCTGTGATTTTTCGGCCGACATTCCCTTTCGATGGCCGTGGCCCGGGTGGCCGTTACCCTCGAAAGAACCAGGTCGACGTCATGCATACCCTCACCTCCTTGCAACTCGCTCCCGTGTCCCTTCCCCAGTTCAGCCTGCACGTCCAACATACCAACCAGGCGTCAGGAGACCGCCGAGAAAACGTCAGGAAAGCGCCAGGGACTCCCCATCTGCTAGACGTGTGGTATAATACGGATGAAGAACACTGCTCCTCGAACTGTGCCGGTCCTCTAGCCAGGGAGGGAAGATGGCCCGTCTATCGATTCGTCTATTGGGGCCTCTCCAAATCAAGCTGGCTGGCGAGCCAGCAGATGACTTCGAATCGGACAAGGTCCGGGCGCTCCTGGCTTACCTGGCGGTGGAGGCGGACCGCCCCCACCGCCGCGACGTCCTCGCCGCGCTGCTGTGGCCGGACTGGCCGGATCGGGCCGCCCGTAAGAACCTGCGCAATGCCCTGTCCAACCTGCGTCAAGCGATCGGAGATCGCACGTCATCTGGGGACCGTCACGCCACGCCCCCCTTCCTCCTCATCACCCGCGACACGATCCAGTTCAATGCAGCCAGCAACCATTGGCTTGACGTGAGGGCGTTCACAGCTGCGGTGGAGGCCGAGCCACCTGCCGTCCCCCACCTGGAGGAGGCCCTCGCCCTCTATCGGGGCAGCTTCCTCGAAGGCTTCTTTCTGAGGGACAGCGCTCCGTTTGACGATTGGTCCCTCCTCGTTCGCGAACGGCTCCAGCGCCAGGCCCTGGCGGCTCTCCGCCAGTTGGCCGGACACTACGAGAGCCGCGGTGACTACGAGCAGGCCCGGGCCTTCGCCTGGCGTCAGGTGGAGCTCGAGCCCTGGCGGGAGGAGGCTCACCAGCAGCTCATGCGCCTGCTGGCACTCAGCGGTCAGCGGGGTGCCGCGCTGGCCCAGTACGAGACCTGCCAGCGCGTGCTGGCCGAGGAGCTGGGCGTCGAGCCGGCGGAGGAGACGACGGAGCTGTACGAGCAGATCCGCGACGGGCGGCTGGAACCCCTGCCCGACGCCCCGGCGGCCGCGGAGCTCGCGGAGCGGAAGGCAAGAACGGTGGGCCCCTGTCCCTACCGCGGCCTGGGCTCCTTCCGAGAGGTGGATGCGCCATTCTTCTTCGGGCGCGAGGATTTCACCGCACGGCTGGCCGAGGCCGTCGGAGAAAAACCCCTGGTGGTGGTCGTCGTCGGCTCCTCGGGCTGCGGCAAGTCCTCGACCGTCTTCGCCGGGCTGCTGCCGCGTCTGCGTGACGAGGGCGGCTGGGTGATCGCCTCGCTCCGGCCCGGGGGACGGCCCTTCCACGCCCTGGCGGCCGCCGTGCTGCCGCTGTTGGAGCCGGCGATGGGGGAGACCGACCGGCTCATCGAGGCTCGCAAGCTGGCCCACGCCCTCCGGGAGGGCGAGATCCCCCTCTACGATGCCATCCAGCGGGCTCTGGAGAAGCACCCGGCGGGCACGCGCCTGTTGTTCGTCCTCGATCAGTTCGAGGAGCTGTACACCCTCTGCCCGGAGCCAGAGCTGCGGCGCCGCTTTCTGGACGGCCTGCTGGCGGCCGTCGAGGCCGCGAGCGAGGAGCGGGTCGCCCCTGTTGCCCTCCTGCTCACGCTGCGGGCGGACTTCATGGGCCACGCCCTGGCCCATCGTCCCTTCGCCGACGCGCTCCAGGACGGTTCCCTGATGATGGGCCCCATGAGCCGCGATGAGTTGCGCCGGGCCATCGAGAAGCCCGCCGAGGCGCAGGGCGCAGCCTTCGAGGCCGGCCTGGTGGAGCGCCTGCTGGATGACGTGGGGGAGGCGCCGGGCAACCTGCCGCTGCTGGAGTTCGCCCTGACGCTGTTGTGGGAGGAGCAGGACGACGGCTGGCTGACCCACGCGGGCTACGAGGAAATCGGGCGGGTGGAGGGAGCGCTGGCCCGCTACGCCGACGAGGTGTACGCCGATCTGGACGAGGGCGAACGGGAGGCGGCACGACGGATCTTCGTCCAGTTGGTGCGCCCTGGCGAGGGGACGGAGGACACCCGGCGGGTGGCGACCCGGGCCGAGTTGGGGGACGAGCACTGGGAGCTCGTGCAGCACCTGGCGGACAGGCGCCTGGTCGTGACCGGGCAGGATGCGACGGGGACAGAGACCGTCGAGGTGGTGCACGAAGCGCTGATCCAGCGCTGGGGGCAGCTGCGAGCGTGGATGGACGCCGACCGGACGTTCCGAACCTGGCAGGAGCGGTTGCGCGCTGCCCTACGGGGATGGGAAACCAGTGACCGCGACGAAGGGGCCCTGCTGCGAGGCGCGCCGTTGGCACGGGCCGAGGGGTGGCTGGCCGAGCGGGGGGATGAGCTGAGTGAGCCAGAGCGGCATTTCATCCGGGCGAGCGTGGAGCTGCGAGAGCGCAGACAGGTTGAGCGCGAGCGA
>JAWLCP010000148.1:0-5860 GCA_041687115.1 Anaerolineae bacterium
GGGCGAGGACTGGGTCACGTACACCGTTCGGTTCCCAGAGACGATCGTGGCCCAAGGGGACTGGTTCGAGCTGGTGACCGGACCGGAGTCCACGCTGCGCCGCAGCGACGCGTTCCTCGGCCTGCTGGCGCGAGCTGGCGTCGGAGACGAAGTGTGCGTGGAACAGCTCTACGAGATCCAGCAGTGGGGCGGCACGAGCGGCGCGCCCAATCTGCGCCTTGAGGCATACGTCGAGGCGGCGCGGCGGGGAGCGCGGGTGCGGATACTGCTCAACGGCGGTACGTTCGACCTCGAGTATCTCCCGCTCACCAACAACGCCGAGGCCGCGGCCTACGTGAACCAGATCGCCGAGAGGGAAGGGCTTGACCTGCGGGCCTCCCTGGGAGATCCCACTCAGTACGGCATTCACAACAAGATGGTGCTGGTGGATCTAGGAGTGCGGGGTCGATATGCTCACGTCGGCAGCATCAACGGCAGCGAGACCGCCAACAAGGTCAACCGCGAGATGGCGCTCCAGGTGCGCTCCACAGCCCTGTTCAACTATCTCCACGCCATGTTCGAGTACGACTGGGACCATCGCCAGCCATGACACCCGCCATGATCTGCGCGTAGACGCTTTCGATCCGCTCGGCGACGTTCTCCCAGGCGTAGGACTCGGCCCAGCACGCGGCCCGCTGACCGATGCGCCGGCGGCTCAGCTCATCCGTCAGCAGATGGGCGATTGTGTCCGCCAGCGCCTCCGTGTCGCCAGCCGGGACTCGGTACCCCGTCTGTCCGTCCTTCACCAGAAAGGCGAGCCCGCCCACGTCGGAGGCGATCACCGGCGTGCCGCAGGCCATCGCCTCCAGCGCCACCATGCCGAAGCTCTCATAGTCTGACGGCATCACGACCATCTCGGCGGCCGAGTAGTAGTATTGGAGGGTGTCCTGGTTCTTCGAGCCCAGGAAGGTGACGACGTCTCCGATGCCCAGTCTCTGTCGGAGCTCTTGCAAGCGCACCATCTCCTCGTCCTCGTCGATACGATGGGGCTCCCCGCCGATGATGGGGACGCACAGGGCGCCCCGCAGCTCGGGCAGCCGATTTACCACGCGCGCGATCGCCCTGAGCAGGTGATCGATACCCTTCAGCGGCTCGATGCGGCCGACGAAGAGGATGATGCGGCACTCGCGGCGGATCCCGATGCGCTCCTTCGCGTGCGCTGCAGGTATCGGATGGAAGCGATCGGTGTCGACGCCCGGGGAGATCACGTGGATCTTGCTGGGATCAGCGCCGTAGAGCTGCGTCAGTTGCTCCTCTTCGGCCGGTGTGGAGGCGATCAGCGCGTGGGCGAAGTCCGCGATATCCAGCTCCACGGAGATCCGTCGGCTGGTCTCCTGCTCCCGGGGTCGTTTCTGAGCCACCACGTTCTTCATCTTCCCCAGGGTGTGAAACGTATGTACGATGGGAGCGCCCCAGTGTTCGTGCAGCTCCCAGGCCGCCGCCCCCGACAGCCAGTAATGGCTGTGGAGGATGTCGTACTGGACCCCGTCGGCCTCGGCTTGCGCTAGAAAACCGTCTATGAATTCGGGGAGATGGTCGTAGACACGGTGCTTGTCGTACGGTCGCTCGGGCCCGGCGGGGAGGTGAACCACCCGCGCGCCGGCGCCGATCTCCTGACTGATGCGCGGAACGTCCGGGTTCTGCGAGCGGGTGTAGATGTCAACGTGATGTCCGCGCCCTCCGAGCTCTCGAGAGAGATCCCGGACGTACACGTTCATCCCCCCGGTCTCCTTCCCCCCCAACATGGCCAGGGGACAGGTGTGGACGCTCAACATCGCTATCTGCAGATCCGTTGACATAACACTTTTCCTCAGGGCTGGGAGGGATTATACTACGGTTAACCGTTCTGGAAATCAGGGCATGCGCGTCATCGCCGCCCTTGTGGAGAGCGACAATTCGGCGTCCTTGGCGCTGTTCGAGGAGTGTGGGTACGTCGAGGCCGACCCCGCCGTGCACTACGTGAGCAAGCGGGAGAGCGACCGGGCGTGAAAGAGCTAGGGCCCCGAGGTCTCTGCCGCAGCTGCTACGTTCTTCAGCAGGGCGTCCTCTTCCTCTGGGAGGACCGTGCGGGGGTCCAGCACCAGCCGATCGGCCTCGATGCGGCCGATGATGGGCGGATCGGCGTCGCGCAACGCTCCTGCCAGCTGATCGGGATGATCCGTCGGCACGGTCAGAAGCTTCGTCGGTAGGGTCTCGCCCGGCAAACTGCCTCCCCCGACCGTCGAGCGCCCGTCGATCACCTCGGCGGCGACTCCCCTTTGCCGCAGCGTCCGCTGCCACGCGTTCGCCCGCTCCGCGATCGCATCCAGGGGCAGAGCGATCATGCGCCACACGGGGACCTTCTCTACCGCCTCCTCCCGCAGGTAGTGCAGCAGGGTCTCCTGGAGCCCGACCAGGCAGAGCTTATCGGGCCGCAGTGCCCGGGCCAGGGGATGGGTCTTGAGCGGTTCGACGTACGCCGCTTTCCCCACAATGATCCCTGCCTGGGGACCGCCCAGCAGCTTGTCCCCGCTGAAACAGACCACGGCGGCGCCTGCGTCGATGCTTTCTTGCACCATCGGCTCATGGGCCAGGCCGAACTCGGTGGTCTCGAGCAGCGCGCCGCTTCCCAGATCGTCCATCACCGGGAGGCCACGCTCCTCGCCAAATGCCACGAGGTCGTTCAGGGTGGGCTCCGAGGCGAAGCCAACGACGCGGAAGTTGGAGTGGTGGGCCCGGAGAATCCAGGCGGCGTCTTCGTCGCTCGCCGCCGCGTTCTCGTAGTCGTACATGTGGGTGCGGTTGGTGGTGCCGACCTCGATCAGCCTGGCTCCACTCTGGCGCATCACGTCGGGGATGCGGAAGCCACCCCCGATCTCGACCAGCTGTCCGCGCGAGATGATGACTCCCCGGCCCTGGACCAGGCCGGTCAGGGCCAGGAGCACGGCGCCCGCGTTGTTGTTCACGACCAGGGCCGATTCCGCTCGTGTGAGCTCGCAGAGGAGTCGCTCGGCGTGCGCCGTCCGGTGCCCGCGATGTCCTGCCTCCAGATCGTACTCAAGCGTCGAATATCCCCGGCTCACGCCCTCCATGGCCTCTCGAGCCCTCTCCGACAGGGGTGCCCGTCCCAGGTTGGTGTGGATGATCACGCCGGTGGCGTTGATGACCGGGCGGAGCGTGGGGGCAAGACGGTTGGCCAGCCGGCGGGACGCGCGGGTAGCGAGCGAGACCGCGTCAGGGACGTCGGCTCCCTCTTGCACGGCCTCCCGGGCAGCATCGAGCGTCTCTCGGAGTGCGCGCACGGTCTGCTGACGACCAAAAGCGTCGACCAGCTCTTCCACGGCCCGGAGGCCGAGCAGCCGATCGACGCTCGGAAGTTGGCGCAGTCTGTCGTGGTTCATGCCTCAGAAGCGCTCAGCGATCCGATCCGGCTCTCAGGGGCGTCTGCTGAGACAACTTCTCTTGAATGCTCCCTATGCCGGCCCTCCGGCGCAGTCCGTAAGCACGGCACCGGAATGACCCACCCCGCCGGCGCAAGCTACTGCGGCGCTATAAGCTATTGCGGCGCTATAAGCTACTGCGACGGTATAAGCTACTGCGACGGTATTTGGATTACCTGCCCCACGTAGATGTTGGCCGGATTGGCAATCCCGTTGTAGTCTGCCAGCTGCCGCCAGTCCATGTTGTAGCGCAGTGCAATGCGGAACAGATTGTCACCGGGCTGGACGACGTAGGTCGTCCCGCCAGGGGAAGGCTGCTGAGCGTCACCCGTGGGGATGGTCAGCTCCTGCCCCACGTAGATGAGCTGGGGATTGGCGATCCCGTTCGCTTCCGCAATTGCCTGCTCAGTGGTGCCGTACTGGAGCGCAATGCGGAAGAGGTTATCCCCCTCCTGAACGACATAGGTGGTTGGCCCTGTGGAAGGGGCCGTGGTGGCCGTCGGCACAGCGGTAGGAGCCTCCGTCGGTGCTTCCGTCGGTTCCTCTGTGGGCGGCTCCGCGGTGGGTTCGGGCATCTCTGTTGACGTTGGCTCCGCGGTGGCTTCGGCGGGCTCCTCACCCTCTGAGGTCTGTGCAGCTCTCGTTTCCGCGGCCTCCGTCGCGTTCGCTATTGCCGTGGCCTGCACGTCGGGTGTCTCCAGGGGACTGGCCTCTGCCTCGCCTGCCGGGGCGGTGGTCACGTCAGGGGCCGCCGGTCTGTAGCAGCCTGCCGCCAAGATGAGGACGACTGAGAGGCCGACGATGCTTAGAAACGTAGAGCGGGTCTTCTTCATGGGCCACCTCCTGTGTTGATCGGGCCAGTTGCTGAAGCCTTGCGATAGTACCACAATATCCTACCCCAGTCAAGCAAGGTTTTTTCTGAGAGCCGGGAATTGTGGTAAGATGAAGCTGCTGGATCACTGTGCGGACTTGAGGTTGATCTCCGCGACGGCGAGGCTGTTTCGGGGGTAGACGGTCGCTGGGAGGGATGATGAGGGAGATTCTGCAGGATGTGGGGCGCTGGCTCGCTGCCGATGAGTCGATCGTTCTGGCGACGGTCGTGTGGACGGAGGGATCGTCCCCCCGACCGCCGGGCTCTCGCATGGCCGTGACTGCCTCCGGTCAGATGGCCGGCTCTGTGAGCGGCGGGTGCGTGGAGGGGGACGTGTTCCGTGAGGCGCAAGACGTGCTTGCCGCTAAGGCTCCGAAGCGGCTGCAGTACAGCGCGGTCGATGAAGAGGGGTGGCAGGTGGGTCTGGCGTGCGGGGGCGCGATGGAGGTGTTTGTGGAGCCCTGGATAGAGGTCCATCGTCAGCTTCTGGAGGCCGTGGAGGGGGGGCAGACGGTGGCTCTGGCGACACATCTGGAGGGCGCCGGACACGCACTCGCCTGGCCGAATGGTGAGGTTCAAGGTGACCCTTCGCTGGCGTCCGAGCTGATGGCGCTGTTCCCCGGGCCCGCAACCGAGCTCCGACGTCTTCCGGAGGGTGACCTGTTCCTGGAGGTCTTCGCCCGGCCAGCCACGCTTACCATCATCGGCGCGGTTCACATCGCCGTGCCCCTCGTGACGATGGCTCGGGTGCTGGGATTCCACGTGCGGCTGGTGGACGCGCGGCGAACCTTTGCCAGCCGAGATCGCTTCCCCGATGTGGATGAACTGATTGTGGCCTGGCCTCAGAAGGCGCTGCCCGCCGGGTGTCTGCGGCCCAACGATGCCGTCGTCGTGCTGACTCACGACCCCAAGTTCGACGTGCCAGCGCTCGAAGTGGCCTTGAAGAGCTCGGTGGGATACGTAGGCCTGCTGGGTTCACCGACGACCCAGGCAAAGCGCCATGCCGCCCTGAAAGTCAGAGGTCTCAGCAGCGAGGATCTGACGCGGATCCACGGTCCCGTGGGCCTGGACCTGGGCGGACGACAGCCGGCCGAGATCGCCCTGGCGATCCTGGCGGAGATTGTGGCTGAGCACAACGCCCGAGAGCGCGGTTGAGCATGCTGGAGGTCGCATTGCTGATTCCCGTCTCAGGGCAGGATGTCAACCTGTTCCAGGTTCCACAGCTCCGATCGCTGGCTGGGGGTGGGCATCAGCCCGGTCACCGATCCGCGTGCCAGCGTGACTCTCTGATGGCGGAAGAGCGGCACCACGGGGATCTGTTCGGAGAGGATACGTTGAGCGTCGCCGTGCGCCGCGATGGCATCCGCACTGTCCGGAAGTGCTTTGAGAGCCTGTCGGCATGCCCGATCATACTCTCCGTCGATGAAGCCTGCGACGTTCGGCCTGCTCCAGTCACCCCCGTCGGGTATCTGGCTGCTCAGGAAAAGGTCGCACAGTGGAAAACCTGTGGTCTGCCAGGAAAACTGGGCCA
>JAWLCP010000149.1:0-5744 GCA_041687115.1 Anaerolineae bacterium
TGGCTCCGTCAGAGAGCGCTGCGCCTATCGGTTCTACCGAAGGCTGTGCGGCGACGGAACGGCGTGGGGTGACGGTCTGGTGCCGGTTGAGTCCGCGCTGCTGCGGGGCTCCCAGTCGGTCGTCCTGAAAGGGGTGAGCCACTTCACCGGGTTTGGGGGCCCGTGGTACGGGGCGGAGGCGGTCGTCGCCCGCTGGTGGCCGGCGGGTGCGGCGGGGCCCGCGGATGGAGAGGGGGGATAGCGATGACGCAGGAGGAAAGCGTGTCAACACTGGAAGCCAGGGCACTTCGTAAGCAGTACGAGCTGGGCGGACACACCGTGGATGCGCTCGCCGGTGTCGATTTCACCGTCGACGAGGGCGAGTTCGTGGCCATCATGGGGCCCTCCGGGAGCGGGAAATCGACCCTGCTCCACCTGCTGGGTGGGCTAGACAGGCCGACGGACGGGGAGATCACCCTGGCGGGCCGGCGCCTGTCCGTCCTCAGCGATAACCAGGCCACCCTGGCCCGGCGCCACAACGTCGGCTTTGTCTTCCAGTTCTTCAACCTGCTGCCCACCCTCACGGCGGAGGAGAACGTCGCCCTGCCGCTCATCATCGACGGGCAGAACCTGCGCAAGCACCGGGCGCGCATCGACGCCGTGCTCGAGCTCGTCGGCCTGGCCGATCGTGCCCACCATCGGCCGGATCAGCTGTCGGGTGGCGAGCAGCAGCGCGTGTCCCTTGCCCGGGCGCTGGTCACCGAGCCCGCCATCGTCCTGGCGGACGAGCCCACCGGCAACCTCGACTCGAAGACCGGGATGGCCATCATGGACCTCCTGCGCCGCTCGTGCGATGAGCTGGGCCAGACCATCGTCGTCGTCACCCACGATCCGCGGGCCGCCGCCTACGCCGACCGGGTCGTCTTCCTCGGGGACGGGCAGATCATCGGCGAGCTCTCCCACGACCGTGCCGATGACATCGACCATCGCCTCAGCCTGATCATCAACGCCATGGAGAGACACCAGCTGTAGGGGGGACGTCCAAATCCCTCTCCCCCTGGGGCGAGCGGCTAGGTGAGGGGGGCTTTCCAAGTCCCTCTCCCCGTGGGGGCAGAGGTTAGGTGAGGGGGGAGAGCAAGCGGCGGGTCTGCTTGACACCATGCCGATGGTGGATTATAGTCACGCGGACTTCGAGGGACCTGGTCGCACACCATCTGTCCTGCCGTCGCCACCTGTCTTCCGAGGGAGCCGTTCCGATCCCCGGCGGTGGTTAGGGCGCTGAATGGCTCACCCGTCGGTGTTTCCAGGGCAACCGACGGGAGGAAGCAAGTCCAGGGATCCTCGCCAGCAGAACGTCCGCGCAGCGTCTGGTTGCGATCTTCTGCTGCCATTCCGCGTCGGAATCGCGTAGTGCGGGCTACATTGAGTGCACCACTTCAGGGTGGTCAAAGGAGAACTCCGCTTGAAGACAAGACGGTTGTTTCTAGCACCTGCCATGGCGTTCAGTCTGGCTTTCGCGCTGCTCTGGGTCTTGGGAGCCCAGGGCGCATCGGCCGTGGCGGCACCGACTGGTGGGGACGTCGAGGGTCCCAACACTCCTGCCGCTGAGCTGCACGTCTGCCCGGCTGGTCCACCCACTTGCGGCTACGCTTCCATACAGGCGGCGGTAGATGCCGCGGGCGACGGCGACGTCATCAAGGTCGCCGCGGGGACGTACACGGACGTCCACGCCCGCAGTGGCTTCACGCAGGTGGCTTACCTCGACAAACCACTGACCATCGAGGGCGGCTATACGACCAGCGACTGGACCACGCCCGATCCCGTGGCCAACCCCACCACGCTGGACGCGCAGGGACAGGGCCGGGGGCTCTACGTTGACAGCAACGGCGTGACCATCGAGGGCCTGCGCATCACCGGCGGAGACGCGACCGTTGGCGGATGCACCGGCCCGCCGTACGCCCCTTGTTGGGGAGGCGGGGTGATGGCCTGGTCTACCCAGTTCACACTCACAAACAACGTGGTGGTTGGGAATAAGGCTGACGCCGGGGGCGGGGTCGGTGCTTTTGGTGGCGCCGTCAACGGAAACATCATCACGGGGAACACCGCGCGCATGGGCGGCGGCGTGGTCGTTGGCGGGATAACGTCGCTGGGAGGGAACATCGTGGTATCGAATACCGCCAGCTGGCCTGGGCCTGGCGGCCTGGGTGGGGGCATTCTGATCGATGGTGGTGAGGACGTCACCCTGATCAACAACGTCATCGCAGACAACCACGTCAGCGAGGGCGGCAGCTCCGGCGGGAGTGGCGTGTTCGTCGCGGGCGTTCGGGCGCGGATGATACACAACTCAGTCATCAATAACCACGGGGGTGACGGCAGTGGGATCTCCGTGGACGAGTTCTTCGGGGACTGCGGTGTCGCCAGCCTGGCCCTGACCAACACCCTGGTGGCAAGCCAGAGCGTAGGCATGAACATTGGCTGCATCGTCCCCGAGACCGTTGCCGTCAACGGCGTCCTCTGGCACGCCACGCCCGTGACCGTCTCGATGGTCCCCACGGCAAGCGTGAGCGTCGAGACCCAGCACACCGGCGATCCCGCCTTCGCCGCGGACGGCTACCACCTGACGCGCCCCTCGGAGGCCATCGACCGCGGCGTGGTCACCGCCGTCGACACAGACATCGATGGGGACCCTCGCCCGCTCAATTACGGGTTCGATCTCGGCGCCGACGAGTACGACGGTGACCTGATCCGGCCGGAGGTCGTGGGCCGCGAGCCGGCCCCGGAGGCGACCGACGTGGCGGTCGACGCGGCCATCGTCATTACCTTCAGCGAGAGCATCGACACGGGCAGCTTCGCCTATACGGTGGCGCCCGACCCGGGCGGCTGGTCGGCGGTCTGGAGCGCAGGCGATACCGTCGTCACCCTCTCCCACCTCGACTTCGCCCGCGGGACCGTCTACACCGTCACCGTGAGCGCGGCCGACGACCTGGGCGGCAACCCGTTGGCCGACGCCCCCGTGGCGTGGGCCTTCACCACCGAGCAGGAAGCGCCCGCCATCACCAGTGCGGACAGCACCACGTTTGTCGCCGGCATGCCCGGTTCCTTCACCGTGACGGCCACCGGCGTTCCGACGCCGGGGATCGACCTCGACGGCGCGCTGCCGGCCGGCGTCACGTTCACCGACCACGGCGACGGCACCGCGAGCCTGGCCGGCACGCCGGCAGCGGGTGCCACTGGCGAGTATCCGCTGATGGTCACGGCCAGCAACGGCGTCCCGCCGGATGCCACGCAGGCCTTTACCCTGACCGTGGAGGCGAGGATCTACCTACCGCTGCTGGTGCGGAATACGGGTTGATCTGACGCTGTATGAGCGGTTGTGAGCCGACGCCCACCCTGCGCCTCCAGGCAGCCGGTGGGCGCGGCTCACGCCAGTTGACTGTGCTCCACGACGTGCGGCCTGGCCCCCCTCTATCCCGCTGCGATGGAGGGTGAAGGTGTTTGTTGCCGTGCGTCGAGGCGGCGGTGGTGTGGCGCTACTCCGCGTTGCTGCGTAGCGCACTACGAACGGGTGGTGTGGCGACTTGAGCTTCCCCCCTCACGTTGTCTCTTCCCCCCTCACGTCGTCCCTCCCCCCCTCACCTACCCTCTCCCCCCTGGGGGGAGAGGGATGGATGTCGGCGCGGGTGGGGGGTTGCCGGCGGCGACGGCTGGTGTATACTCAGGGTCAAGCGGGAAGGAGAAGCCTCCGCGGAGCCCCAGGCATCAGCAGGGCCGCAGGGTCGCTCACCGGCGAGACCGGCATCGACATTCCGTCTCCAGACGTGCAGGACGAGCAGACCATGCCAGGACGAAAGGGCATTGGGCGCACATTCTACGCCGGACTCCGGGACGTCATCAGGGATGCCGGGGCGTTCGGAGTCACAGAGCTGCGCTACAGCCTGGAGCCGCACCTCGTCTTCGAGCTCGACAGGAACAGATGGCTGCTCTCCGTCAAAGTCGGCCAGGACAGGCGGACGGTCAAGGACGCGGTCATACAGGACTGGCGGCACAAGGAACAGAGCCACATCCCGCATGGCATGATCCTCTTTCTCGATCGCCCGGTGCGGGAGGGTTCGGCGGGCGATGACGCGGCGTCGGCGGCGGTGGAGCGGGAGATACCGTTCGTTCTCGTCGATGCCGGCGACGTCAAGGCCGAGTTGGCGGACGTCCCCTTCCCCGAGGTGATGGAGTTCCTGCGCACCGTCGTGCTCCCCCGACTGACCAGCAGGGAGCGGTCCTACTACCCGCTCTCCCGGGTCCTGTCGCTTCTGCGCCTCCAGGCCTCTGAGGTGATGGGAGGCGTGACACTGGAGGGGACCGGCATCCTGGATCTCATCACAGACGGGGACTCCCTGCCGGACCTGGGACCTCTCCAGCCATCCCGGGTGGAGGAGGTCGCTCGATACCTGGCCTCTTACACGCTGATGAGCCAGCTGCTGGTGCTGAGATTCTTCCTCTCCTCGCAGCAGAATCCTCTCTCGGCCAGGATGCGACCGGCCACGCACCACCAGCTGCGGCAGGCGTTCAGCCGCATCGTGGACGTGGACCAGTGGCCAGTCTACGCCAGACGGCTGGTGGATGCTGTCCCGGCGCAGTTGTTGCAGGACACGTACGACCTGATCTGCGGCCTGGAGGTCGAGTGCGTTCGCCACCAGCTGCCCGGTCGCCTCTTCTGCGAGCTGATGCCCGACCGGATCCGAAAGGTGCTGGCCCCCTTCTACACCCGCCCTCAGGCCGCGGACCTTCTGGCGAATCTGAGCATCGATAGGAGCGGAGCGACAACCTTCGACCCGGCCTGTGGGTGCGGGGCTATCCTGACCGCTGCATATCGGCGGAAACTGGCGCTGTTCGAGGCTGAAGGGCAGACTGGAGATCCGCACCGTCGTTTCTGCGAGGAGGAGATGTTCGGCGGAGACATCGTGCCGCTCGCCGTCGATCTGACGGGCGCCAACCTGGCCGCCATGGACGTCTCGACCAGCCTGGAGCGGATGCAGCTCATCCAGGGCGACAGCCTGGACCTGATCCCGGGGCAGGTGTACGAGGGCCGGGTCCGACATCTGGCGAGGTCCCCTCACGCACCGAGAGTGGAGACTGCGGACGGTCACACCTGTGACGTTGCGGTGCGCCAGGTCGACGTGATCCTGATGGAGCCACCCCTCACAAGAGGTGAGGGAGGAGTCCGTGAGTGCGTCAATATGGATCGCTTCCGGGATCGGGTGGGGGGAGAGGTCGATCTCTGGGCCCATTTCATCGCCCTTGCTGGCTCGTTCCTGCGAGATGGGGGCACCTTCGGCGCCGTCATCCCCATCGACATGCTTCGTGGCCAGGGCAGCAGTCAGGTGCGGAGGATCCTGTTTGAGGGGTGGGCTCCCCTGTACGTGGTGAAGCCCACGCTGAACCACGGCTTCTCCCAGAGGGGCGAATGCCGCGACCTGCTCCTGATCGCCCGGAAGAGGAAGGCGCCACCTGGTCATCGGGTCAAATTCGCCCTGGTGAAGGAGGACCTGGCCCGTCTGACCGTGGACGAGGTGAGCGCCATCGCCGACAGGCTGAGACACCAGGACCACCTTCGCTCTGAGGATCTGGACGTTGAGAGCTATCGGCTTCTGTCGCTGCGGGAGCGGTTCGACAACATGCTGTGGTTCTGTGGCGTGGCCGACTTCCGCCACCGAGAGACCCTCATGCGGCTGCTGGAGGAGCCGCTGAAGCAGCTCGACCCCATGTCGGGG
>JAWLCP010000150.1:0-5712 GCA_041687115.1 Anaerolineae bacterium
ATAAGGGATGGCAATGCGCCAGCGGAGACTGCGAAACATACTGGGTTCCCTTTGCGTGTCCGGAGACCGGAATTCCGGAGGAGCGGTCCCCTGCTGCTAGCCCTCGAACCGATAGCCGACGCCGCGCACCGTGACGATCCGATCAGGATTCTTCGGATCGGGCTCGATCTTCTCCCTCAGCCAGTGCACGTGCACGTCCACGGTGCGGCTCCCGCCGTCGTAGTCCCACCCCCAGACCCGCTCCAAGATCAGATCGCGGGAGAGAACCATGCCACGGTGTCGCGCCAGGAAGACGAGGAGCTCGTACTCCCTGGGCTTCAGATACAGGATCTCGCCATCCCGCTTCACCTCCCGGCGGGACATGTCGATGGTGAGATCGCCGAACGTCAGAGCCTGCTCGTCAATCACCCGACCCTCCGCTGCGAACTGCTCGCGGATGAGCCGCTCACGGCGCAGCAGAGCCTTGACGCGGGCCATAAGCTCCCGCATACTGAAGGGCTTGGTCATATAGTCGTCGGCCCCAACCTCAAGACCGACGACCTTGTCGACCTCCTCGTCGCGGGCCGTAAGCATCAGGATGGGTACGCTCATCTCCTGCCGCAGCACGCGGCAGACCTCAAGCCCGTCGATGCCGGGCAGCATCAGATCCAGAATGACGAGATCGGGGCGCTCTCTCCTGGCTATCTCCAGAGCCTCCGGACCATCCATGGCCGCAGAGACGTCGTAGCCTTGACGCGATAGATTGTACTCCAGAGTCTCCACGAGGGTGGGCTCGTCCTCCACGACCAATATCTTCTCACTCATCCGACTCAGACCCTCACGCTCACCCAGCACCGCGACCGATGGCGAACCGAGCTTCCCTCCCGCCGACGAACGTCAGCGCTTGCCGGTCCTACGCCTGCCCCGTCAACCGCACGACTTGCTTGCCCTCGCCGCTGGATACGTACGCGATGGGTCCCTGGGGCACCCGGCTGTCCACCTCTAAGAACCCCCTATCCATCGCCTCCCAGATCATCTGAAACGGAGCGGTGCCCGGCACCCACTTCTCCACGATGACGGTCCCGTGCCCAGGCATCACCGTGAACACGACCTGTCGCGCATCGTCGGGGTTCTGCAGGGCCTCCGAGCACGAGAAGGCGCTCACGATCCCCCGCGCCTGAGCCTCCGTCGCGCACGTCACCGGGTAACAGTGATACGGTGCCGCCATGGGGACGTACTCCACGTGCCGCGCATCGTACGCACCGATCCCGCGGTGGCCGTGCAGCTTCGAGCGCACAACAGGCACCTCCGCCGACATCTCCCACCCGCTTCCCAGTTCGATCTTGGGCAGAGAGGCGTCCATCGCGACCATCTCCACCGCCTCCGAGGACGGTGGCGCGTTCAACTTCCCTTCCACGTGGCGAACCAGGGCGCCGCCCCCGTCAGGCCGCAGGCCCACGATCACGGTCAGGTCCTCCTCCGTGATGCTCCCCTTGTACACCGGTCGAGCGCTGCCCGTGACCGTCGCGATCAGCGCGTCGAGCGTGGGATCCCAGGTCGAGAAGCATCCTTCGCTGTACTGACTCTTGACGGCATTGGCCACCGCCGGCACGTTGACCAGATCGGCGATGCGGACCATCTCGGTGAAGAAGTCGCGCAGGCCTAGCTGCCGACCGGCCTGACACATCTCCTTCGGCGTGTTCAGACGCTCCCAGGTCTCGTGTGGGATCGGATCGTCGATCACTGCGTGCTCGGTCACCTCGTGGGTGCTCTCAGCGGTCACGATGCGTGTCACGACGTCCTGGTAGAGGTAATCTGGATCATCCCCTGGAATACAGGGATGAGCTCCCACAAGATTGAACAGGTAGGCCTCATCCGGGCGGTCGTCTCCCACCACCAGAAGGGTATCGATGCACTTGGCCTGGCTCTGCACAACGCGCTCCAGCGCAAGGATCGGGCCACCGCGCCGCCCCTGCTCAAACAGAACCTGATACGCATCGTCCGCCAGGCCGGGAAAGTCGTAGTCGGCCGGATCGGGCGGCGATTTCGGCAGGATCATCCGTAAGTGATCCAACACACGCTCGAGCTCATCACGCCCAATGTGCACCAGGGTGTAGATACTCGGAGCCCGCGTCAAGCCAAATCGCCGTCGGGCTGTGAACAGCAGGGCCTCCCGCCAGTCCAGCGGCTCGCCGAACAGAGCCGTGGTCAAGATCACGTCCGTCGTGTCGTCCGGTGCATCCTGAAGGGTGTGACCCTGCCCGTGGAATGCCTGCAGCAACCCCGCAGCCCCCTCATCCAGCACAGGATCTCTCGAACCCGGCACAAGACTGACGTTCAGCTCACGCAGCCATCGATGTACAGGTTTGTCAATGGGAAACTGGTCGCTCTCAGCACACATAGCCGATATCTCCTTCTACACCACGACAGCGGCCTTGGCGGCCGTCAACCTACAATCACTGCTCCGAATCTCCCGGGGCCCGATCCTGATCGCGCATCACGTCCCGCCTGCTCCATCAAGTGGTCTCCCAACCCTGAAGATGGAGCAGGCGCACCAGCCAATCTCCCAGACGGGGCGAGAGGACGTTGACCAGGTGAAATGCCCGGGCCTGGAACGGAAGAATCACCTCCGGCCTGGGCCGCCGGATGGCCCTGGTGATAGCGCGTGCCACAGCGTCAGCGGGTATTTTCGCCGAAAGCCGGGGTACCTCCAATGTGTCGATCAGGGGCGTATCCACGCGCCCCGGAAAGACGATCGTCACGTCCACGCCGCTGCCGCGCAGCTCTTGCCGCAGCACCTCGCCGTAGCCCGCCAGGGCGAACTTGGCAGCAACATACGGGGCGTCGCGGGGCAGCCCCTTCTTGCCGTCCAGCGAGGAGACGAGCACGATGTGTCCATCTCCCCGCTCCAGCATGTGGGGTTGAACAGCAAGCACGGCGTACAGCGCGCCGTAGAAGTTAACCGCCATCGAGCGCCTGACATCCTCGACGCTGAGCTCCCGAATCGGAGAACGAATGTAGGCACCGGCATTCGCCACCAGAATGTCGACCGCCTCCCAGCGCGCCAGCGTCGCCGCCACCAGGTGATCCACCTGATCCCGATCGGTCACGTCGGTCCGCACAGCGAGGGCCTCACGTCCAAGCCGGCGGATCTCCTCGGCCACTTCATCCAGCGCCGACTCCCTGCGGCCAGCCAGGGCCACGCGCGCGCCCAGCTCAGCCAGCATCAGGGCAGTCACCCGTCCGATGCCGCTGGATGCGCCGGTGACGATCGCTACCCGGTCCAACAAGGGGAGCGACCGATTACCCCGTCCCCTCACTCACACTCCCTCCTGGCTCCGACCGGCAGCGCGAAGACGCCCATGGCGCCCATCCCGGCGTGCGAAGCCACTACCGCTCCTGCCTCTCGCACCAGAATCCTCTCGCGAGGGAAACCCAATCTCTCCGCCAGTCTATCGGCCAGTTCCTCGGCCCGCTCAGTACTCCGGGTGTGCGCCACCCCCAGGTACTCCAGGGGTCCTGCCCCCTCCATCATGTCCGCCACGCGACCCAGAGCCCGGCGGAACGATCGGGCCACCCCCATCAGCTGGAGACGTCCCTCGTCAAAGCCGACGATGGGCTTGATATCCAGCATCCGCGTCATGCGATCCACGATGGCGATGAAACTATCGGCACGTCCTCCGCGCCGTACGCTCTCCAGCGTATCGAGCACCACCGCGTGCCGGATCCGCGACCGGATGTCGCCCAGGAGCGCCACGAGGTCCTCCATCGAGCAACCAGCTTCCGCAGCCTTTGCGGCTGCCAGTGCCTGGAAGCCCACCCCCAGCGACAGCGAGTAGGAGTCGAACACCCGCACCGCCTCACGGAATCGCTCGGCCGCCAGGCGCGCCGTATCGGCCGTCCCGCTGTGCTTGCCCGTCAGCGTGATACAGAGCACCTGCTTGCCCTGCTCCACCAGCCGCTCGAAGATCTCCTCGAATACGCCGACCGAGGGTTGGGAGGTCTGCGGCGTGAACCCTTCCGCAGCCTTCGCCCAGTACTCCCGCGGGGACAGATCGGGGTCGAAGTAACTCTCGGTGCCAAAATGGACCACCAACGGCACAATCGCGATCTTGAAACGGCTCAGAAGCGTCCGCGGCAGGTCGCAGCTACTATCGGTCACGATGCGAATTACGTCGCTACGTTGGGTCATCCTCACGCCCTCCTTCTAGCTGAGATTGTACTATGCTCCAGGGGGAAGGGCAAACCGCTGACCTCTCGAGCGGCTGCCCAGCTCCTGACCGACGATGTGCAGCCGGGTTGGAGGGGAGACGGGATGTGATATAATCGAGATCAGGGAGGGAGCCGTGATCGAGCCATCGCTGAACATCGGCATCGAGGAAGAGTATCAGATCATCGATCCGCAGACGCGGGAGCTCCGCTCGTACGTGCAGCAGTTTCTGGAGCAGGGAAGGGCGATCCTCCCAGACCAGATCCGACCGGAGTTTCTTCAGTCCCAGGTGGAGGCTGGGACGAAGGTCTGCCGGGACGTCGATGAAGCTCGCGATGAGCTGATTCGCATTCGCCGTTCCGTCTTGCAGCTGGCGGAGGACACCGGCCTATGGGTAGCGGCAGCGGGCACCCACCCCTTCTCCTCCTGGGTCAAGCAGCGCGTCTCACCCTTCGGACGCTACCCGGAGTTGGTGCGCTTCTTGCAGGACGTGGGCCGTCAGCTGTTGATCTTCGGCATGCACGTCCACATCGGCATCGAGGACAAGGAGCTGCTGATCGACGTCATGAATCAGCTCCGCTACTTCCTCCCCCACCTGCTGGCACTCTCTGCCAGCTCGCCCTTCTGGCACGGTCGCGACACAGGCCTGAAGTCCTATCGCAGCGTCGTGTTCGAGAACCTACCGCGCACCGGCATCCCACAACGGTTCGAGTCCTACGCCAGCTACCGCAGCTACGTCGACGCGCTTCTCACCACCGGCAGCATCGCCGAGCCAACCCACATATGGTGGGACGTACGTCCCAGCGAGAAGTTCCCCACGCTGGAGATTCGCATCCCCGACATGTGCACCCGCATTGAGGAAACGCTCTGCCTGGTCGCGCTGACACAGGCGATCATCGCCAAACTGGTGCAGCTGCGACGGGCCAACCAGTCCTGGCGGCTCTACCGCAAGCACCTCATCGATGAGAACAAATGGCGGGCCCTGCGCTACGGCACGGCGGGGAGTCTGATTGACTTCGGCAAGAAGACGGAAGTACCCTTCCCAGCCCTCATCGACGAGATTCTGACGTGGGTCGACGACGTGGTGGACGACCTGGGAAGCCGGGAGGAGATTGAGTACGCCCACACCATTCTGCGCCACGGCAACAGCGCCGACCGTCAGTTAGCCGTCCACCGCCGGACTCACGATCTGCGGGCAGTGGTCGATCACGTGGTCGAGGAGACGCAAGAGAGCGTTGCCTGAGGTCCCCATTCTGCCGGGCACGATTGACACCCATCACCCACCATGCTAAGATGGTCCGTGGGTGGACTTCCGGGCTCCAAGCTTCGAGTGCGCGGACCTGGCCTCGGAGAGAGCCACTCGGCGAGGTTGCCAGGTTGTGTAAGGAGAGGGTACGATGACAAGCTTCAAACTATTTACCGTCCAGGGCATTGACATCAAGGTGCACATCACGTTCCCCCTGATCTTAGTCTGGGCCGCGCTGCAGTTCGGCTTTCTGGGCCAAGATGGCTTCTCGCTCTCC
>JAWLCP010000151.1:0-5557 GCA_041687115.1 Anaerolineae bacterium
GCCGCCCTCTGCCGCGAGGGTTGCGCTGGCTGTCCTGCTGATTGGCATCGGCGACCGAGTAGTAGATCATGATCTCGTCTCCACAGCGCAGTATAGCATACTTGCGGATGGTGTCAAGCGCGGTATGGGCCTCGCGGCGGGGTGACTGGACGTGGCCGTTCGGCGTCGCACCCGTTCCCCCTCGCCGTGCTCGTGTTTCTTACATCTTGAGTAGCGCGTGCGCGCCTTGAATTGACTCGCAATGACAGAGTCGGGAAGCTCCGCTCCATCCACTGTGCCCCAAGCCCGACTTGCGCGATTAGAACATTTGTGCTATAAAGGGCCCACAGAGGGTGCCCACCGCTGCGGCGAACGGCACCCTCTTCGTCGTTACCGGGGGACCGCCCGGGCGACGGGCACCCGCCCGGGCCCTCTCCCCTCTACCAGCGAACCAGGAGGAGCCATCATGTCACAGGACAAGGAGCACGGGCCCGCGACGCGCGCCGATAGGCCTCCCTCCCGCGCCCGCGCCATCCGCGACCAGGATGCCACCCGCCACATACCTTTGTTCCGTAGAAAAAAAGTTGCCGAAAACAAACCTTCCCAATCGCCGTTGTTGTGCCTGGTCTCCCGACCAAGCACATGCCGACCCCTTCCCCTGTTGTGCCCGCTCACCTCGCTGTTCTGCCCAATAAGAAACCGGTGTTGGAGTCATGGGGTTGGGGGCCGTCCTCGACTACGGCACCTCGACCGTCACGTGGCGCAGCAGCACGTGGTCGCCCATCTCCTCGCCGTCGACGACGGCGGTCAGCCGCTCACCGCTGACGGGTTGATAAAGCGCGACGATCATCCAATAGCGACCTGGCGGAATCTCCCACGGGAGATAAACCCCATACCGGTCGACGACCACCTGGCCCTCCTCCCACGAGGTGGTGGGGGCCAAGCCGTCCCCGGGCACCGTGTCGACCTGGGCCGAGAGCCTCCCCTCCTCATCCAGCAGCTGGACGGTGACCTTGTACGACGCCTCCAGGGGCCCCTCCGCCTCCCAGAAGAGCGTCAGCGGCACGACGTCCCCGGGCCCAAAGGTGGCGCTCGCCGCCACCGCATACCCTCGCAGGTGGATCAGCTCATCGCATCGGTCAGTCGCCGGGAGGTGCGAGCCACCGAAGCGCACATCGAGGGCTACGTGAGGACGGTGCGGGAGCTCGCAGACCCCATACGTAGCCAGCCGCACGTCACCATACCACCGGTCCGCCGCCTTGTAGGCGTGCTCCGCCAGCCACGACTCGATGCGGCGCCGCGGATCGGACTCCCCGTCGCCCCAGTAGAGAACGAAGACTCGTCGGTGCTCCTCCAGGATGGGCGCCAGGAACTGCTCCGCCCTCTCCACTCCCGGGCGATAGGGGGCCGGGTAGACGTCTTGATCGGGATAGTAGTAGGTGAACACCTCCCATTGGTTGGGCGCGTTCAGGATGATGGCGTCACCGGACCTCCGCATAGCTCGGATGTCGGCGGCCAGCTGGCGATAATCGTCGCGGAAGTAAGCAGGGTTGAAGTAGAGGTTGCGGAGGGAAGGGCACGTGAGAGCGACAAGGACGACAAGGACGCCAGCGCAGAACACAGGACTTGAGACTGAGCTGGCAGGCGATGAGCGGGCGACGAGACGCAGTCCGCGGGACAGCAGGCCCCCCAGCCTCCGTATTCCACGGGCGACGAGGACATGGTACGAGGGGAGGATCACCACGAGGAACTTGAGCCAGGCGGGCTTGTAGAGATCAACGCCGAAGAACAGAGCCAGTGGAACCAGGAGGGTGATCAGAAGGGTGACGGTGGTGACCCAGGGCGACGGTTCGGATGGCCGACGGGTTTCATGCTTGCGCTTCCAGGGGACCAGGCCCAGCAGGAGCAGGCTCCCGGCGACCGCCAGCGCCACCGCGGCCTCCCCGAGCGGCAGCGTGGTGCCCACGGTGAGGACCCGGAGAACGTCGAGCAGGGCCGCGCCCAGCCGGTACGTCCCCCCGGCGGAGGACCAGCCGGCAGCCGCCAGCGCCCGCGGCAACCACGGCAGGTAGAGCAGGAGCGCGGTGGCCTGCGCTCCTACCCACAACGCAAGCGCTCGCCAGCGCAGGCGGGAGCGCAGCAACGCAACCAGCCACCAGACGCCGAAGGCGACGTTGTGGGCCGCGAGCACGAAGACGAAGGCGTAGTGGGTGTAGAGCCCGGCGGCGCCGAGCAGCACATAGCCAACGGGCTGAAGAAGATCTGAAACGACAACCGGCAGACGGGAAGCCCGGGGCACCCCTCCTTCCGTGCGCTCCTGGCGCAGCACTATGCCACTGACGACGCACGTGGAAGCAGCGGAGAGGGCCGCCAGGAGGGCGTACATCCGCGCCTCCTGAGAGTAGTACACGGCGAAGGGGGAGATGGCCCCCAGGAACGCCGCGATCAGCCCGATGGCCTCGTCGAAGAGGCGACGCCCCAGCCGGTACGTGAGCGCGACCAGAGTCAGCCCGGCTACCACCGACAGAAAGCGCAGCGCGAACTCGCTCTGTCCCAAAGCCGCCCGCCAGAGATGGAGGAGCAGGTAGTAACCGGGGGGATGGACGTCACCGCCGGCCCCCTCGATGACCAGGTTGATGGACCGCTCGGCGATGCGAGCTGAGTTGCCCTCGTCGTTCCAGAATGACTGCGCGTCGAGACGATAGACCCGCAGGACCGCGCCGAGCAACAGGATGACCAGAAGCAGAATGCGAGAGAGACTGAGTTCGCAGCGGGAGGTTGCTTCCTGTGCTGTGCTCATTTCCGGCGCAGAACGCAGCCCAGCACCCAGGCCACTGCGAGCACGGATCCCACCACGCCCAGGATGAGGCCCCGGGATGGGCGCCAGGCGCGGCGGACGACGAGTTGATCCACCCCCACCTGGCCGCCAGCGGCACGGAGGACCACCTCGTGGCGCCTCTGGCGCCAGCCCCCACTCAACCGGACCGCCTGACCCTCAAGCGAGACTCGGCGCGGGGCCTCGCCGTCCAGGCTCACCTCCACCTCGCCGCTCCCCGGGCCGGGCAACAGCTGGAGCGACGCGCCCTCAAACGCGAAGCGCAGCGTGGCCCCGGCTGCGGTGGCCCTCCGATAGCGGCCTATCGCCGCCCGTTCGTCGCCGGCGGGCTCCCAGCCACCCTCATACGTCAGGGCCCAATGGTCCTCCTGATGCGTGCCCGGGTAGAGGGTGGGCGTCACGCTCGTCGCATACTGGCGCATCGCCCCATAGACCGGCATGGGCGTGAAGTCCGGCTCAACCATGCGGAAGTAGTACATGGCCTGGTTCGCCTCGCTGTCGTCGGCACGCTTGAAGAACCAGAAGTTGGCCACGCCCACCCAGGGCCACTCCTGTATGATGCGCTGGTAAGCCAGCGGGGCGTAACGCGCCTGCTCCTCGAGGGTCACCTGGCCGTAGTCGCCCAGACCGACGATGTCGGGATCGTCTGGAACTGCGTTTGAGTTCATCTCCCCGATCCAGATCGCTTTGCCTGCATCGCCGTTGGCGACCATGATGTCGCGAACGTACCGGGGGCGAGAGAAGTTGATGTTGAGGGGCCGCATGCGCCGGTCGGTGGGGCCGGACCAGAGCATATAGTCGTTGACAGACAGAATATCGAAGCACTCAGCGGCACCGGCGTCGTACATGCCCTGCAGGAACACGAACTCGTTCATCCCCAGCGCGGGCCCCGGCCCGGGGTGGAGGGACACGGTGGGCGCCAGGGCCCCGCTGATGATGACCGCCTCCGGGTCAGCCTCCTTCGCGCGGCGGTATCCCTCACAAAGCAGCTCCGTGTACCCCTCCGGATCAACCGGCTGCTCGCCCCACTCCGGATAGACGTTGGGCTCGTTCCACAGCTGGTAGTAGCGGATGCGGCCCCGATAGCGGGACACGACGGCGTAGACGTAGTCGCCCCAGTCGCTCAAGTCGTCGGGCGGGGCGTATGTGCCGACGGTGTCGGTCAGCTCCCGGGTCCAGGCCGGTGGGTTGCTCAAGCGGACGCTTATGCTCAGGTTGTGACGCTCAGCCAGATCGACGATATTGTCGTACTTGGCCCAGGCATCGACCGGATCGATCTCCCCGTCCCCGTCAAGATCGTTGCGACGGTCGACGAAGTCCCCCTTGCCGTGGACCTCGATATCCTCCCAGGGGAACTCCTGGCGGATCCAGCCGAATCCCGCATCCGCGATCATCTGGAGCGACCGATCGCGCTTCTCCTCCTCGACCTCCTGGTTGAGGAAGACGTTGACCCCGAAGGGATTCACCCCCGCGTGGGGCATCGGCGCGTAGTCGGCCGTATCCACCTGGGGATGGAGAAAATCGGTGGACCGCTGGAGCATGCCGCGGACCTGCCCGAGCAGCTTCTCCTCGCCCGTCCGCTCAAACACCCAATCATGCGGGGAGACCTGGCAGGCAGAGAGGAGAATCAGCGCTAGCAGCGCAGGGGCGAGGAAACGCATGGGTCCTACCCGGCGGTCAGATCGCATGTGTCGGGAGATAGGCAACTCCCCAATGGACTCTGGGCAGAGAACCGAGGGGCTCTAGCGGTCCGATACCGTTGCCAGGGCCGCTACCGGCTCTGGAACGCCGTCCGATTGGAGGTAGTCCCGCACCTGGTCCCGCTTCTCCCGAAACAGGGTGATCAGCTCCGTGTCGGTCCCTTTGAAGCCGGAGACAGATCGTTGGGCGCAGGTGCAGCAGCCCAACGTCGCGCGGTAGCTATCCAGGTCACACGTAAGGCAGCTGGAGAGCTCCACCACGGTGAGGGAGAAGCCAAGGACGTCGATGTGACCATCTGGAAGGGAGGCGACCCGCTCGACCAGGGTGGCCCACCGGGGGCCCCGCAGGTCGCGCAACTCTGGAATACAGTGCGGAGCAAATAGAATCTCGCTATCAGGGTACATTTCTCATCCTGTGTATATGGTATCCGAATCCATCTCGCAGCTGGATAATCATAACACGAAAGCGAGTGCGCATCAAGGAAACGGGCACTCCTGCCCACGGCGCCGACGATACGGACGCTCTCAGTCCCTTCTCGGCGACCTGCTCACAGCCTGGCAGGTATCCATACTGCCCTAAGCGCAGCCCAGCTACTCCTCTGGACACCCTCGAGGGGCCGCTCTATAATAGCGCGGCGGACACGGTTCACGGGAGGGCACGAACAAGGGACGGGGATGATGCGATATAACACGCCAATCAACGCTACGGATGCAAGCTTCGAGCGGGCGGTGGTGAACGCCCCACTGCCAACAGTGGCCGTCTTCTGGTCGCCGGAGCAGACCTCACGCCAGAAGCTCGAAGATGTCCTGGAGCAGACGGCGGAGACCTACGCCAGCCAGGTGCTGGTGGTGAAGCTCGATGCGGACGACGCTCCGCAAGCGCGGGATCGCTACGGCGTCCAGCAGCTGCCGGAGTTCCTGTTCTTCCGCGAGGGGCGGCTGGTTGCGCGGGCCAGAGGCATGCCGAGCGCGGAGGCGCTGCGCCCGTGGGTGGAGTACCTGCTGGGGCGAGGACCAAGTCCGACACCCCGAGAACGCCCTC
>JAWLCP010000152.1:0-5524 GCA_041687115.1 Anaerolineae bacterium
GCATCGTCATATTCTCAAGAGCTGGAGTTGCTCTTGCACGGGCCTAAGAAACTGTGAGGAGGGAGGCACCATGAAGCTGGAAGGAAGAGTGGCATTGGCAACGGGCGGTGGAGGGGGCATCGGTCGCGGCATTGTGATGCGCTTGGCCGAAGAGGGCGCTGCTATCGCCGTGGCCGACATCGACTATGAGAGCGCTCGGAAGGTGGCGGACGAGGTTGAGCAATTGGGTCAGCCGGCGATCGCCCTCAAGGTGGACGTGACGCGCTGGGATCAGGTTCAAGGGATGGTCCAGCAGACCGTCGACGAACTGGGCGGGCTGCACATCGCCGTTAACAACGCCGGGGTGATCAGCATCAACTCTGTCGAGGAGTTGACCGAGGAAGACTGGGACTTCGTCAACGGTGTCAACGCCAAGGGGGTTTTCCTCTGCTGCAAGGCGGAGCTGCCGGTGATGAAGGAGCAGAACTGGGGCCGCATCATCAACACCGCCTCTATCGCCGGGAAGGAAGGGTTTCCCGACCTGGCGCACTATTCCGCCTCCAAGTTCGCCGTGGTTGGCTTCACCAATGCTCTGGCCAAGGAGGTGGCAAGGACGGGCATCACCGTGAACGCCATTTGTCCGGGCATTATCCCCACCCCGATGTGGTACGGGCCCGATGGGCTCGCTGACAGGTGGAAGAAACCCGGGGAGACGATGGAGGAGTCCTGGGAGCGCCATCAGGATGAGCTGATCCCGCAGGGTGAAGCTCAGACGCCCGAGGATATGGGAGACCTGGCAGTCTACTTCGCCCTTGCCGAGCACGTGACCGGCCAGGCGTTCAACGTCGACGGTGGGTACACGTGGCACTGAGCCTGTCAGGGAGGAAAACGTAAAGATCAGCGTGTCTCCGCTGTAGCCCGCTCGGGGATCGCCTGACCTGATGTTCGCCCGTGGGAGGCGTCCTGCGGAGGTCTCTGAGAAGACCTGTTGCTGAGTCGTGGTCAGTGTCGGGCCTTCTTCCATGTCTTGCGATTCGTACCGCTGTGAGACCAGGGAGGTGACGGAAACATGGCGAATGAAAGTCCTGCTAAGATCAAGTGTAAGGGCATCAACCAGATTGCCATCGTGGTTGAGGATCTGGAACAGGTGGCCGAGAACTACTGGAACATCCTGGGGATTGGGCCATGGGCCATCTACGACTGGGAGTACCCGTTGGTCTACGACCGCACCTACCGCGGCGAGCCGGCCTGGGCCCGCGAGAGGATCGCCCTGGTCCAGGTGGGTGACGTGCAGCTTGAGCTGGTCCAGCCCGTTGAGGGACCCTCCATCTACAGGGACTGGCTGGATGAGCACGGGGAGGGGCTTCACCACCTGAACTTCCTGGTGGACGACGTGGACGAGGCCGTCGACGTGCTGGCCGAGCAGGGATTCGAGAGCCTCCAGGGCGGGAGGTTCGGCCCCAGGGAGCAGAAAGGCGCCTACAACTACGTCGACATCTGGCCCCTGCGCGCCATCTGGGAGCCCGTCCACGTCGGCGAGGAGATCGGCGCGGAGCCCACGATGCACCCGGACACAGAGGAGGAGAGTCCCGCGAAGATCAAGTGCCAGGGCATCAACCAGGTCGCCATCGTGGTTGAGGATCTGGAACAGGTGGCCGAGAACTACTGGACCATCCTGGGGATCGGGCCCTGGGCCATCTACGAATGGGAGTACCCCCTCGTCTACGACCGCACCTACCGCGGCGAGCCGGCCTGGGCGCGCGAGAGGATCGCCCTGGTCCAGGTCGGCAACGTGCAGCTGGAGCTGGTCCAGCCCGTTGAGGGGCCCTCCATCTACCGGGACTGGCTGGATGAGCACGGGGAGGGGCTTCACCACCTGAACTTCCTGGTGGACGACGTGGGCGAGGCCGTCGACGTGCTGACCGAGGAGGGATTCGAGAGCCTCCAGGGCGGCAGGTTCGGCCCCAGGGAGCAGAAAGGCGCCTACAACTACGTCGACATCTGGCCCCTGCGCGCGATCTGGGAGCCGGTCCACATCGGCGAGGAGATTGGCGCGGAGCCCACGATGCATCCCTGACACCGGGTCCTCGGTAAGACCGCTGGACTCTCTGAAGCAGACGGAGCGAGACCTACGCCCTCGAGCGAGGTCACGCATGAATCGAATCTCTCAAGCTGGAAAGGAGGTCGCTTATCGAGTCGAGTGGAGGAACCGAGATGTCGTTTGAAGGTAACCTTGGATCGGTCAATATCTCACAAGAGCTTGTTTGAGGAGGAACACTATGGCTGAGTATAGCAAGGAAGAGCTTCTCTGGATGTACGAGCGGATGCGCACCATCCGCGCGTTTGAGGATCGCGTCAGTGAGCTGTTCGCTGCGGGAAAACTGGCTGGATTCGTCCACCTGTACGCCGGTGAGGAGGCCATCGCCGTAGGCGTCTGCTCCCAGCTGACCGACGACGACTACATTACCTCCACCCACCGCGGGCACGGTCACTGCATCGCCAAGGGCGTCGACGTCAAGGAGATGATGGCCGAGCTGTATGGGAAGGCCACCGGCTCGTGCAAGGGCAAGGGTGGCTCCATGCACATCGCCGACGTGGAAAAGGGGATGATGGGCGCCAACGGCATCGTCGGAGGCGGCGGTCCGCTGGCCTGCGGCCCGGGCCTCACGGCCAAGGTGCTGGGTAAGGATCACGTCACCATCTGCTTCTTCGGCGATGGGGCCGCGGAGCAGGGCACCATGCACGAGTCGATGAACCTGGCATCGATCTGGAACCTGCCCGTCGTCTTCGTGTGCGAGAACAACGGCTTCGCCGAGTCGACCCCGGTCGAGTATCATGCCTCGGTCAAGGACATCGCCGACCGGGCCACGGCTTACAACATGCCCGGCCTATCGGTGGATGGAACCGACGCCTTCGCCGTCGCCGAGGCGGTCGGCGAGGCGGTGAAACGCGCCCGCAGGGGCGAGGGGCCGAGCCTGGTCGAATGCAAGGCCTTCCGCTACTATGGCCACTTTGAGGGCGATGCCGTGACCTACTACACCGACGAGATGCGCGAGGAGTTCCGCCAGCGCGATCCCATCGACAAGTTCCGCCAGAACGTCCTCGAGCGAGAGCTGATATCCCAGGCGGAGCTGGACGAGATCGATGAGAAGGTCAAGAACGCCATCGACGAGGCTGTCGAGTTCGCCGAGGAGAGCCCCATGCCCGATCCGGAAGAACTCACCACCGACGTCTACGTGAGCTACCGCTAACAGGAGGCTGATGATGACAGATCGAACGTTGACATTTCGCGAAGCCATAAACGAGGCGCTGCGGCTGGAGATGCGCCGCGATCCTACCGTGATTCTTATGGGCGAGGATGTGGCCGGCGGCGCGGAGCTGCCGCACGTAGAAGGCGAGGGAGAGGAGGCGTGGGGAGGCGTCATGGGCGTCACGGCCGGCCTGGCCAAGGAGTTCGGTCGCGATCGCGTCCTCGATACGCCGATCAGCGAGTCGGCCTTCATCGGCGCCGCGGTGGGCGCCGCGGCCAGCGGACTCCGGCCCATCGCCGAGATGATGTTCATCGACTTCTTCGGCGTCTGCATGGACCAGATCTTCAACCAGGGTGCGAAGCTGCGCTACATGTTCGGTGGCAAGGCGAAGGTGCCCGTCGTCATCCGCAGCATGATCGGCGCCGGGTTCGGGGCAGCGGCCCAGCATTCCACCTCCCACTACTCCGTCTTCACCCACATGCCGGGTCTCAAGGTCGTCGTGCCCTCTACGCCGGCCGATGCGAAGGGGCTGCTGGCGGCCGCTATCCGCGACGACGATCCGGTCCTCTTCTTCGAGCACAAGCTGCTCTATGACGTGGAGGGCGAGGTGCCGGAGGGCGAGGTCATCGTGCCGCTGGGCCAGGCCGACGTCAAGCGCGAGGGCAGCGATGTGACCGTCGTCGCCATCGCCCGTATGGTCCACCTGGCGCTCGAGGCCGCCGGGCAATTGGCCGGAGAGGGTATTGAGGTGGAGGTCATCGATCCTCGGACGCTCTCACCCCTCGACGAGGACACCATCGTGAGCTCCATCAAGAAGACGCATCGCCTGATCGTCGTGGACGAGGACAATCCCCGCTGCAACATGGCGACGGATCTGGTCGCCCTCGGCATGACCAAGGCTTTCGGCTTCGTCGATGCGCCACCCCAGATGATCACGCCGCCGCATACGCCGGTGCCCTTCAGCCCGGCGCTGGAGCAGGAGTATCTCCCCAGCGTGGAGGACATCGTCGCCGCCGTCAGGACGGTGGCCGGATAGGGGATGAAGGCAACCGCAGGCGGGTCGTCTGCCGCGTCAGTCCATATGGGCACGCGCTCCTGTCATTCCGAGCGGAGCGGAGCGTAGCGACGTGGAGCGAAGGGATCTCCAACCTGGTCAGGGACTCAACCATCCAGTCCAAAACGTCCGTTGCACCATCAGCAGCGGCGTGATGGGCAATCCCGTACCCCCGGTTCCAGGGCGGGGATCCTTCGCTCCATCTGGTCATTCAGAGTGACAAGGTGCATTTCTAGATCGCCGGATGCGATCACCCTGAGTCGTCCTCCGGGCAGGAGGACGACTCCCCTTGTGAACCTCGACAGGAGGGTACCCTGTGTCAACCGTAGGAATCATCGCCAACCCCGCTTCGGGTAAGGACATTCGCCGCCTCGTCGCCCGCAGCTCGGTCTTCGACAACAACGAGAAGGTCAACATTCTCCATCGCCTCCTGGTCGCGCTCGACGCCATGGGGATCGAGCACGTCGTCTTCATGCCCGACTACTACGGCCTGGGGGAGCACGCGCTCAAGAACCTTGCGGTGTCCCTCGAGGTCTCCTTCTTGGACATGAAGGTTCGTGCCGACGAACGCGACTCCGTGGAGGCCGGCCGCCGGTTCCGCGACATGGGCGTCCCTTGCATCATCACCCTGGGCGGCGATGGCACCAACCGCGCCGTCGCCAAGGGGTGTGGTGGCGTTCCCCTGGTCGCCGTCTCCACAGGGACCAACAACGTCGTCCCTACCCTGGTCGAGGGGACGGTGGCCGGCCTCACCGCCGGTCTCGTCGCCAACGGCGACGTCGATGTGGAGCAGGTCAGCTGCGTCGCCAAACAGCTCGAGATCTATCGGGACGGCGAGCTGGTCGACATTGCCCTCGTCGATGTGGTGGTTACGAGGAGCCTCTTCATCGCCAGTCGCGCCCTGTGGGACCCCTCGCAGATCTGCCAGATCGTCCTCGCTCGCACCGAGCCGGACAGCATCGGCATGTCGGCCATCGGCAGTCAGTTTCGTCTGATCGGGCCCCGAGACGAGCAGGGGATGCATCTCAAGCTGGGTCCCGAGGGCACCTGGGTCATGGCCCCGGTCGCGCCCGGCCTGGTCATCCCCGTCTGCATCAGCGAGCACCAGACGTTGCGCGTGGGCGACGAGGTCTCGTTGGAGGCCATCCATTCGACAATCGCGTTGGACGGCGAGCGCACCTTGAAGGCGTTCCCCGACCAGCCGATGAGTGTGCGCCTCACCCACAACGGCCCGCGCCTC
>JAWLCP010000153.1:0-5447 GCA_041687115.1 Anaerolineae bacterium
CTTCCGCAGCAGGCCTGCGTTGGCCAGCTCCTGCATCTTCGCCTGCTCGGCTCGCTGACGCTTCTTGTAGTTGGAAAACTCTGCCTGAGCGCGTCGCCACCCGTCGAGGTACTCCTCCGCCTGCGCCCTCGCCTCCTCCAGCTCCTCCTGCAGCTCCTCGACCTCGCTCAGCTCCTCAGCTTCCGCCTCCTCCATAGCCTCCGCCTCCGCGACAGCCTCTGTCGACCCGGCGGCGTCTGCCTGCTCGACGACCTCCTTCTCCTCCTCAGTAACCTGGGCTTCCTTCTCCCTTGTCTCGTTATCCGCCATGTTGGCCTCCTTGTCGATCCCCCTCGAGTTCCTGGCTCCTTCGTTCCTCGGACCCCTCCAACGCATACACATCTTGTACCAGGTCAGACAGCAACCCTCCGACGAAACGCACCGCGGAGATGGCACGGCCGTAGGACATTCGCGTCGGCCCCACCACCCCCAGCGCTCCGGTCGTGAAATCCGTCACGCCGTAGCGCGTCAGCACCAGACTGCACGCGCGCAATTGGTCCCACTCCCCCTCTCCGCCGACCAGCACTCGGACGTGACCCACTTCTGGACCGAGGGCCTGCTCGATCACCATTCTCAGGAAGCTGCGCTCCTCCATCACCTGTACCAGCTCCTGAGCTCTCTCCGCTTCGGAGAACTCCGGCTGCTGCAGCATCTCGCTCAACCCGTCGCTGTATATGGTTCCGCTCCACTGTGTGTCGACGCGGTCCATAATGTCGGACACGAGCGTGGCCACCTCCCCCTCGAGACGTGGGAGCTGGGTCACCTGCACTTCGATCTCAGGACCGGTCAACCCCGAGCAGACCTGGTTCAGCCGATCACTAGCCTCGGCAAGCTCCCGCTGCGTCGACGGCTCAGCCAGCGTAAGCATACGCTGCTTGACCATACCGCCGTGCAGCACCAGGACCAGCAGCACGCCGAGGCCCTCCGTCGCGATGAGCTGCAGGTGCTTGTAACGTGCCCTCTCGGATCGGGGGGCCGTCACCAGAGCCGCGCCTTGAGCCGTGCGCGCCAGCGTGGAAGCCGCCAGCGGCATCCACTGCTCCAGGTTCTGACGCGCCTGATGAAACTGGTGAACGATCGTCAGCCGCTCCCGTAGGGGCAACTCGACCTCGCCCAGCAATCGCTCGACGAAGTACCGGTAGCCCTCGTGCGTCGGCACCCGGCCTGCGGAGGTGTGCGGATGGGTGAGATGGCCGGTCTCCTCCAGATAGGCCAGCTCGTTGCGCACGGTAGCCGAGCTGACCGGCAGGCCGTACCGCTCAACCAGCGCCCGCGAGCTCACCGGAGAGGCGGTCTTGACATACTCTCGTACCGTGAGCCCCAATATGGTCCGCTGCCGCGCCGTAAGCTCCTGTCTGGTGTCCATGGCTATCCGTAACGTTAGCACTCTGAAAAGCAGAGTGCTAAGAAGTGAACACAAATGATACCACGGCGTGGGGTAGGTGTCAAACATTCATCGATTGGAGAGGAGAGAGGAAGCAAATACTTGCCAACCAGCATCGCTTCTGGTAGGATGTAAATTCGATCTTGAGAGGAGGATCGACCTCGTGATATCCAGGTGGTTCTTATGACGACATCCAAAGGAACAGTCCGTCATCTTGCCCTGCGCCGCCACAGAGAACGACGCGACCAGGAGCGGTCCGGCGTCCGTCAAGTTATTCGCGTCCTCGCCGTCGTGCTCCTGGCGGTGTTGATCGTCATCTCTGCGTCCGTGGTGGGGAGCGTGAGCGCCGTCGCCAGCGCCTACTCCTACTTCACCCGCGATCTGCCCGAGCCCGAGGAGATCGAGGCGGCCGAGCGGAACTTCGAGACCACCCAGATCTACGACCGCACTGGACAGCACGTCATCGCCAAGCTGATCGACCCCACCGGCGGCGAGCGCGTGTGGGCATCGCTGGATGACCTCCCGGACGACCTCATCGACGCGACGGTGGCCAGCGAGGACCGCTCATTCTGGGAGAATCCCGGTTTCAACCCCCGCGGCATCGCCCGCGCCTTCTGGGCCGACGTCCGCGGGCAGGAGATTCAGGGTGGGTCCTCGATCACGCAACAGCTGATCAAAAACATCGTCATAGACAGAGAACGCCGGTACGTGGGTGCAGAGGGGCCCGGCTGGGAGGACTACGATCGGAAGATCACCGAGATTCTGCTCTCGCTCCGCATCACCCAGAAGTACAGCAAAGAGCGACTTCTGGAGTGGTACCTGAACACCAACTTCTACGGGAATCTCGCCTACGGCATCGAGGCGGCCGCTCAGGTCTACTTCGGCAAGAGCGCCAGCGACCTGACGCTCTCAGAGGCAGCGACGCTGGTGGCCATCCCCCAGTACCCGCGGATGAACCCGTTCGACAACCCCGAGATGGCTCGTACACGCCAGGGGCTCGTGCTGGACGCCATGATGCGCGATGGCTACATCACGCCCCAGGAAGCTGCCAGCGCCAAGGAAGAACCGTGGGATCTGGCCCGCGCGCAGTCGGCCGAGCGGTTCGACATGAAGGCCCCTCATTTCTCCGTCTACGTGCGCAGGCAGTTGGAGCAGATGCCCGAGGTGGGGCCCGAGGCGCTCTACCGCGGCGGGCTGCAGGTCTACACCACCGTCGACCTGGATCTCCAGGAACAGGCCCAGTGCGCGGCCCAGGCCCAGATCCGCCGCCTCTCCGGCGAGGACCAGACGACCGTCATCCAGGAGGCGGTCGCGAACGGCTGTGAGGCAGCTCAGTACCTCCCCCCCCTGGCCGCCTACCAGGTGGGCCGGGACCACGACGTCAATAATGCCTCGATCGTGGTCCTTCGGCCGGCCACCGGGGAGATCCTGGCCCTGATCGGGAGCCTCGACTACTGGGACGAGTCGATAGATGGGCAGTACAACGTCGCTGTGGACGGGCTGGGACGCCAGCCGGGGTCCTCCTTCAAGCCCTTCACGTACGTGACGCTGCTCTCCCAGGGTTACAACGCGGCCCATATGTTCCTCGACGTGCGACAGGCCTTCCGTCAGTCCAGCGGCACGCCCTACGTGCCGGAGAACTACGACCGGAAGTATCACGGGCCACAGCGACTGCGACTGGCCCTGGCGCGCTCCTACAACATACCCGCCGTCGCGGCGCTGGAGATCGCCGGCATCGACAACGTCATTCGCACCGCCCACCGCATGGGCATCAATACCCTCGACAGGGGCCTCGACTATTACGGCTTGAGCCTGACGCTGGGCGGGGGCGAGGTGCACCTCCTCGACATGGTCTACGCCTTCAGCGTGTTCGCCAACAACGGGCGCATGTACGGCGCTCCCGTGCCCGCGGAGGACGCGCGACCCGGCTATCGACAGCTCGACCCGGTCACCATCCTGCGGGTGGAGGACCGCCAGGGGAACGTGCTCTACAGGTATGACCAGCCCGAGAGTGACACCATCCTCTCGCCGCAGCTGGCCTACCTGATGAACGATATTCTCTCCGACCGGCAGTCCCGTTGGGCCGCGATGGGCCACCCGAACCCCCTGGAGCTCTCCAACGACCGGCCCGCGGCGGCGAAGACCGGCACCACGAACGACTTCCGCGACGCCTGGACCATCGGGTACACCCCGCAGCTGGCCGTCGGGGCGTGGGTCGGGAACACCGACAACCACATGATGAACAACCTCCCCGGGATCCGTGGCGCGGGCCCGATCTGGAACGCTGTGATGGAGTACGCCCTGCAGGACAAGCCCGCCGTCTCCTTCGTCCGGCCGGAGGGGCTGGTCGAGCGGTCCGTCTGCGCCGTCTCTGGCAAGCAGGCCACCGGCCACTGCCCCACCGTGACCGAGCTCTTCATCCCCGGCACAGAGCCGACGGAGACGTGCGACATCCATCATACGTTCCACGTTAACCGCGAGACCGGACGGCTGTGCACCGTCCATACGCCGCCAGAGCTGTGCGAGGAGAAGGTCTACCAGGTCTACCCACCCGAGGCCGAAAGCTGGATCGCCAGCCTCCCGGAGGAGTCCCGTCCCGAGACGCCGCCCAGCGAGTACGACACCATCTACGGGCCCTCGCGGACCGACGCGGAGGTGTCCATCGTCTCTCCGGAGTCCTACGCGTACGTTGGCGGGGTCGTCCCCGTGGTCGGCAACGCGCGGGGCGGCGACTTCAACTTCTACCGGCTCGTCTTCGGCAAGGGGCTTAACCCCACCGAGTGGATCCAGATTGGGCCCGATCATGGGGAGCAGGTGGACCATGGGCTGCTGGAGAACTGGGACACGAGTGGGCTGGATGGGCTGTACAGCCTGCGGCTGCAGGTCGTCGACCACGCTTCAAACTTACGAGAGACCACCATCCAGGTGACCGTGGACAACATCCCACCCACCGTCCACCTCAACTACCCGACTGAGGGCTCTCAGTATCAGCTGGGATACCACGAGTGGGTCAACATCAATGCGGAGGTCGACGACTATTCGATGGACCGGGTCGAGTATTATGCCTACGCCGGGAGCAAGGCCGGAGAGCCTGGGGATCTCCAGCCCTTCGCTGTGCGCCAGGTGCCCCCCTTCAACGTCAACTGGACACCCGCCGGCCTCGGACAGCACACGTTCTACGTCGTCGCCGTCGACGCAGCGGGCAACGAGACGAAGAGCAACCTGGTCACCGTCTCGGTCGTCCCGCGACAGCGCGAGTAGCTCCCCGACCACGACAAAGGAAACAATCGGTGACACCACAGAGACCCCACGTGCTGGTGACCAACGACGACGGCATCCGAGCACCCGGGCTGCTGGCGCTGAAGAAGGCATGCACCGATATCGGCAGGGTCACCGTTCTGGCCCCCAGCCACAACTGGTCCGCCTCCGGGCACGTCAAGACCATGCACAAGCCGCTGCGCGTGGACGGGATCGTCCTGGCCGACGACACGCCGGCGCTTTCCACCAGCGGGGCCCCCTCAGACGCCGTCGCCCTGGCCTTCCTGGGCCTCGTCGAGGAGCCCATCGATCTGGTGATCTCGGGCGTGAACAGCGGCGCTAACCTCGGCCACGATGTCACCTACTCGGGCACCGTCACCGCCGCCATGGAGGCGACCATCGCCGGCACACCGGCCATCGCGGTCTCCCTCAACTCCCGAGCGGACGACGACTTCACCGTCGCGGCGCGTTTCGCAGCCAGCCTCGGCCGCCAGGTCCTGGAGCACGGCCTCCCCAGGGACGTGTTGCTCAACGTCAACGTCCCCTCCCTTCCCGCCGACGAGATAGCGGGCGTCCAGGTCACGCGAATGGGGCTCCGGGTCTATCATGACCAACTGGTGCGCCGCCTCGATCCGCGGGGAAAGCCCTACTACTGGATCGGGGGGCCGGAGCCGACGGGGGTCGAGGAGGAGGGGACCGACATCTGGGCCATCGCGCACGGTATCATCTCCGTCACGCCCGTTCAGCTTGACCTGACCGCACACGA
>JAWLCP010000154.1:0-5446 GCA_041687115.1 Anaerolineae bacterium
GTCTCCGGCTCGCAGAACCCCAGGCCCCCTGCGGCCCAGAACTGGCCTCGCATGCTCGCCTCGCCGCAGCCCCCGCCATGGGCGGGCGGGACCCGATAGATCTCCAGCGTCAGGTCCCCCCGAGCGGAGACGACGCACAGGAGCTTGCCGTGGATGTACCCGCGCAGCCGCCCCCCGTACCGGGAGCATCCGGCGTTGGCACCTTCCACCTCGGCGAAGTACCAGGCCGCGATCTCGCCACCGGCGGTGACCCGGAACATGCAACCGTAGTCGTAGATTGGGACCTCGCCGTAGACGCGGATGTAGGCTCCGACCAGGCGGCCCTGATCATCCAGACCGTTGCCCTGGCTGGCCCCGGTGGCGCCGATGTCCTCCAGGACGCTCTTGAAGCCCGTGTTCCGCAGCACATGGCTCCCGGGGTCGATCGAGCCGAACAGGAACGCACCGCCCATCCTCCATTTCCCCGCGATCGCGTACTCGGGATGCGCGTCGTCGACGAGGACCCCCACGTAGAAGAGATCGCGGCCCAAGCCGAGCACAGCCGCAGCGCGCTCAGCGATCACCCCCTCCACCCTGAAGTCGTGGAGCGTCAATCCGGCCTCAAACGTGGGTTCGTTGGGGTTGATCGCCAGGATGGCGTCGACATTCTTCACCGCATAGACATAGACGTCGCACGCGATGCCTTTCGCCTCCAGCACGTAGTCGCCGTCGCGGGTCACATAGAGAGTCATCCGATCCGCGTGGAGCAGCGTCCCGTCGTCCCCAGGCCGTTTGACGTCCAGCCAGAGGGAGGCACGCAACTCCTCGAAGTGCCAGTCCTCGCTGGCCTCGTCCTGAGTCCAGCCGACCTTGCCCCGCATCCTGTCGAGCTGCAGGCCCCAATCCCTCAAGTCTCCCTTCGTGGCACCGCTGGTGGGGACGTCGGGGATCTCGTCGTCGCCATGCGTGTCGGCCCACGCGTCGATCATCTCGGTGGTCTGGGTGTAGCCGCGGTTCCCAAACTGCGACCACGTCGCGGTGAGCACGTCGATGTAGGCCACGTCCATGCCGAACTTGTCAGCCCACGTGGTCATCGTCGTAACCAGGGGGCCGCTGAGCTCAGGCGGCAGGGAGACCGTCGTCTCGGCCAGGGCGCGCAACACCCCAGCCCCGGAGGACAGGCCCAGCAACAGATCGGCGCCACGCGCGTCGGCGCTCCACGAGTTGAGGACCAGGGCCTGATCGAGGTCGACGACCTCGAGGTCGCGCTTGCCTCGGAAGCCCGCGAACGTGCCTCGCTGCTCGGCGGTGTTGTGGTGCTGAGCGTACACCAAGTCGAAATCCCAGGTGACACCTGGGGCCGCCGTCCAGATCCGCAGGGCCCGCGGCTGGGCCGAGAATCCCATGTAGTCGTCCCAACCGAGCACGATGACCCGCGGCCTGTCAACCAGGCTGCCCTTCGCCTTGAGCGTCCCGAAGACCGGCGCAAACGTGCTGCCCTCCAGCGCCACGAACCCGCGCTGGTTCCAGTCGTTGTCCGGCGGCTGCGCGAGCGTGGCCTCCGTCACGCAATCCGGATCGTCGCCGACCCTGCTCAGGCTCAGGTCGCTGAGCAGGAAGTCGAAGCCGTCCAGTAGATAGGTGGCCTGGTTGTGCACCGGGTTCACATCGTGGAAGGCCCCGTCGGGCTCGAAGCTGATCTCCAGCGGGATGGGCGCCGCGCCCCAGTCGCCCGGCGGCGCCAGGTGCGGCACGTCCATGGTGCCGCCGATCCACATGTGGCGCTCACACGCGTCCAGGGGCCGGTACTCGACGCCTCGGGGATGCAGATCCACGTCCCAGTAAGCGGGCGTTAGTGGGTCTGCGTCGCCCCGCACCGTGCCGCCGTTCACGCAGGCGTTGTGCTCGTCGATCCTCATATCGATGAGGGGGACGGTGACGTCTGCGGGCCAGGGGAGGTAGACGTCCGCCTCGACCTCAGAGTCGTAGATAAGGTTCTCGCAGAACGCGAAACGGAACGCCCGGAACATGTGCTCGTAGCCGTAGATATCGGCCGTCACACCGCTGTCGGGTGAGATCGTGGCCTCCAGCAGGTCGGTCACGCCGCCGCGGCGCAGGTAGAGATCCGCGCCCACCCCCTCGGGGAACGTGATAACCGTCGGACTGGCGCATTCCCCCGCACAGTGCTCCCAGGTGAAGTCGACCTGGTCCTTGACCAGGTTGAGCCCCGCCTCCACGGTCGGATCATTGGCCCAGCTGGCGACCACCTCCTGCCAGGGGGTCCTTGTCGCAGCGGTCTCGGCGGGTGGGATATACAGCTGGTAGTACTCCTCTTGGAGGATGAACCCGCCCCCCATCCAGATGACCGGCGACGGCGGGTTGTCCCCAGCCCAGATCTGCCCGGAGAGCGCGCCGCCGGGCCCGATGGCCAGGTGATTAGCGCTGCCGCGGAACGTGCGGTCCGGCGTATCCACCATGATGCTGCCCCCGTGGGGCGTCCTGTCCGCCGGGACGTCGTAGTAATCCAGCTCGAGGCTGGTCTCGAACAACTTGCCGGACCCGATACGCCCTTGGCTGACCCCGAAGGTGGCGCCGCGCGCCGTGATCTGGAATCCGTACGGGCTCAAGGTGGTGTAGGAGAACATCTCGTCGGTGCTGAAGGTGCCGGAGAGCCCGTTGGGATAGAGGTAGATGGGTTGCGTGGACGTGTACGTCGCGCTCAGGTATCCGTGGTTGGCCACCGGCGTGGGGCCAACCTCAGGCGGCGGTGCCGCGGGCTCAGTGTACCGATCCACGTACTGGGTGCACGTCTGTCCGAGGTTCACCGTCTCGTGCGTGAACGTCACGGGGCCGAGGGGCACCAGGCGCAGCGGCAGCGGATCCGTCTGGAAGGCGTAGGTGGGTGGATGGTCGTGGCAGCTGGCTGACCAGGCACGATGGGCATCGAACGACAGATCCTGGTGGAGGATGGCATCCGTCAATGGGAGTGGGTCATAGCGCGTGCCGGCGTAATGGAAAACGATCCCGTCCGGCAGCGTGAGGTTGACCTGCCCCCAGGCGGTCGTCTCGTCCATATACAGGGACGCGACGTCGTAACTCAGGCCGTCCGGGTACGCGACGGCAATGGCGGAGGGCAGCGTCGCGGTGGCGACGCCGCTGCTGACCACGCCGCTCTCGATATCGGCCTGGATGCACGAGAAGCTGACCGCTCGATCGTAGGTCGGCAGGCCCGCACCCCCCAGCGACACGGAGCCGCTGCCCGTGAGGCAGTCGGACGTCGAGCCGGGCGCGTAGGTCACGCCGGTCACCTCGAAGAGGTTGCCGTCCCCGCTGCCGAAGAGGAGCGTCTGCGGAAGCGGCGTGTACTCGATGTGCAGATAAGGCGCGTGGCCCTCCTCCCTGCTGGCGAAACCTCGCTGCACGACCGGGCTCTCGCCTGCCGGCACCATGGCGATCCCGTGATTGGCATGGGTGCCATCCTGCCACGCCTCGACCAGCGGGGTGACCTCCCACCCGACCCAGCCGGACGACGTCCCCACCGTGGCCGTCACCAGCGCATCGGCCAGCAGCGGACGATCCGACCACACCGTCTCCATCTCTTCCCAGGCCTCCGTGATGCGGTGCAGCTGAATCGGCCCATCACCTTGAGCGAGCTCGCCCAGATTGTAGGCGTGGAAGGCAGCGCCGTCGATCACGGCGTCGGCTGGTAGCTCCGATTGATCGAACTGCACTAGCGCGTGGGCCTCGACCCCCGCTTCGCTGGAATGCCACACGCCGAGGACTTCCTCGTCGCCGAAGTTCTCTCCGGGGTCTTCCTTCGCGACATACGTATCCATGTAAGCAGGAATGTCGATCTCTTGGAGCCTCGCGCCGTCGGACGAGGGAACCACAGCCTGTGCGAGCCGCGCGTCCGAGAGCTCTCGTTGGACGAAGCTCGACCCGCCGCCCTCCGGGCTCGCCGGCATGCCGCTGGAGAGGCTCAGCTCATCGAGGCTCGAGGCCAGGTGATCCCCCACCCCGCTGCCGGCGGTCGTGGTCTGGGGCGTCGTGGGTGAGGTCGTATAGAGGATCTCGCCGGTGGCCCAGTCGAGCATCGTCACCACGTACCAGTAGCCGTCGTGGGCCGCCTCGGCGTCCAGATACTGGCCCGCCAGGCTGTCGAAGGGTGGCGTGATGGCGACGTAGTTCCCGTTCTCGCTGAGGCTGCGGTAGACGACGGCCCGCATCGGGTACTCGTCCTCGTAGGGATGGTACCAGTGTAGGAGGGTACCCTGCTCGGCGCTGAAGCTCACGCTGTCCCAAAATAGCCCGAACGCCAGCTCCTGGCAGGTCCCCAGCGATGGCGAGATCTTGTACAGTCGCGGCTGGGACGTGATCGCGTCCTCGCCGATGAACTCCTTGCACACGTTGGTCCGCACCGCCCCCACCAGGTAGTAATAGAGAATCCCGGGCTCCACCGTGGTGTCCCGGAACGCGGTCTGGTCGCGGTCCAGCATGTCCGGCGTGATCTCCTCGCGGACTCCCTGTCCGACGCGGCGGTAGACGCGGTAGCCCTGCAATTGGGGTAGGTCCGTCTGCGCGCTCCAGGTGATGACGGCGGTGTATCCGTGCGTGCCGCCGTCCTCCGTGGTGATGCCTCCGATGGCGGGCCGGGTCAGGGTGAGCGGGTCGCTGGGGCAGAGCGGCTGCGTGGGCCCGCCGCCCTCCGGCGGCGTCAGCGCGCTGCGGTTGCCGTGAGCGTCCACGGATTGGACCCACACGGAGTAGCTCACGGGCACCGCCGGCGTGTAATATGACTGCAGATCGATCGTGGTGGTCGTCGTGGGGATCTCCGCCACGAGCAGCTTCTTCTTCGGGGTTACGCCATCCCACGGGTTGTCGTCGAACGTGGCGTAGAGCAGCGAGTGGGTGGCATCGTCCAGGTCGGGGTGAATCTCAATCGTCGTCCCCTCCAGGTGGACGGTGGGGTTGTTCGGGGGCTCTCGATCGTGCAGGATCGCGGTGACCGCGTTCGAGGGTGCGCTGAGATTCGGCGGATCATCGGCGCCGCACGGCTGGTCCTCAGCCCGGACGACGTACCAGTAGCGCTGCTCGTAGTCGGCGCCGGTGTCGACCCAGCTCATCTCCCGCAGGGCGGTCGTCCGCGTGGCCATCTTCGTCCAGCAGGGTGTCGCCGCGCAGTCGGCCAGGCCGGGCCACGCGGCGGTCATCACCTCGCTCCGGTAGACGAAATACCGCTCCGCGTCGGTTACGCGCCGCCAGGTGATGGTCACGTCCCCGTCGACATGGTCGACCGTCGGCGTCAGGACGACGGGGGCGGCAGGGGGCATCGTGTCCGGCGCGGACCCCATCACGTAGGTGCTCTGTTGCACTGCCTGGCCGAGCAGATCCCGCGGCCCGACCCGATAGGCGTACTCGCCACAGGGCTGCAGATCCGTATCGGCGAAGAAGAAGTCGTGACGTGCGT
>JAWLCP010000155.1:0-5440 GCA_041687115.1 Anaerolineae bacterium
GGGACAGCTGGTGGTGTTGCAGAGCACCACCTATCCGGGCACGACGGAGGAGGTCGTTCTGCCGATCCTGGAGAAGAGTGGGCTGAAGGCGGGGGAGGATTTCTTCCTCGGCTTCTCGCCGGAGCGCATCGATCCGGGCAACAAACAGTGGACGGCGTACAACACGCCGAAGGTGGTGGGCGGACTCACGCCGGAGAGCACCGACCTGACCACCAGCTTGCTGCGGCAGATGGGAGCGCTCGTCCATCCCGTTTCCTCCACCCGCGCGGCCGAAATGACGAAGCTGCTGGAGAACACCTTTCGGGCTGTCAACATCGCGCTGGTCAATGAGCTGGCGCTGCTGGCGGAGCGGATGGAGATCGACCTGTGGGAGGTGATCGAGGCGGCCGAGACGAAGCCTTTTGGCTTCATGCCCTTCTATCCCGGGCCCGGGGTGGGTGGACACTGCATCCCGGTCGATCCCTACTACCTCTTCTGGAAAGCTCGCGAGTACGATTTCTACACCAAGTTCATCGAGCTGGCCGCGGAGGTCAACGAGGCCATGCCCTACCACGTGGTCGAGCTGGTGACGGAGGCGCTGTCCCGGGGAGGACTGCCGTTGAAGGATGCTCGGGTGCTGGTGCTGGGGGTGGCGTTCAAACCCGACGTAGACGATCCGCGCAACTCCCCCGCCAGGCGCGTCATCGAACTCCTGTTGACCCGAGGGGCCGCAGTGTGTTACCACGATCCTTACGTTCCACGGTTCCACGTCGGGAATGACGTCTTTCACCGGGAGAACGTTGTGCTGGAGTCGGTCTCGCTGACCGATGAAGAGATCTCAGCCGCCGACTGCGTGGTGGTCGTGACGGGGCATCAGGACGTCGACTACGGGCGAGTGGTCAAACGGGCTGAGCGGGTGGTTGATACCTGCAACGCGGTGGTCGATGCGGGCGAGGGGCTGGAGAAAGTCGTGCGTCTCGGCACACCCGTCACGGACTAACTGGAAGCTCCTGCCGAAGTGCGAAGCTGGCAGGCCGGTCAAGAACCGGAACTCCCTGTTGGATAGAGGATGAAGGTCTGGATTGCAGGCCAGCTGCGAGCAGTCAATTGACATTCTCGCCGTCGTTTGATAAAATGCTTCTGAGTGAGGCAAGCGAATGGAACAGACCCGACAGCCTCTCAATGGGCTGTCCGAGGGGCTTCCGGCTCGTTTGAACAGCCGGTCCTATCCGCGGCCTTAGTCGGCACATTTCCCAAGAACCCTCGTCTAGACGTCGCACACAACTCAAGGAGGTCGATATGGTGGAAGAAAACGCCGGTGTCCCAATGGAAGAAGAAGAGATCATGGAGGAAGTCGCAGGGGAGGTGACCCAGGACGATAAGCTGTGGGGGCTGCTTAGCTGGCTCCCCTGGGTCGGCTGGATACTGGCCATCGTGGCGCTGTTGATTGAGCCGCAGAAGGACCGACCGTTCGTCCGCTACCACGCCGTGCAATCGCTGGCCGCCAACGTGGTGCTCACCGTTGTGAGCATCATCCTGGGCGTCACCGTCATATTGAGCTGCGTGGCTCCCTTCATATGGCTCGTTCTGCTCTATCCCGCGGTCAAGGCCTACCAGGGCGAGTGGGTCGAGATTCCCTGGCTGACCGACTTCTGCAAGAATCAGGGCTGGATCTAGTTTCTCGCCCAGGTAGGAGCATGGAAGAGCCCTCTCCAGTGGTGGTGAAGGGCTTTTCCTTTTGTCTGTATGGCATCGTCACCTAAGCGCTGGCAGGTCGCTCCTCCGGCTCCCTCCAGCCACCTCTCTCAATTCCCGCACTTGCATCCACTGCTTGTGCAGGCCCTCTACACTCGCGGTATCCGGGATTCGAAGGGTGTGGCCGCCTTTCTGGACGGCGGTGTGGACACGGCCAACCCCTTTCAGCTGGAGGGGATGACGGAGGCGGTCACTCGAATCCGGCGGGCGCTGCGAAGCGGAGAGCAGATCGCCGTCTACGGGGACTTCGACGCGGACGGGATCACTGCCACGGCGCTGCTGGTTCAGGCGCTGCGGGCGGTTGGTGGCCGCGTGCAACCCTATATCCCCCATCGGATGGATGAAGGGTATGGTCTGAACGAGGAGGCGCTAAGCGCACTGGCGGCTGACGGCGTCAGCCTCGTTGTCACCGTCGACTGCGGCGTCCGTGCGTTGGATGAGATCGCTCACGCTCGCCGGCTCGGGCTGGACGTCGTCGTCACAGACCATCACTCATTGGGGCCGCGGCTGCCGAAGGCTGTGGCCGTGATCAACCCGAAACGGGCCCAGGCCCTCGGCAATAGGTCTTCGGATGGGTGTACGGACGCGCTGGCTGGCTCCGGGGTGGCCTACCGACTGGCGCAGGCTCTGCTGCGCAGCCACCGCCAGATTCCAGTGACCGAACGTGACGTGTCGCTCCAGGAGGGTGATCTGCTGGATCTGGTCGCCCTGGGCACGGTGGCCGACCTGGTGCCTCTGCGGGGCGAGAACCGGGTACTCGTCCGTCAAGGGCTGGAGCGCATCAACCGCATGGAGCGTCCGGGGCTGCGGGCACTGTGTGAGGAAGCCGGCCTGAGGCCTGGAGAGGTGGACGCCACGGCCATTGGGTACATTCTGGGGCCGCGACTGAATGCGGCCGGCCGGCTGGATGATGCCGAGATCGCGTATCGGCTGCTGTTGACCGACGACGAGGCGGAGGCGTCGCGGCTTGCCGATCAGCTGGATGGCCTCAATCGGAAACGCCAGCAGATCACTCATGAGGCCTACGAGATGGCTCGCCACCTGGTGCTGGAGATTGATGAGGACCCACTGCTGCTTTTCGCAGCCTCCAGCGAGTTCCTTTCGGGCATCGTCGGCCTGGTTGCCAGCCGGCTGCTGGACGAGTTCTATCGTCCAGCTATCGTCGTGGAGGTGGGGGAGCAGGTCAGCAGGGGTTCGTGTCGTTCGATCGCCGGGTTTGACGTGACGCGGGCGCTGGAGGCCTGTGAGGACCTGCTGGAACGATATGGGGGGCACGCGGCTGCGGCGGGATTCACGGTTGTCAACCGCAATCTAGACCGTCTCGCTGATCGCCTGCGGGCCCTGGCGTGTGACCAGCTTCGCGATGAGGATCTGGTGCCGGCTCTGGAGATCGACGCGGAGGTCGAGTTGTCGGAGATGTCGTGGGACGTGCAGCGGGCGCTGGAGATGCTGGAGCCGTGTGGGTGGGGCAATCCGCGGCCGCTCTTCGCCAGCCGGGACGTCCGGGTGTGGCGCCATCGTGCTGTGGGACGGGAGGGACGGCATCTCAAGCTGACGCTCTCCGATGGACGGACGACGTGGGATGCCATCGCCTTTCGACAGGGTGCGTGGGCGGGGCAGCTGCCGGGGGCGATCGACGTCGCGTACCATCTGGAGGTCAACGAGTGGAATGATCAGCGGCGACTTCAGCTCAACGTGCAGGATATCCGGCCGGCGGGATCGGGCGGCGGTGCCGGCTGCTGAGACGAAGGGGAGAGCAGCGTGAAGGTCCTGGTCACCGGAGCAGCAGGGTTCATCGGCAGCCACGTCGCCGAGGCGCTCCTGGCCCGCGGCGATGAGGTGGTGGGTCTGGACAACTTCAACGACTACTACGACCCGGTTCGGAAGCGGGCCAACGTCGAGCGGGCGGGCTCCTGCCCGGCGTATCGGGTCGTGGAGGGCGACGTCCGAGACGAGCCCCTCCTGGCCGGGTTGTTTGACCGCGAAGGGTTCGACAAGGTCTGTCATGTCGCTGCTATGGCCGGCGTGCGCTACTCCATCGAGCGCCCGGAGCTGTATGAGTCGGTCAACGTCAGGGGCACCTTGAACGTGCTGGAGGAGGCCCGCCGGCACAATGTGGCGTCCTTCGTCTTCGCGTCGTCGTCCTCGGTCTACGGCGCAAACAATCCGGTCCCCTTTCGCGAGGACGCCGTCGTCAGCCAGCCCATCTCGCCGTATGCCGCCACGAAGGTGGCGAAAGAGGTGCTGGCGTACACATATCACCATCTCTACGGGCTGAAATGCACCGGGTTGCGCTTCTTCACTGTCTATGGTCCGCGCGGGCGCCCGGACATGGCCCCGTATCTCTTCACCAAGTGGATCTCCGAGGGACACCCGCTGCGGCAGTTTGGAGATGGGTCATCGCGGCGCGACTACACGTTCATCACCGACATCGTGTCGGGCGTGGTGGCTGCGCTCGATGCCGAGCTGCCCTATGAGTTGATCAACCTGGGGCGCGGGGAGACCATCTGTCTGAGCGACTTCATCCATCTGATCGAGACCGTGGTGGGAAAGGACGCGATCATCGTTCAGGAGCCGCCCAAGCCGGGCGACATGCCCATCACCCACGCCGACATTACCAAGGCCCGCGAGCTTCTGGGGTACAATCCGGTCGTCCCCGTCAGGGAGGGGATGGAGCGGTTCTGGGCATGGTACCAGAGGGAAGTGCTCCCAGAGCCGTGAACCCGTCCCGGGCGCTTGGCCTGATCCTGGCGCTGCTGGTCGTCGCTCAGTCTGCTTTGTTGGTGGAGCCCGCGGCTGCACAAGGCTCGCCGCCGGACGTCCGGTTTGGGGCGGTGGAGGCGTTCCACGACCCGGTTGCTGCGGCCGAGGCGGGGGTGGGGTGGGATCGTATCCTCTTCTACTGGTCCGAGCTACAGCCGAACGGGCCCGAGGACTGGAACGGCGACCACGTGCCCGACGACTGGCTGGCCCTGGCAGCTCAGGACGGTCGTGAGGTGGTCGGCCTGATCAAGCACACGCCGGCCTGGGCCACCGAGGGGCCGGTGGCCTGTGGCGTCCCCATGGGGCTCGATCTTCCGCTGGATGACCCCGGCAACCTGTGGGCCCAATTCATCCGTCGACTGGTGGGGGCCTACGCCGGGCGAATCGACCGCTGGGTGATCTGGAATGAGCCGGACATCGAGCTGGAGACCTACGGAAACGAGTGGTGCGGCTCGATGGAGTCGTACTACCGGCTGCTGAAGGTGGCCTACCTGGCCGCGCACGAGGTCAATCCAGACGTGCAGATTCACCTGGCGGGGCTCACCTTCTGGCACGACTGGGGCTACCTGCGTCAGTTCCTGGCCTATGCCGCTCAGGATCCCACAGCGGCGGAGCACGGGTACTACTTCGACGTGGCGACGGTCCACATCTACTTCCGGACCGACTCGGTACCGCAGGTGATCAACGAGGCCCGTGCTGCGCTGCGGGCGCACGGTCTAGGGCACCCGATCTGGGTCAATGAGACGAACGCCTCTCCGGACAGCGACCCTGAGTGGCCGCTGGTCCGACCCCGCTGGCGCGTGAGCCTGGAGGAGCAGGCCAGCTTCCTTCTCCAGAGTTTCGCCCTCGGCCTCAGCGCAGGCGCGGAGCGAATCGCCGTCTACAAGCTGAAGGATACGGGGCTTCCGCCGGGGGGCGAGCCCTTCGGCCTGATCCGGCCGGA
>JAWLCP010000156.1:0-5426 GCA_041687115.1 Anaerolineae bacterium
GTGACTGAGATGCGCAGATAGCTGATGGGGCGATTGTAAGCGTCTAGGTGAGCCATAGGTATTCCTCAATTCCGGGTTCTGTCAGTCGAGCCTCAGCGCGGGCCGGTCCTCAGAAGATGTGGACGGCCGAGGCTTTGAACGCGATGTGAACCTCCTTGCCTTCCCGCAGCTCCATCTCCTCCAGAGAGCGGCGGGTGATGACGCACGTGAAATCCGGTGGAACACGCACAGTGACGTGGATCAGCGTGCCGCGATCGGCCATCGCCACGATACGTCCTCGAAAGCAGTTGCGGGCACTGGAGCGGAGCGGCGCCAGGGAGAGCACGATGTCCTCCGGGCGGAGCGAGGCGTGGACACTTCCCGTCCGCTCCGTCACCGCCGCCACGTCGAGACCGTCCAGCGACACTGTCCTGAATCCGTCCCTGTCGGTGGGCTCAATCTCGCCTGGGAAGATGTTGCGCACGCCGACAAAGCGGGCCACAAACTCATCCGCCGGCCGGCGGAAGATGTCCTCCGGCTCTCCCACCTGCACGACACGCCCTTCGTGGACGACCGCGATGCGGTCAGCGAGGGCGATCGCTTCTTCAAAATCGTGGGTAACGTGAAGGGTCGTGGTGCCCAGGTCGCGGTGGATGCGCGCGAGCTCGCGCTGAAGGCCCTCACGCGTTTCCGGGTCCAGGGCGCTCAGCGGTTCATCGAGGAGCATGAGGCGCGGCTCGACCACCAGTGCGCGTGCCAGGGCGACTCGCTGCTGCTCCCCACCGCTCAGCGTCTTCGGGTAGCGGTGGAGGAGATGGTCAATAGACAGCAGTCTGCTCATGTCCTCCACACGATGTCGGATGGCTTCCCGGGCCTCGGTCGACCAGCCCGTCCGGCGTCCCAGTCGGCGTACCACGTCGAGGGGCGAGTTTCCCGACCGGAAGCCATTGAGGCGCAGGCCGAAGGCGATATTCTCGGCTACATTGAGATGCGGGAACAAGGCGTAGTCCTGGTAGACGAAGCCGATGCCCCGGCGCTCCGGCGGGAGGTCTGTGACCATCTGTCCATCTATCGACACGCTCCCTTTGTGCGGCTGGAAGAGGCCAGCGATGGTCTCCAGCAGCACCGTCTTTCCTGCCCCGGTCGGGCCGAGGACGACGAAGTACTCCCCAGCGGCTACATCGAGCTCGATCTCACGCAGGTGGAACTCTTCAAGGTCTACCCACAGATCCCGCAGCTGCAGGCGTCCTGAATCCTGGGCAGGTCGCGAATGAGACGTGTGGTCCTGAGAAGGCGCCCCGCCGGCGAAGGCGTCCTGGCCCTGAGGGCCACCGCCCAGACTTCGCAAGGTTATCCTTCTCCTTTCTGCTGAGCGATCAAGCGCAGCACCACGAAGGTCATGAGGCAGATGATGATGATGATCGCTGCCACGGGCCGAGCGTAGGTGAGGCCGAAGGATTCGAAGCGCTCGTAGAGGAGCACTGGAGCGATCATGGGGTGATAGGCTAGGATGACCACGGCGCCGAACTCGCTGAGGCCCCGTGCCCACATCAAGATCATGCCGGTGAGGATGCTCCGCCAGGCCAGGGGGAAGGAGACACGCCAGAAAGCCTGCCAGGGAGAGGCACCGAGGGTGCGTGCTACACGCTCTACCCGTGGATCGATGGCCTCAAAGCCCTCGCGAGCCGAGTCGACCAGGAACGAGACGCTAACGAAGAGCATGGCGATGACGATGCCGGGAGCCGCCGAGACGAACCTGAGGCCGATCAGGCCAAACGCTTTCCCCAGCACCGAACGGCGCCCGAACACCATCAGGAGCGCGATGCCGGCGGCGGAGTGAGGCACCACGATGGGCACGTCGACGATGCCCTCAATCAGCCGCTTGCCCGGGAAGTCGACGCGGGCCAGTAGGTAGGCCATCGGCACGCCGCCGAAGAAGGCAATCACGGTCGCCAGCGCCGAGCTGTAGAACGTCAGCAAGATCGAGCGCCTCACGTCGGCCTCCAGCAGGGTTTCCCAGATGATGACCGGCTGGGCGCCGATGACCGTCCGCAGAAGGGGCCAAGCGATGAACAGGATGAGCAGTAAGCCGAGGAATGTGAACAATCCGCGCATTCGGTTGCTGAACAGGTCTTGCATGCTCTGATCTCTCTCCCCTATGGCACGATAATCACCGGTCTGCCATGCACCTGGGCGACCTCTATGGACGCGTTATACGTGGGTGTTAGGTTCCTGGCGTTGAGTATCCTCTCCGTCACGCCAACGGCCATGACCTGCCCCGCTCTAGACAGCGACTGTCCCTCCACTCGTCCAGCGTGCTAGACGATACAATGGGGCAATTGCTCAAACCTAATGGCTCGCCCGAGGGCGCCAACGACCTCGATGCCTTCGCCTGTCCCTTTGGCCTCGGCTTCGCTGACCAGGTCCTGCAAGTCTGAGGGCAGGGCGTCCCAGGTGTCCGAGACCGGCGGATCGATGGGCGGTTGGCCCTGGTCTTCCATGATCGCCTGGCCTTCGAGGCCCAGGAGGAACTTGACAAATTCCTCGGCGAGATAGGGGCTGGGAGCGTTGCTCGGGATGGTCACGCCGTAGACGATGGGCTTTCCTACCATCGTCATCTGCTCTCCCGGTTCTGCGCCGGCGATCTCTACACTGGCCTGGCTGTAGAAATCAGCGTGCTCGACCATGCTCAGGTTGATCTCATCCGGGAGCTCGATGAAGTTGAGCCCGTGCTGCACCGCGACCGAGCGGTATTCATAGGCGTAATCCATATCGCCCGACTCCAGCAGCGCGATCAGCTCCACTGACTTGGGGCGCACGTTCTCCGGCGGACAACTCGCCTGCAGCCTTTCGTATAGTCCTGGTTCGTCGTAGTATTCCTCGGCCAGCTGCCACACCATCAGCGTGCGATAGCCGCAAGGATCTACGTCGGGTTCGGAGTGCCCGAAGATGACGCCGTCCCGGAGGAGGATCTCGTACCAGTTGTCGCTGTTAATCTCGTCCGCGTACTCCGACTCATCGGTGTAGGCGATGACCATCGTGTTCCGGGCGAAGCGCAGGTTCCAGTCCGCGAAGGCCGGAATCAGCAACTCGTCGATGACCGTGTAGTCGGCAGACATCATCAGGTCCGCCTCCCGGCCCAGCTCGCTGATCTTGCGGGCAGCTGTGTTGCTGCCAGATGCCTCGGTCTCAAACGTCACGTCAGGGTGGACCTCCTGGAAGGCTGCCGTCAGTTCGTCGACCGGCACCGTAAGGCTGCCAGCGTGGAAGATGACCAGTTTGCCCCCCAGCTCCGTCTGCTCGGGTTCCGTGGCTGATTCGGACGCCGGCGTCGCTGGCGGCGTTTGGGCACAGCCAGTTGCTGAGCCAAGTACAAAAATGAACGCCGTCAGTGTCCGCAGTAGCTGCTTTGCAGTCATTTGGTCTTTCTCCTTTCCGAACGCGGGAGGCGGGGCCGTTTCCAGCCTCACCCTAACGCCCAGGATCCATGGGACAAGCCTTTAGGGGCCTGGGTCGGAGATTAGACTTGCCTTATGAGATCCAAACGAGAAGCCGGCCTCCACTGGAAAGAAGTGGACGCCGGCCTGTCGAGCCTCTGCCGTCCGTTCTCCTTTCCAAACGCGGGAGGCTGGGGCTAGAGACTTAGTCCCTAGCCCTTGGCCGTTTCCAGCCAAGCCCTATCGCCCGGCTCCCGTAGATCGCCATTCGGCGCTCCTGTAGGGGGCCGGGTCGGAGAATAGACCTCATATGCGGTTAGTTGTTCAAGACAGCGTCAATATTCTACACTCTGCTCCACAGAAGTCAAGCCATCCCACACCTTCAAGGTGAAAAACAAGAAGCGTCCCGCCCCCAGCGTAACGCCGGGGCCGAAGGCTTGTTCTCCACAAGAGAGTGTCCCGGAGTACGTGCAGACCCTTGACGGAAGATCGGCCCGTCGTCACACCTGGCAGGCGCATCCCTTCTCTCTCAGGATGCGGACCTGCTCCTTGAGCGAATCTACGAACTCGTCCTGATGCTTGGCACCCGTCGCCAGGGCTGAGTCGAGTGGGCTGTTGTGCTGGTACCCGCGCCGCTCCATCTCCTCAACGATTTCGTCGTGCTTTAAGTAGAGGGCTTTCAGCTTCCCTCTCCAGCGCAACACCTCCGGGTGCCTCGCGTAGCCATCCTTCCCTTGGGTCAGGATGGACCAGACGGCGTGCAGTTCGCTGTGTTCGCCCAGCAGATGGTTGCGACACAGCTTCTCCGGGGGCACATCCCAGATTCTCATGGCCTTCCTCACACGTGATTGCGGAGCATCAGTTCTTTCGGGTAAGGGTTCAGGTAGACTTGCTGATGGACCCACTCGGGAACCGGATGGCGACCCAGGTGATGCCTCAGCAGCGTCAATGGCACGATCAGGGGCGCCAGCCCGTCGTGACAATCGCTGATCAGGCCGAGCAGCTCAGCTTTGTCCTCCGACGGCAGGTGCTCCTTGAGGAAGCCCATCAAGTGCTGCAGCACGTTGGTGTGTTTTCCCTTCGTCGCCATCACGCTCAGTCCCTCCATCAGCAGCTCGCCATAGCGGTTGACAAGCTCTGGCCACGGCACGTTGCCCGCCTCAGCCACCAGGCGGCCCATCCTGCGATAGTGCTCTGGGCTGTGCGCCATCATGGTCAGTTTATGCGCTGTGTGATATGCGACGACTCCGCGGGGACGGGGATCGGTCTCCAGCGTGCACCGCCATCGGTAGTAGCAGAAGACCCGTTCGATGAAGTTCTCTCTCAGCCCGATGTCGTGGAGACGGCCGTCCTCTTCCAGGGGGAGCAGGGGGAACCGGCGCTTGACCTCCCTCGGGAACATCCCCGTGCCCACCCGGCTCGGCATGCCGTGGTCGTCGTACACTTTGACCCGATACAGCCCAGAGCTGGGCGATCGGCTCTTGAAGACGAAGCCGTGTAGATCGACCGCCGCCAGCTCCTCCAATCGTTCGGCGGCCCACGCGCTCATACGTTCCGTGTAATCCCTGCCGGTCTGGACGGTCACCAGGCGAGGGTCGCCTGGGTCGCCCTCCAGATGCATTGCCTCCCGGGGGACGGGAAGGCCCATCTCCACCTCCGGGCATACCGGTACCCACTCGACGAACTCGCCAAGCGTGTCGGTCAGAAACCGATCCCGTTTATGCCCGCCGTCGTAGCGCACGTTCTCGCCCATCAGGCACGTGCTCACTCCCAGACGAAGGGTCGGTTCTTCGTCCAGGCACCGGGCCCAGAACGGGCTACTCATCCTTCCACCGCCTTCCCATCCAGAAGCGGTGCCAGTCGCCCCCGCTGGTCTGCAGCGCGACCAGGGTGTACACACTGGCGGTGAAAAAACCCAGGACCATCATCAACACGATCCACACGACCGAGCGGATGAAGGACTTCTCCCGGTAGGCGATCCACCCGGAGAAGAGAAAGAATCCCACGTAC
>JAWLCP010000157.1:0-5404 GCA_041687115.1 Anaerolineae bacterium
TCCATAGCCCTGGCAACGGAGCTGGATATGACGCTGGAGAGAGGCATCGGTCTGCGCGTTAAGGGGCAGATCGCCCTCGCTTCCGAGCAGTGGGAACAGGCCGAGGCCACGCTGACAGAGAGCCTGAAGATCTTGCAGGAACAGGGGAATCGGTACCAGCTGGGGGAGACACTCTACCACCTGGGGCAGTTATACCATGCTATAGCTCGCGGGGAGGACCGAGAGGTAACCGCAAGAGCCGAGTTCGCATTGGAGAGAGCCGCGGCCATCTTCAAGGACCTGGGCGCCGAGCGAGCTCTGGCCAGACTGGAGGAGACCACCAAATGAACAAGAACGTCCGCTATGCACGGCGAAGTCTACTCATTCTGCTGAGCTCAGCCGTAGGGCTGACCCTGGCCTTGCTGTGGACTCCGGGGCCCTGTGGCCGGCAGATCGCGGCTTCGGCGATGGGGGCGACCGAGGCGCTTCGCCCCGGGACGACCTCCCGCACCCTCAGCGCGCAGGTCTCGCCCGACCCGACGGCCAGCGAGACGGCGAACAGCGCCGACCTGGCCACCGTCTCTGGCGCAGAGCTGATCTACGCCCTGGGCGCCGAGCCACCGACGCTTGACGTCAACCGGGGTGGCGAGGACGAGGCGTCCCGGTTCGTTCTCCGGCAGCTGATGGAGGGCATCTACTCCCTTGACGCCGACGGCGGGCTCCAGCCGGCGGGAGCGACCGGCCATGCCGTCTCGTCGGACGGCCTGGTCTACACCCTGACCCTGCGCACTGACGCGCTCTGGTCGGACGAGGAGCCCGTGACGGCCCAGCACTACGTCGACGGCATCATCCGCACCCTCGACCCGGCCACGGGAGCGGACTACGCTGCCTGGCAGCTGCATCTCATCGAAGGGGCGCAGGAGTTCAACGCGGGAACCATCAACGATCCTGACCAGGTGGGCGTCACCGCAGTGGACCCCCACACGCTGCGCTTCACCCTCGAGGGGCCGGCGGCCTATTTCCCCAGGATCTTGACCACGTTCGTCGCGTACCCGGTGCGGCTGGACCTGATCGCCGTCGATCCAGACTGGACGGAGGCGGGGCACTTCGTGGGCAACGGCCCCTACACGCTGGAGACGTGGGATCACGGGGACCGGCTGGTGCTCGAGAGGAATCCGCATTATCACCGGGCGGCGCAGGTTTCCATCGAGAGTCTGCTCCTACCCATCGTACCACCGAGTGAGCAGGTCGCCGCCTACGAGCAGGGCCTGGTGGACGTCAGCGCCGCGCCCGATGACGACATAGCCCGTATCCTCTCCGATCCCGAGCTGAGCGCCGGGTTCCACCATCTGCCGTCGCCCGGCCTCAACTACATCGGCCTGAACACCGAGCTGACAGCCACCAGCGTCATCACCGTGCGCAAGGCCCTGGCCTCGGCGATTGACCGCACGACCATCCTCAGGGATGCCCTCAACGCGCCCTGGCTGGAGGCGGCGACCAGCGTCATTCCCTCGGCCGCCCCCGGCTATCAGAACGGAGCGGTGGGATACTCGTTCGATCCCACCCAGGCCCAGGCCTATCTGGCGCAGGCCGGGTATCCCGACGGGGCGGGGTTCCCGGGCGTCGAGCTGTGGGCTAACGCCGGACACGAAGCCCTGATCGACGCGGTCGCCGACCAGTGGCGGAACCACCTCGGCATCACCGTCACCACGGTCTACCACGATTGGGATAGTTACCTCAACACACTCAACGGCTGCCGCGCAGACCCCGCCGCCTGCTCCTACAGGGGGTACCGGCTGGGATGGATGCTCGACTATGCGGACGCGCAGAATATCCTGAACGACCTGTTCCACCCCGAATCGGGGCTTCAATTCACCGGCTGGGACAGCGCTCGCTACCGGCAGCTGATGGACCTGCAACTGAGCGAGACGAACAAGGTCACGCGCACGGCTTACCTCCAGGAGGCGGATCGAATCCTGGTGGAGGACGAGGCAGCCGTGATACCGCTTCATTTCATGCCCCGCGCCGCGCTGATCAAGCCGAACGTTGCGTTCCAGTATCCCTCCTTCGGCCCTCCGCAGCTCAAGGACTGGAGCCTGGAGGATCCTCACGAGCCCAACGACGAGTGGACTCAGGCCTACACCGTCACGGCCGGCAGTCGGTCGGGCTACGTCAGCAGCGAGCGAGACGTCGACTGGTACCGAGTCTACGTGCCTCAGCCCCGCTCCATCCTGAGCGTCACCCTGGGCAGCCTCCCGGCCGACTACGATCTGGTTCTCTTCAGCGACCTCGCGAAGCCTATCGCAGAGGGCCTGAGCGACATCCAGGACATCGGGAACATCCGCTCCATCGGCAACATCCGCTCTATCGGCAACATCCGTTCCATCGGAGGGCTGGCGGACACCGCCTATCTGGTCGACGCTTCGACCGAAGCGGGCACCCAGGACGAGGAGGTCTGGGCCGATGTGCGCGATGAGCCGGGATGGTACTACATCGTCGTGGCCGGCTACAACGGTGCCTTCAGCTCCGTTCCCTACACCCTTCGGGTCGACGTGGCCGTCAGCGAGGGCATCCCCATCTGCACCGCTACCTTCCCCCACGCGCCAGGGGCAGCCATCGCCCCCACGGAGACGGCCAACCCGCAGACGCTGATTCTGGTCAACAAGCAGCGACTTGACGCCATCTATGGCCAGGCCGAGACCACCCCTCTGATTCAGAGCTTGACGGACCTGGCGCAACATGACACCGTCCACGGTATGATCCTGCCGGTGGAGAACGATCCTTCCGTCACCGCCGCCTACGATGTCTGGGACGCCGACGCCTGCAATCCCGCCGCCGCCAACCACGTGACCAGGGCCATCAAGGACCTCATAGATGACGCCCTGGACAGCTATCCCACCATCAGGTACCTGGTCATTGTCGGCGGCGACGAGGTCATCCCCTTCCGCCGGGTGCCCGACCAGGTGACCATCGCCAACGAGAGCGGGTACCGTCGCAGCGCGGGCGTGGACCGAGAGACGCCCCTCTACTACAGCCTGGCCGAGGGCTACACCCTCAGCGACGACTTCTACGCCGATCGTGAACCCTTCCCTTGGTTCGGGCGGGAGCTGTACCTGCCCGACTACGCCGTTGGCCGGTTGGTGGAGGGTCCGCAGGAGATCATCGGCCTCACCGACGTCTATCTGGACGCCGACGGGCGAGCGACCCCGAAGACCGGCCTGGTGGCCGGGTACGACTTCCTGACCGACAGCGCCTTGGAGATCAAAGGCACGCTGGAGGACCAGGGCATCCCCGCCGACGGCCTGATCGACGACACGTGGACGGACGACGACCTGCGGGCGGCGCTCCTTGCCACGCGCCACGACCTGAACGTCGTCAACGCCCACTTCCAGCACTGGCGCGCCTGGCCGGCCGATATCCAGAGCGGTCAGCTGACCAGCGAGGACGTGACCACCGCCTCTGCCGACCTGAGCGGAGCCCTCCTCTTCTCCGTCGGCTGTCACGCCGGCCTGAACGTGCCCGACGCGTGGGACGACTCCGGCCACGCCCTCGACTTCAGCCAGGCCTTCGCCCGCAACGGGTCCACCTGGGTGGCAAACACCGGCTACGGCTACGGGATGGACGACGCAGCCGCCCTCTCTGAGCGCCTGATGGGCGACTTCGTCCAGGAGCTGGGCAGTGGCAGCGACGTCCCGATCGGCCAGGCCCTGGTCCGCGCCAAACAGCGCTACATCAACAGCGCCGGCGCGGGGAGCCTGGGGCTCTACGACGAGAAGATACTGGTTGAGTCCACCCTGTACGGCCTGCCGATGGCCCGGGTCAGTGTGCCGACCCCGACGGGATCGACGTCCGATCTCCATCCTCAGGCCGTGGAGTCCTCGCCTCTGTCGACGGCCAATGGCCTCTTCACGCGCACCGTCACCTTCACCCCTTCGTTCAGCGAGGCCACGACGCCCGACGGACGGTACTACACCGTCGACCACGAGGTCCAGGCCAGCGGTGGGCGCCCCATCCAGCCGCGCGTGAGCGAGGACGTCGCCCAGGCCGGCACCAACGCCCGCGGCGTGTTGTTCCTCGGTGGGGACTACCGCGACATCGAGCCTTTCGACCCGGTGATCGCCCGCCCGGTGACCGATACGGCGAAGACGGAGCCGTCCTTCACGCTGCAGGGTTGGTACCCGACGCAGATGGCAGCCATCAATCGCGTCAGGACAGCCTTTGAGACCCTGGAGAGGTTGGTGGTGGTACCGGCGCAGTTCAGGAGCCCCGAGGTAGAGCGGCTCTGGGACCAACTGACGTACGCTGTCTACTACTCCACCGACCCCGACACCATCGGCCCCACCATCTGGCGCGTCGAGGCCGCCCAGCTGCCCGATCGAGCCACGTTCAGGGTGGAGGTCACCGACCATTCGGGGATCGAGCGGGTGGTGGTTGCCTACAGCCTGGGTGATGGGGAATGGCGCACCGTCGACTTGACGTACGACGCGAATGACGACACCTGGTCTGGGGAGCTGGCTCTATCCACCGCCGGGAAAGTCAGTCACTTCGTCCAGGTGGTGGACGGCGCCGGCAACGTCTCCAGCAGCGACAACAAGGGCTTCTACTTCGAGCCGGTGAGTTACACCATCTACTTGCCGCTCGTCCTCAGAGGCCCTTAGCCGCAGAGCCGATCCGGACAGGAGACCGGCCCGCGGAGAACCCCCTGGCGCTTGAGCGCCAGGGGGTTCTCCCTGCTGAGAGAGCTGCCACTCCTATCTGGTGACGCCCCACACCTCCACTCGCGCCCCGGTCCAGGCCGCGTCCTCTATCTGCTCCCTCACCGCCTCGTCCGTCGTCCCGACGCCGTATTCCTCGCCGTCATCCCGCACGAAGGATCGGCCGAACTGATTGCCTGGCGGAAGGCGGTACACGCTGCCGGTCCAGCCCTCCACCGCCTCACCCTCGTCAGCTGAAGGCTCGGACAGGAACTCCAACCGCTCCACCTCGATCGTCCGCACCTCCCCGGCCGGCACGCCCCTGTACAGTGTGCCCCACACCTTCACCCGCGCCCCCGTCGACCGCGCCTCCGCAACCTGAGCCCTCACCTCGTCCGTCGGCGTCCCCAGGCCAAACTCCTCCCCATCCTCCCGCTCGAAGATCTGACCGAACTGATTCCCCGCCGGCAGGTCCACCACCACGCCCACCCAGCCCTCCACCGCCTCACCCTCGCTCTCCGTCGGCACCTCCGTTGGGAGGGCCGTCGGGGCTGCGGGGGTCTCGGCGGTTGCCGGGCCACATCCGCTGATGCCCAGCGCGCCCAGGAGCAGCAGGTAGCTCATCGTTCTCAAGGTTGAAGTTCTCGCTTTCATGTTGCCTCCTCTTCACCAGTGACCGAATCCAGCCTCATCAAGTCATAGACGTATGGGAGCCTCAGGAAGTTCCCCCT
>JAWLCP010000158.1:0-5384 GCA_041687115.1 Anaerolineae bacterium
CACACGATGTGGCGGGCGGTGGAGTTCGCGGGGCCTGCTTCGCTCATCATCTGGATCCTGGGCAACCTGCCGCCCGGCGCTCCCTTCGAGCAGACGGCCGTCGGCTGGCTGGTGCGGACGTCGGCGCCGCTGGGACGCCCATTCGGGCTCACCGGCGAGATGATCACCGCCCTGCTCTTCACGCTTCCCGCCAAGGAGATCGTCGTCCCTGCGCTGGCGATGACGTATGGCCTGCAGACCACGCTGGTGGAGTCTGAGGGCGTGCTGAGCGCCCTGCCCCAGATGTGGGGCCCCTTGTCGTCGTACACGTTCATGGTGTTCTTCATGCTCTACCTGCCCTGCCTGGTGACTGTGTGGGCCATATGGAAGGAGACCCGCAGTCTCAAATGGACGTTGATGGGCCTCGTCGTGCCGCTGACGACGGCGAGTGTGATCACGTTCCTAGTGTATCAAGGCGGGCAGATGCTGGGGTTGTAGACGTCGCGCGGATCACGGAGATAGGAGGAGACATACAGGTGTTTACTGAGATGTTCTGGACGGTGATGGCGGCCAGCTCGCTGGCGTGTGTGGTGACGACGATCGGCATCGTCGCTATCAGCAGGCGTGGACGATGGGCCAGGGAGCGATCGCCCTACTTCATGAGCTTCGCGGCGGGGGTGCTGATCTCCGTGTCGTTCATGCACATCATCCCCAAGTCCTTCGAGATGAACGACAGAGCGCCGGTGTTCCTGCTGGTAGGCTTTCTGGGCATCTACGTGACGAACCGGCTGCTGAGGCTGTACGTCTGCCACGAACGCGAATGTGAGCCGGTGGACACGACCTTCGGCATCATCCCCATGGTGGGCATCGGGCTTCATTCGTTGATCGACGGCGTGATCTACGCGGTGACCTTCAACGTGAGCGTCCTGACGGGCGTGCTGGCAGCCATCGGGATGGTGCTCCACGAGTTTCCCGAGGGGATCGTCACGTTTGTGCTTCTAGAGCGCGGGGGGTTCAAGCGCAGGCGAGCGATCGCATATGCCTTCCTCGCGGCGGCGATATCGACGCCGCTGGGCACCCTGGTGTCATACCCCTTCATCAACACGATTGAGCGGAGCACGCTGGGGCTGCTACTGGCCACCTCCGCCGGGGCACTGGTCTACGTGGGAGCTTCGCACCTCCTTCCGGAGGTCGAGAAGGAGAACGGCCGATATACGATCCTCGCCCTGGCCGCGGGCGTGCTGGTGGCCGTCGGCATCGTGCTGTCGAAGGGCTGAGAGGTGAAACATGAGAGTCAGTAGCGTCTCCCAGATGCGAGCGATGGACAGGACCGCGATCGAGGCGTTCGGCATTGTGGAAGAGCTGCTCATGGAGAACGCCGGTCAGGCCGTGTATTTCACACTCTTGAAGGAGCTCGGCGTCGAGGGCAAGCGATTCCTCGTCTTCTGCGGCCTGGGGAACAACGGCGGTGACGGCCTCGTCGTCGCGCGAAAGATCCACTCCACCGGTGGATCGGTGGAGGTCTTCGTTCTGGACGATCCGACCGGGTACAAAGGGGCAGCGAGGACCAACTTCGACATCGTCTCCCGGCTGCCCATCGAGGTCCGACGACTCGAATCCGCCGAGGCGATAGAGACGAATCTCACCCAGTGCGACGCCATCGTGGACGCCATCCTGGGGACGGGGATCACGCGCCCCGTCGAAGGGCTGTACCGCGAGGTGATCGAGGCAATCAACCGGAGTGGAAAGACGGTGTTCAGCGTGGACATCCCCTCCGGCGTGCACGGCGACAGCGGACAGGTGATGGGAGCGGCGGTGAGGGCCGACCACACCGTGGCCTTCGGGCTGCCCAAGATAGGCAACCTGCTGTCCCCGGGATACGACCTGGGCGGGAAGCTGCACGTCTCGCACATCTCATTTCCGCCGTCCATCACCGGCGCGGACTCGCTTAAGGTAGAGATCAACCGCCCGGTGGCCCTCCCACCGAGGGAGAAAGCGGCTCACACGGAAGACTTCGGCAGGGCGCTGTTCATCGCGGGTGCGGCGGGCGCCTACGGCGCGCCCACCTTCGCGGCGATGTCCTTCCTCAAGGGAGGCGGTGGCTGCTCCCACCTGGCGGCGCCTCGCTCCATCACACCCGTCATCGCCAGCAGGGGGAGCGAAATCGACTTCGTGCCCCAGGATGAGACGCCCGCGGGGAGCGTCGCTCTCGAGAACAAGCACGCCCTGCTGGAGCTGTCGGAGCAGGTGGACATGGTGGTGCTGGGACCGGGGCTCTCTCTGGAGCCCGAAACCCAACGACTGGCCAGGGAGTTGACGTGTGAGATCGAAAAGCCGCTGCTGATAGACGGCGACGGGATCGCAGCGGTCTGTGAGGCGTTGGACCTCCTCCAGGAACGGAAGGCAGAGACCGTCCTCACCGTGGATCGGCGCGAGATGTCCAGGCTCATGGGGAGGAGCCCGGCCGAGATAGACGACGACAGGGTGGGCGTCCTGCAACGGGCGGCCAGGGAGCTGAAGTGTACGATCGTGCTCAACGGCACGCGCTCGCTGATCGGGACCCCCGACGAGCGCGTGTTCATCAACGTGAGCGGGAACGCCGGGATGGCGACGGCGGGGTCGGGCGACGTGCTGACGGGGACCATCGCGGCCATGGTTGGCCTGGGACTCCCCTTCCAGGACGCCGTCAGACAGGGCGTGTTCGTCCACGGGCTGGCCGGGGACCTGGCCGCCGACGACAGGGGCGAGGATGGCATCACCGCGCGGGATATCCTGGACGCTCTACCCTTTGCGGTGAAGGTGGTCCGGGAGGGATTGAACGAGGTGCTCGAAGAGCGGTACGCAGGGGCGCACGTAATCTAGGGAGAAGGTCATGAAGGCTTGGATACTTGAGGAGCAGGCAGACATAGCGGAACGACCGCTGAGGCTGGTGGAGCTTTCCACGCCTCATGCCCAGGAGGGCGAGGTGCGCATCAAGGTCCTGGTGTGTGGGATCTGCCGGACCGACATCCACATCGCCGAGGGAGATCTGCCGCTGAAGAAATCGCCCATCATCCTGGGGCACGAGGTGGTGGGCATCGTCGACGAGGTGGGAGACGACGTCGAAGGGTTCGGCGTCGGGGACAGAGTAGGTGCCTACTGGCTCTACAGTACATGCGGGGAGTGCAAGGCCTGCCTATCCGGGCGGGAGAACTACTGCCCGGAGATCAAATGCACCGGCTGGGACGAGAATGGCGGATACGCGGAGTATATGACGGTCCCGGCGGCGTATGCCCTGCCCCTGGATAGCGTCCAGATGGCGGTTGAGAAGATCGCGCCGCTCATGTGCCCGGGGATCGCGGGATACGCAGCGTTCGAGCTCACCGGGGCGCGGAAAGGGGACAGACTGGGGCTCTACGGCTTCGGTCCCACGGCCTACTACGTGCTCAAAGTCGCTCAATCGAAAGGCATCGAGGTCTACGTGAGCACCCGGTCCGAGAAGAACATCAGGTCTGCACGGGAAGAGGGCGCTGCGTGGGCGGCGAACGCGGCCGAAGAGGAGATGCCGGGGAAACTCGACGCGGCGATTCTCTTTCCGCCCGCAGGGAACCTGGTCGAGCCTGTCCTCGCCCAGGTGAAAAGGGGCGGGGTACTGGTGATGGCACCCGTGAGCGCCTCGCCAATCGTGATCGAGAACTACAGTGCACACTTGTGGGGCCGAGACATCAGGACGCTGTATAACCTGAATCGGGCCGACGCGGAGGCGTTCATCGCGCTCGTCGATGAGTTGGACCTGGACGTGAGGACCAGCGTATTCTCCTTCGACGAGGTGCAGGACGCGCTCGTCCTGGCCGACGAGGGGAAGCTGGAACAGCCGAACGGTGTGATCAAGGTCGCTGATTCGCGTTGAGCCTGCTGCCAGGGCCGCTGCCGCCGAGCTCTTGACAGGACGGCGCCCGCCAGCATACCCGGTAACGGCGAGGCCAACCGGCAGAGGGAGTTCACGGAGATCGAACGGGAGCTGCAGAGAGAGGGTTATCGCAGTCAAGTCAGCGAAGCTGGTGATTACCCACAAGTGGCGTCAGCGGGGGAATGCGTGTTCGCTGGCAAACGTCAGCGTAGCGATGGTGACAAACACCGCACGGATGACTGCCAGTAGCACGTAGGAACCATCGCGATCTGAGGGGAGCCCAAGCTTGCCGCCGAGACGCCGCAACCACAGGACCTGTTTGGTGTCCGGGAGCCGAATCTTCAGCCAGCCCAGCTTCATGGCCACAACGCGTGTCTCGCGTGCATGGGTGAACGTGACGCGAAGGGTGAGCGGCAAGTACACCGCAGCTGCCAGATCATCCAGCAGTTCCTCTTCCCAGCGGTCTAGACGGTCATCGTAGAGCTCCACTCGGCGGTTGTGTTGCGCTCGGATCACAAACTCAGCGTCGACCAAGTCCATCCAGGCGAAGATGAGGTATTATCGAAAGTCGTCGATTGCTCTCGTGAGAAGAGCGGCGTATCCTTGAGGTGAAACCGACACCCATAGAGGCGGTCGGGGAACCGCCGAAAGGATACGCCATGTTCAAGCTTACCACGAATGACACTGAAGAACAAACTCCCGAAATCGAGCAATCGTTGGACGAGCTCGCGAGAGAAGGAGCTCGGCGGATGATCCTGGCAGCCCTGGAGCTGGAAGTCGAGCAGTATGTCCAGGCCTTGCGTCACGTCCGAGACGAACAAGGGCACGCGATGGTGGTGCGCAACGGGAAGTCACACCACGAACGGACCGTCAACCTAGGAGCCGGGCCAATCTCGCTCCGGGCGCCTCGCGTCGACGATCGACGTCCTGAGCATCGCTTCACCAGCAAGATTCTGCCTCCGTATATGCGCCGTTCGCCTCGCCTGGAAGAGGCGCTGCCGGTGCTGTACCTGCGAGGGCTATCGACCGGCGACTTCTCGGAAGCGCTGAAGGTCCTCCTGGGGCCGGAAGCAGCCGGGTTCTCGGCCACAACAATGGCGCAAATGCGCTATACGGCTAGTCAAGATATGGCAAGAAAAGCACCAGGTCTGGCGCAAACGCTCGCTGAAAGGCAAGGAATACGTCTACCTCTGGGCCGATGGCATCTACTTCAACGTTCGTCTGGAGGAGGATCGCCTGGCGTGCCTGGTGATCGTCGGCGTGCTCCCAGACGGCCGGAAGGAAGTCATCGCCCTCGAAGATGGCTATCGTGAGTCCACGGAGTTCCTAGGCCAGCGTGCTTCGAGATCTCAAACGCCGTGGCCTGACCGCTCCAATGCTTGCCGTGGGCGACGGGAACTTGGGCTTCTGGGCCGCCCTGCGAGAGGTGTACCCAGAAACCAAGGAGCAGCGCCGCTGGAAGCCCCAGCTCGGCAACGAGCCGCTGGCCAACGTGCTGGACAAGCTACCGAAGCGG
>JAWLCP010000159.1:0-5328 GCA_041687115.1 Anaerolineae bacterium
GGCGGTGGCGAGGTCGGCGTGGGCGGCACCGGCGTCGGCGTGGGTGTGGGTGTTGCGGGAATCACCCGTCGAGTGGGTGTCCGCGTCGGCGTCTCCGTGGGCGTCGGGCTCTGCGTCGCTGTGGGCGTCAGCGTGCCCGTGGGCGTTATGAGAGCGGTGGGTGTCGCGGTTGCCTCCGCCGTGGGGCTCACCGTCGGGGTGCTCGTCTCCTCGGGCTGGCAGTAGTTGGCGACCTCGGGCTCCTCGCCCGGCATCAGGTATACCTCTTCACACTCCGTAAAGAGCCTCAGTGTTCCCGTCTCCAGCGTACACCTTACAGAGCCCTCCTCCACCATCAGGTGTGTAGTCGACCCGCCAACCTCGACGATGAAGCTCGTCGGGAGCCTGACCAACTCCAGGGTGCAGCCTGGCACGACAAACTCGTACGATCGCTTGTCCGCCTCAAATCGGACCTCTCCCTCCTGCACCGTCGTCTGCAGTCGGGGGAGGGGGTGGAGCGCCTCCAGCCCGACCGCTGCTCCGGGTTCCAGCTGCAACCTGCTGCCATCGCCGATGCAGATCTCGGCGCCCTCTTCCCCGTCCGCCGCTATCTCTGCGGCCTCCTGGAGGTTAACCTGCTCCTCCATGGCCGTCCATTCAGAGGAGCTTGCCCGCTTTATCCGCGCCGCTCCCTCGCAAAGGCGGAACCGCATATACGCGGGTATGAAGGCCTCGGTCGGCGGGGGGGCGGGCTGGCAGGCGGAGATGAGCAGCACCAATCCGCTCAACAGCAGACCGATCGTGCGTCGACGAAGGTCGTGGCGTCGGGCGCCGCGCCGGTCTTCGAGTCGTGTCGACGAGATTTCAGTGCGCATAGGGTAAGATCCTTGTCCAAGGCGTCCCCGGATCGGCCCGCGAATCCAGTTCCGCCCCATACAGGGGGCCACTGGTCGGATCGCTCAGCTCTGTAGGACTGATGCCGAATCTGTCGGTCATGGTCAGAAAGCCCAGCGGCATAAGGGCGGGATATTCTGTCACCAGGAGTGCTCCAACACCTGGAGTCTACCCGATTGCGCCCGAGTGTCAAGCGGACCACCAAGGGGCCCCACCCTGTCTGGCCTGCGGCGTCTGCCCCGAACATATCGGCATTCCATCGGTTGATGGGCTTCCACTCACCTTGAGCCCTTCTTGTCCGGGTCCTCGAAGACTCCCTAGGGCCCTCTGCAGCCCGGGCCAAGCGCGTGTGTTGTCTGGGAGCTCTGGGAGACCCAGCCCGGTCCCGTGCTGGACAGGATTCGGACATTGGTGTAGACTCCGTGAACCCACACATATCTTCACTTCGGGGGAGGACCAACGCGGGAGGGCCGCCCAGGACCACCGTCCGAGGCGCTTCCAGGCCGAGATCGCTGTCATCACACGCAGGCTGCGTCGCGCCACTCTTGACGATGAACTCGATGGGTCGTTGCCCCAGCTGCGGTCGCTACGTCGGGCCCCACGCCAGCTGTCCCCATTGTGGTGCCCGCATCGAGGGCCGGGTGTCGATGCGGTTCATCAAGCTCACTGTCCTGGTCCTCGCCAGCGTCGGCCTGGCCGTCCTCTGGTACGTCGCCACCCGTGCCGAGATACCCACCGTCGCCATCGGACGCGCTGATGCCACGATGAACCTCGCCTACGTCCGCCTGGCCGGTCGGTGTACCCGCGCCCCCTCCTACGATCCCCGCACTGGTACCCTCAGCTTCTGGATCGCCGACGACAGCGGAGAGATCCGCGTCGCGTCCTACCGGGCTCAGACCGGCGTGCTGATCGATCAGCAGCGTGTGCCGGCCTTCGGTGACCGCGTCGCGGTGGTGGGGACGCTCCGTATGGCGGAGGACTTCGGGACCCTGACCATCGACGCCCCGGACCAACTCGCCATCTCCCGCGCCGACCCCGTGGACCGTGCCATCGGGGACATTCGGCTTGAGGACGAGTATCAGCGCGTGCACATCCGCGGTCAGATCCGCGATGTGCGGGAACCGTACCAGGGGCTCACGCTGGTCACCGTACGCGATCTGTCCGGATCGATCGACGTCGCCGTGAGCCAGGATCTGATTGCCCTCAGCGGGGTCACCCCCATGGTGGGGGTGGGGCAGTCGGTGGAGGTCGTGGCTGCCGTCTCGCGGTATGGGGACACCCCCCAGCTGGTCCCCGTTTCCGCGGCAGAGATCCTCCCGCTTGACCTTGAGGTGCCCATCGCGTCCGAACGCTCCATTGGGGAGCTTGCACGGCAGGATGTGGGACGCTGGTTCGCGGTGAGCGGCGTCATCGACGGGGTGGACCCGTTCTCTAACGGCGTCAAGATGGCGCTGGACGACGGGACGGGGACCATCACCCTGCTCCTCTGGCAAGACGTCTACGATGCGCTGCTCGACCTGGTGGGGGACGGCCCCCAGCCTCGTGTTGGCGCGAGGATCCGCGCGCAGGGGGCCCTGTCCGAGTACCGGGGCGACCGGGAGCTGATCCCCGGCCTGCCGGTCGACGTGGAGGTGATCGCGCCTCCGGCGTCGTTCGTGTCCGCGGTGTCTCCGTCACCGACGGCCCCCTCTCCGCCGGCTGCCCCCGACTCGACGCAGACACCGGTGGCCGCAGATACAGCGGGCTCGACCCCCGTGCCCACCGTCGCGCCACCAGCTTCTCCCGAGGACACGCCGGCCCCGGAGGCCACGTCCACGCCCATGGTCCTGCTGACCCCTATCCGCTCCGTCACCGTCGATCGCGTCGGTGAGCAGCTCACCCTGGAGGGGGCTGTGGTGGCTGCGGCCAGCTTCTCGAAGGGCTTCCGGTTCACCCTCGACGACGGCACCGGGCAGGTGGTGCTGCTGATGTGGGACAATGTCTACGACGACTGCTGGGACGGTCCGAAGATGAACCTCGGGGCGGCCGTCCGGGTCACGGGCGAGATCAGTCAGTATGGGGGGCAGCTGGAGATCCAGCCTCGCTTTGGCGGCGACGTCAAGGTGATTCAGGAATCTGTCGCTGGGATTCCCCGGCGTGAGATCGGCTCAATCTCGGGTGTGGATGAGGGTCAACTGGTGATGATCGAGGGGACGGTGGTGCGCACGGAGGGCCTTTCCAGCGCGGCCAAGGTGTTCCTCGCCGACGATACCGGTGAGGTTCTGGTTCTGGTCTGGCAGAACGTGCTCGATCGCATTGCCGACAACACCGGGCTGGGCACGCCCGGCAGCCTGGTGCGGGTCACCGGGACGGTCCAGGTGTACAGGGGCAACCTCGAGCTCGTACCGGCATTGCCCGGTGACGTGGCTGTGCTGGAGATCCCTTAGCGGACTGCGCAAGTGAACATGATCGTCTCCCTGCTGGTCGCTGCCGCGGGAGTGCTGGTGGCCGCGCTCTTTGCGTGGGTTCCGGCGCTCCACATCTACAACGTCGCCGGGTTTGTGATCCTGGCTGCAGCCGGGCTCGAGGACATGGTCCCGCCCGAGCACATCGCGATGCTCCTCCTGGGCATGGTCACCGGATACGCCATGCTGAACACGATCCCGAGCGTGTTCTTCTCCGCGCCGGACGATTCCACCGTCTTCATCGTCCTGCCCGCTCAGAAATTCCTCCTTGATCGGCGTGGATACGAGGCTACTGTGCTCACCGGGGTCGGCAGCCTGGGCGGGGTGGCGGTGCTCGCGCTGCTGACACCGGTGGCCTCCTCTCTCCTTCCCGCGCTGCGGAGCATCCTCCAGCCGCACCTCCACTGGATCCTGTGGGGCGTCATCGCCTACGTGCTGCTCTCCGAGTGGCCCAAGGGCTCGGATCGCGCGCCTGCTGGCTGGCGCCGCTGGTGGGAGGGATGGAAGAGCCTCCTGGCTGGCCTCTTGACGTTCCTCCTCTCCGGGGTCCTGGGATTCATCCTCCTCTACCGCAGCCTGGTCCCCGTGTCGGTCGCCTATCAGAACCTGCTGCCCGCCTTCGTCGGCCTGTTCGCCACCCCGTGGATCGTGCAGAACCTGCTCTCGCGAGTTGAGCTGCCGGCCCAGCACATCGCCCCGACGGTGGATGCGACGCCCGGCCTGATCCTGCGCGGGACGTTCGCGGGCGCGTTGGGCGGGCTGTTTGCCGCCTTCTTTCCGGTGGTGACGGGTGGCATCGGCGGGCTTCTCGCCGGGCACGCCACCGCTCAGCGGGACGATCGTCTGTTCATCATCTCCCAGGGTGCTTCGAAGGTCGTATACTACGTGGGGGCCTATTTGCTTTTCTTCGTGCCACGCCTGCACCTCACCCGGGGCGGCATGGCGTGGATGGTGAGCGGGCTGTGGAGTGCCCATTCACCGCGGACCTACTACGTCGCGGTGGCGGCCGTGGTGCTCAGCGGCGCGCTCTCGTTCTTCCTCCTGCTGCTGATGGCGCGCGTGGCGATCAGCGTGATGGCGAGGGTGCACTACCGCTTGATCAGTCTGGCCTCCCTGATCCTCTTGGTCACCGTGGTGGTCGGGACGACAGGGTGGGGGGGTCTCCTCATCTGCGCCGTGGCCACGGGCATTGGCCTCATCCCCGTGCTCTGGGGCTCTCGCCGGCTGAACGGCATGGGCGTGTTGCTGCTCCCCATCGCGCTCAATATGAGTGGGGTGGGAGGGAGGGTGGCGGGGTGGATGGGGTTGGTGTGAAGAAGCCCAAATCCAAAATCCAAAATCCAAAATCCCAATGCCAAATGCAAAATCCCAATGCCAAATCCAAAATCCCAATGCCAAATCCAAAATCCAAATGTCGAATGACAAATGCAGAATCCAGATTGGAGGAGAAACGGACGATGAGAAACCTAGACAGTTCAGTCAGAAAAGATCCTCCAGGGTGGGATCGAGACGTGCCCTACGATATTCGAGAACGCACGTTCCAATTCGCCATCCGGGTGATCCAGGCCGTTCGGCAACTGCCGCGCGACACAGTCGCTCAGGTGGTCCTCCGCCAACTGGTCAAGTCAGCTACGTCTATCGGTGCCAACATGGAGGAGGCGGATGGCTCCGAGTCAACGCGTGACTTCATTCACAAGACAAGTGTGTCGCGTAAGGAAGCGTGTGAGTCGCGGTACTGGCTGCGCATCGTGCGGGCTACCGTGGTGGATAGCGACGACTTCGTGGCTTTGGAACGGGAGAGCGACGAGTTGGTGCGAATCCTCAGCGCTATGATTGCCAACGCAAAGCGACCCCCGCGCAACAGACGTTGAGTCGCGAGTTTGGGGCTTGGAGGTTTGGGTTTAGGCTATTATGAAGGGTATCGCGCACTTCGTGACCGGCGTGGCTATCGCTACGTTCTTCCCCGAGGTGGTCGAGAGAGCGGCGGCCGGCTCTGTGCTCCCCGTGCTCG
>JAWLCP010000160.1:0-5316 GCA_041687115.1 Anaerolineae bacterium
GTTGTCGTACCCTGCTTGCCGCTGCTGATCTCGTGGCGCTGGGATTGGCGGGAAGCCTGGGTGTATGCCATCATCGCCGTCCTGGGCTTTGCCGTCAGCCGCGTGCTGGCCGCTCGGCGCCATCCCGACCTGCTCGCTGAACGTGCCCGATTCATGCGACACGAGAACGCCGAGCCCTGGGACCGGGTGCTGGCCCCCCTGGCCGCGTTAGGCAGCGGGCTGCTGCCGCTGGTAGCCGGGCTGGATGCGCGGTTTGAGTGGTCGCCCACGTTCAGCCCGCCGCTGAAGGTCGTGGCCCTGGCGGCCATCCTGGGTGGATACGCCCTGGGATCCTACGCCATGATCGAAAACCGCTACTCGTCCGGTATGGTGCGCATCCAGGCCGATCGAGGGCACCACGTGGTATCGAGTGGCCCCTATCGTTGGGTACGGCATCCCGGGTACGCGGGGTCGCTGCTGGTGTATCTGACCACGCCGGTGTTCCTGGACTCAGCCTGGGCCTTCGTCCCGGCGGCGTTTCTTACGATCGCGATGGTGATCCGGACCGAACTGGAAGACAGGACGCTTCGTGAGCAGCTGGAGGGTTACCGGGAGTACGCCAGGAAGGTGCGGTATCGTCTGGTGCCGGGGGTGTGGTAGTCAGCGGGAGAGGCGGCACTCCACTCCGTTGCGTGCCGCACTACCAACTGGGGCCAGCGAGGCGGCACTCCACTCCGTTGCGTGCCGCACTACCAACTGGGGGCAGAGAGGCGGCGGTCCGCTGCGTTGCGTGCCGCACGGTGCGTAGCCGCACTACCAACTGGGGCTGACGGGGGCGGCACCGTGCCGACAGAAGCGTGAGTAAAGAGCACCCACGGGGACAGATCATCCGGATGGAGCCCCATCTAGGGAGCCAGGTCGTCCTTGCCCTGGAACTGCGTGCCGTAAAGCCCTGCGTATAACCCATCCTGCGCCAGCAACTCAGCGTGAGTCCCCTGCTCCACCAACCGACCCCCGTCCATCACCAGGATCAGGTCGGCCGACAGGATCGTGCTCAGCCGATGCGCAATCACCACGCTCGTCCGTCCCTTCATCACCCGCTCCAAGGCCTCCTGGATCAGCGCCTCGCTCTGCGAGTCCAGGTGGCTGGTCGCTTCGTCCAGGATGAGCACCCGCGGGTCGTTGAGGATGACGCGGGCGATCGCCACTCGCTGCTTCTCGCCGCCCGATAGGCGGTACCCTCGCTCGCCGACCACGGTCTCATACCCTTCAGGCAGGTCCGCGATGAAATCGTGGATATTGGCGGCACGGCAGGCCGACTCAAGCTCGGCCTGGGTGGCACCGGGCTCGGCATACAGCAGGTTGGCGCGGATCGTGTCGTGAAACAGGTAAGTCTCCTGAGTGACCATACCGACGACCTCGGCCAGGGAAGCCAGCTTCACGTCGCGGAGATCGAGACCGTCCATCAAGATACGTCCCTCAGTAGGGTCATATAGCCGGGGAAGCAGGTACGTGATGGTGGTCTTGCCCGCGCCGCTCGGTCCAACCAGAGCCACCAGCTGACCGGGTTGGATCTCAAAGCTCACGCTCCGCAGCGCCCAGCGACGCTCCTCTGCGCTTTCCGGGGCGGGAGTTCCGAGACTGGCCGGCATAGTCGCCTCGCCGTCCCCTCCGCGTACGCGTCCGCTGAGTGGCGGAGGGGTTGCATGCTGCCTCCGGCCAAAGCGACGCACCTCCCCCAACCCCGTCACCGTCCCGCCGTCCTCATCGCCGCCCCCAGGGAGGTAACTGAATGAGACGTTTTCGAAGCGCACGTGCCCCCGTGGTCGCTCCAACGCCAGTGCTCCCGGTGGGTCTTCGATCTCTCTTGGCAGGTCGAGCACCTCGAAGACGCGTTCGAAGCTGACCAGACTCGTGGCCAGCTCGACGCGAACGTTCGTGAGGGCGGACAATGGTCGGTACATCTGACCCAGGTACGTGCCGAAGGCAATGATGGTGCCGACCGTGAAGGCGCCTCGCAGCACGAGATGCCCTCCAATCCAGAAGACCAGGGCCGTGCCCACAGCCCCCGCCAGGCTCAACCCGAAGGAGAACCAGCGTCCGATCAGCGCCTGACGTACACCGCAGTCGCGCACCCTGGCCGCTCTTTCGGTGAAGCGAACCAACTCGTCGGGCTCGCGCCCAAAGATCTTCACCAGGAGTGCGCCGCTGACGTTAAGAGTCTCGTTCATCAGGGCGTTCATGTGAGCGTTCTGTTCCATACGCTCCCGCGTGACGCGCCGAAGAAGCCGCCCCGCCCGGCGTGCTGGCAGAATAAACAGCGGAAGGATCGCCACACCCAGGAGCGTCAGCCGCCACTCCAGAGAGACCATGATGATGAGCGTGGAGACGAGCGAGATGATGTTGCTGACTATGCTGACCAGCGTGCTGGTCACGGCCTGCTGTGCGCCGATCACGTCGTTGTTCAGCCGCGACATGAGCTCTCCGGTGCGTGTGTTGGTGAAGAAACGAAGACTCATCCTCTGTATATGAGCGTAGACCACCCGTCGCAGATCGAAGATGATCCCCTCGCCGATCCTGGCGCTGAGATACCGTTGGGCCACTCCGATCAACCCGGTCAGAACCGGAACGCCGATGATGCCCAGAGCGAGCCGATTGAGCCGCGGTGCGTCACGGTTCGGCAGTGCATTGTCCAACAGATCCCGGTAAAGCAGGGGCGGTATCAATCCCAGAAATGAGGTCAACGTGATCAGTCCGATCATCAGAGCCACCTGGCCCCAATAGGGGCGGGCATAGGCAGCAACCCGACGCAACAGCGCTCGGCTGATCGCGGGTCGATCGTGCTCCTCGTCATAGCGAATGTAGGCTCGCCATCCAGTCCCGTGCATTCCCACGCCTGTCCACCCCCTCACTCACTTCAGCCCGGCAGGCTCAAGTCACCCCTCTCGAATGCACCGCCGGCCTCATCAACCCCTCATCTCCGGTCAGTACTGGAAGCAAGGCACGAGGGCCAGCCGTACCAGTCGCCCACCTGATGTCCTATTCTATCCTGCGTTGCTTGTGGTGCAAGGCGGCCAGCTCGTCGTCAGCTATGGAGCGCAGTGGAGGGGCGCAAGGCGGCGCCGGACGGGACTCCACTCCGTCTGGAGCCTCAGTGCGAACCGCGCATGACGGCGATGTCCCCGCAGTGACCAGACGTCCACTACATTCTAGGTGGTGCGCGGGCACTTTGGGGTGCGTGGAAATGATGCCTGAGGTGAGGGCAAGGTCGAGGTGTCGCTGCCCTGCCCCGTCTGTTCGGCGCGATGTTACGGGTGACAGCAGCTTCTGGCGGCAGCGGTGTTCTCATGGTATGGTATGGATGGCCCACGCTCAGAGACGCTGAATCGGTGAATTGAGTTAGGCATGGTTTCACTCGACTTGCGTTGGATCCTCTCGGCCTTCTTCCTGCTGGCGGGCGTCGGCCGCTACCGGACCGTATCGCTGTCCTCGGGGAAATCGGTTCGCTGGTGGGTCACGCCGTGGCGCGATTGGTAAGATGAGTATCAGACTCGTACAGCAAAAGGATCCCCGCCGGCGATCCGACGCACTGCGTCTGGTGGTGTGCTCTGCAGTCAGGAGCAACTGAGGCGCGCTTGCCGGCGGCGTGAGCAAGCTGAAGGAGGGCTCGAATGACGCGGACCTGTTCGAAGATACTCGTTGCGAGCACACTGCTTCTGGCGTCCCTGTTGCTTCTGGCGTGCACCTGGGGAGGGAGTCAGCCGATGCCAATCGCTCCCTCTGTAGCACCTGCTCCTGATGGGATGACCGTTGCCCGGGGTCGCGAGGGAGAGGTGCACGTCAAGCGTCTGGACGGGGAAGGCGAGGCGGTGTGGGACACCTCGGTGCGCAACGGATCGACGTGGTGCGAGTTGGCACGAGACGACACGGGAGGCGTGATCGTCGGATGGAACCAGGCGGACGGTCTTTACCTTCAAAGAATAAGCAGCGACGGAAGATTGATATGGGAGGACGGGGGTGTGGCAGTATCTGACGTCGCCGGCGTTCAGGTCTTCGCCGGCATCCTGCCCGGCGACTCCGGAGACATCGTCACCGTTTGGACCCACGATCAAGAGATCCGTGCGCAAAAGGTGGATGAGGCCGGTAGCCGCCTGTGGAAGGCCAACTCCGTGCTCGTGGGTCGAGCGAGTGACCTGGAGAGAGCGGTGGCAGTCCAGGATCATCAAGGAGGTGCCGTCGTCATCTGGCAGAGTAGCGGCGCTCCGGGGACGCTCCGCGCTCAGCACATCGATTCCCAAGGTAACGTGCTATGGCATGAGGATGGAATTCTGATGTCCGAGCAGGTCACGAGCGGACTGGGCGGGGCCCCCGAGGTGGTCGACGATGGACAGGGAGGGGCCGTCGTCGCCTGGGGACCCCCTGACGGTCTATACGCGCAGCGCGTCGGCCCGGAGGGGCAGCGCTTGTGGGAAGAGAGAGGCGTGCAACTGACCGCCGCCGCCTCCGCGCCGGTGGACAAGCGAGTGGCCCGTGGACCCGAGGCGTTCCTGGTCGTCTGGGCGGAAGCGCCGCAGCCGACGGCCGACCCTCCCAGAGGTTGGACGGTCTACGCTGAGAAGCTCGACGCTACGGGTGCGAAGCTGTGGGACAAGGTCCCTGTCTTCACCAGTCCTGCGCCGGACGATAACGTGCACACTGTCGAGCTGGTGAGCGATGGCACCGGCGGGGCGATCACGACCTGGAGAGTGGGCAAGACCGCTACTCGAGGAGGGATCACCCGGGCCCAGCGTCTTGATGGAGACGGGGAGCTTCAGTGGGGCCAGAACGGCGTCTCCGTGTATCCTGAGGCATCGGGGTATCAGGGCTTCCCTCAACTGGTGAGGCATAGCTCCGGAAGAGCGCTAGTCGTATCGCTAGTCGGCCCGTCGTCCGACGCCGCAGAGGTTCGTGGTCAGGCGATAGGCACCGAAGGGGAGCTCCTCTGGTCGCCGAGCGGGAAGGCGGTGTTTCCGTGAGCTAATCTGCGCATACATCACCACGCTGTTACCGTATACGAAGCACGAGTAGACAACAACCTGTCTCGTCGCGCTCGGTGTGATCGAAGACGGCCAGGTGCCCTGCACGCCGGGATCCCCTATCCTCCGATTGCACCAACTCTCAGGTGGCAACGGGGTCTTTCCTATCGATTGACATTCTGCCGAAGCGTGGTAGGATTCATACCGACCGGTCGGTTTCGTATCGCTGGGAGGTTAGGAGAAGAACGATGGCAGAACAGAATCGGGGAGATGACACGCGGTCACGTCTGCTGGCCGCGGCGGCGGAACAGTTCACCCAAAC
>JAWLCP010000161.1:0-5207 GCA_041687115.1 Anaerolineae bacterium
AGGGAGAAATCGAGCTCCACCGGCCCGTCTGGCCGGGAGCCGAGCACGACGCGCGCCGTCCCTCGCTCCTCATCCAGGGGGAAGAAGGCGCCACCCAGCTCATCTCCGATCGCCCGCGCCAGGGCGAGTGCGCCGCCATCGACGGCGAAGTCCCAGTCGTGGACTGGCCTGTGCAACAGCAGGTCGCGAACGGCGCCGCCCACCAGCCAGCATTCCACCCTCAGCTCATCAGCGAGCTGGCGCACGACTCGCCACGGCCACTCAGGAAGCTGTACGGTCGTCATCAAACCCCGCCATCGCCGCCACAACAATCACGTCTCGCTCTCCCGTCGCTCGGCTCCGCTTCACGGCGCCGGGCGCCTCCTCCGCAGTCACCCGGACCGACCGGCACAGGGGCCGAGATTGAACGCCCTGATCGCTGGATCTCCCTTCACGTTGCGGCAATGATAGTAGGGAACCCTGCCGTGTCAAGCTCGGCGTTTGACAGGCACGCCGAATCGCGGTATAGTTAGTGGGAAGTCGTAAGACATCTTACCATTAGTGGACCATGCACGAACTCAAAACCGACCGACGCCCCCTTCACATCCAGGCCCGCCACCATCTCTTGAACCTTATCGAGGAAGGGACGTACGAGCCCGGCCAGCAGCTCCCCTCCGAGTCCGACCTGGCAGCCCAACTAGGGATCTCCCGCCCCACCCTGCGCGAGGCGCTGTTCAACCTGGAGCAGGAAGGCCTCATCGTGCGCAAGCACGGGGTCGGTACCTTCGTCGCCCCCGCATATGGCAGGCGCGTGAAGAGCGGGCTGGAGCGTCTCGAGAGCATCCTCGCCCTCGCGGAGCGCCAGGGGATGTCGACTCAGATGCTCAGATTCAACGTGAGCCAGGTTCCCGCCGACGAGCCGATCGCGGAGAGACTGGTACTGGAGCCGGGGGCCCCGCTCACGACCGTGCGCCGCACCATCGCCGTCGACGGGAGACCGGCCGTCTACCTGGTGGACTTCGCCTCGACGGCCGTGCTGCCGCCAGAGGCGCTGGACGAATCGTTCAACGGGTCGGTTCTCGACCTCCTGGCGCGGATAAACAATGTCCGCGTCCGCGAGGCGCTGGCGGAGATCACGGCAGTCAACGCCGATGCCCGTATCGCCGAGCAGCTGGAGGTCGACCGGGGACAGGCCCTGCTGCTGCTATCGGAGACGCTGTTCGCTGAAGACCTGACCCCGATTGAGTTCTCGCGCAACTACTTCTTGCCCGGTCTTTTCGACTTTCACATCTTGCGCCGCTGAAGCTGGCACATAAGACACTGTTTCTTTTACAAGGAGGTAGACTCACATGAAGACGGAAAGCTTCCGCGGTCGTGACTTCATCACCTTGCTCGACTGGAGCAAGGAAGAGGTCGGGACCGTCCTGGACGTCGCTGTCGATCTGAAGCGACGGTACGCAATCGGCGAGTATCACGATCAGATTCTGCGCGCCAAATCGCTGTTCATGATCTTCTACAACTCGTCGCTGCGCACGCGCAACTCGTTTGAGGCTGGCATGACCCAGCTGGGAGGCCACGCCCACTATCTGGAGCCGGGGAAGATCTATACCCCGGCGCTGCCCGGTAAGGAGGTCGCCTACACCACCGAGCGCGTCTCCGACGTGGCCCGCGTTCTGGCCCGCATGGGGGATGGGATCGCCATCCGCTGCTACGGCGATCCGGTGGACTGGGAGTACGGCGGAGCCAACGAGCTGATGCGCAACTTCGCCTACTGGGCCGACATCCCCGTGTTGAACATGGAGGACGATAAGTACCATCCCTTCCAGGCCCTGGCCGACGTTCTGACCGTGAAGGAGAAGTTCGGCGGCTTCAAAGGCGTGAAGTTCGTCATGTCCTGGGCGTACTCGCCCAGCATCCATAAGCCGCGGGCGGTTCCCCAGAGCGCCATCATCGCCGCCAGCATGATGGGCTGCGACACGGTTCTGGCCCGGCCAGAGGAGATGGCCCTCGACCCAGAGGTCATCGAGGCCTGCCGTGGCTACGCCGAGATGAACCGCGCGTCCTTCGAGGTCACCGACGACTTCATGGGCGCCGCCGAGGGTGCGCACGTGCTCTACCCCAAGGCGTGGGCCCCGGTCCAGCTCTTCAAGCCGCCGGTCGGCGAGGATGACGCTGACCTGGCGCAGGAGATCTTCGACAGCTACAAGGACTGGAAGGCGACGCCCGAGTACATGGCTCAGGCCGACCCGAACGCTGTCTATATGCACTGTCTGCCCGCCGACCGACGCTGGGAGGTCACCGATGAGGTGATCGACGGGGAGCAGTCCGTCGTTTTCGACGAGGCCGAGAACCGCCTCCACGTCCAGAAGGCCGTCATGAGCCTGACGATGTCATAGTCTTAGATAAGGAACAATAATAATGGCGACTCACGAGAAGGGCGACGTCGCTCTTTTCATCGATTGGGAAAACATCAAATGGAGCCTTGAGGACGCGGAGATGAGCCCCAACGTCTCTGCGATCCGGGACGCTGCGGAACGATACGGACGGGTTGTCGTAGCCAAGGCTTATGCCGACTGGTCGCAACGCTGGCACCAGGAGGAGTCATCCCGCCTTTACCGAGCCGGCGTCGAGCCGGTGTACGTGCCGACGAAGGCCTCGATCCGCGCTCAGGCCGCCGATGGGGAGGACTTCTTCATCAAGGGCAGCGTGGACGTGAAGATGACGGCGGACTGTATCGAATGCGCTCACTCTTATCCGAGTGTCAGGACATTCGTGCTCGTGTCGGGGGACGCCGACTTCGTCCACGTGGTCAACATCCTCCGGCCCTACGGAAAGCAGGTGGTGGCCGTCGGCGTCTCGTGGAGCTCGGCGACACGCCTGATCCAGACGGTGGACGAGTTCCTCCAGTACGATAAGGACGTGGTGCCGTTCGCCGAGGCGGAACCGGAGCCCGTTCAACGCACCGAGGTCCAGCAGGACAAACTGGACGAGGCGTTCCAGACGGTGGTGGACATCGTCGAGGGGTCCCGCTTCCCCGGCCGCGCCCTCGCATCCTACGTGAAGCTTGAGTTGATCAAGCGGAGGGGGAAGTTCGACGAGAGCACGTACGGGTTCAGCCAGTTCCGCACGTTCCTCAAGGAAGCCGAGAAACGAGGATACATTCGCCTGATCACGGACGAGCTGGTGGACTGGGTCTACCTGCCGGAGAGCGTGCCAGAGGGAGAGGCAGAACCTTCGGCAGCGCCTCCGTCGGATGAGGAGGCGACGAACAAGTTGCTCCGTTTCGCCGATAAGCTGGAGAAGACGTACGACTACGTCGCCTTCAAGTTCCTGGTGGATCGCGCCATGGGGGCAGATCTGTTCGATCGACTGTCTCGCTCGCAGGTTTCCGCGGTGCTCAACGACGCGATTGAACAGAGGCTCTTCCGACGTGGAACGTATGTCAAGATAGACCCGAACACGGGAGAGGAACAGCAGATCCGAACCATCCTGCTCAATCGCGCACATCCGCGCGTTCAGCAAGCATTGTCGTAAAGCATTGTCGTAGTTAACCAGCCGGCAGATCGGGGGCAGGAGCGAAGCCTGGGCCCCCCTCTGCCGGCACATCACCTTGAGGGAGGAGACCGTGGACCTCTATGGGCGTGACTTCATCTGTACTCAGGACTGGTCCGTTGCCGAGCTGGTGGAGGCGCTAGAGCTGGCGGCCAAAATGAAGCGCGAGCGTTTCTCCGCTCGATGGACGACCCTCCTGGAGCATAAGACGTTCATCATGTTCTTCTACAACCCCTCCGTTCGCACGCGCATCTCGTTCGAGGCGGCGGCGACCGAGCTGGGCGGCCACGCCCAGTTCATGACTCCGTCGGCGGGGCGCTTCAAGACGGAGCAGAAGGCCGGCGAGACCATCGAGGACGCGGCCACCGTCATGGCCCGCTACGCCGCCGGGCTGGGCATCCGCATCCTGGAGGACAAGGTCCCCTATTACGGCGCCGGCGATGAAGTGTTGCAGGAGTACGCTACGTGGGCCGACGTGCCCATTCTCAATATGGCCGACGACCGATTCCATCCCTGCCAGGCGCTGGCCGACGTCATGGGCTGGGCCGAGTGGCTCGGCCGGGGACCGGGACGCCCCGATTACGACGCGCTCCGCGGCAAGAAGTTCCTCCTCTCCTGGGGCTCGGGCGCGCTGGCCCGCTCCTGGTGCTCCGTCCAGGCAGCGCTGCTGATCGCCTCTCGGTTTGGGATGGACGTGACGATGGCCTATCCGGACGGGTACGACCTGGATCCGGAGGTCATCGAGTGGACGAAGCAGAACTGCGAGAAGGACGAGGCCGATTTCGAGGTCGTCCACGACCCGGACAGCGGCTACGATGGCGCGCACGTCGTGTACTCGCGCAACTGGGTCAGCCCAAGCGCGTACCAGGATGGCGAGTTGCAGAAACAGGCGGAGATCGAGAAAGCCATGGCCCACCAGGGTTGGACCACCACGGCCGAGCGAATGGCCCGCACGGACAACGCCATCTTCACCCACCCGATGCCCGTCGACCGTGGCAACGAGGTGACCGACGAGGTCGCTTCGGGCCCGCGCTCGGCGATCTACGACATCGCCGAGAACCGTCTCCACGTGCAGAAGGCGGTCATGGCCCTGACGATGGGGAACTGGTAGCCTGGGCCTCAGGAGAGGTTCCCATACTTGTCGAATCTTAACAGGAGGATGGTATGAGAAAGGGAGTGGCGGTTGTCGCCATTGGCGGCAACTCACTCATCAAGGACAAGGCGCACCAGACCGTTGAGGATCAGTATGAGGCAGCGAAGGAGACCTGTCATCACATCGCCGATATGATCGAACAGGGCTGGGACGTGGCCATCGGCCACGGGAACGGGCCCCAGGTGGGCTTCATCCTGCGTCGATCGGAGATCGCCGCCCGGGTGGCCGGGATGCACGAGGTGCCCCTGGACGCCTGCGGGGCCGACACGCAGGGCGCCATCGGCTACGCCCTGCAGCAGAACCTGCGCAACGAGTTCGACCAGCGGGGGATGGACAAGTCGGCCGCCACGGTGATCACCCAGGTGCGGGTGGACGCCGACGACCCGGCCTTCGAGGCCCCCTCCAAGCCGATCGGGGGCTTCATGGAGGAGGACGAGGCCCACAGGCGCGCCGACGAGGAGGGCTGGTCCGTGGTGGAGGACGCCGGGCGGGGTTGGCGCCGCGTGGTCGCCTCCCCCTTCCC
>JAWLCP010000162.1:0-5203 GCA_041687115.1 Anaerolineae bacterium
ACGGTCGACTGTGCCACCCTGCAACGGTCTTCCCGATCCGCCGATAAGTACTCAATCTCATCCGTCACCACGGGCTCAATCGGAACTTGCTCCCTCAGGCCCAGAGCCGCAATCGCCTCCGCCGCCTCCGTGGTCACCCTCTCGCCTGCCTCCGCGACCACCTCGCCGCTCTCGGGATCCGTCACGTCTTCCCGCAGAATGTGGCCCACCAGCGCCTCAGCCCTCGGCTCAACCCTGTGCAGCACCTTCCGGTACGGGGTCTCAATGAAGCCGTACGGGTTGATCCGCGCGTGCGTCGCCAACCGGACGATCAGCCCGATGTTCGGCCCCTCCGGCGTCTCAACCGGACAGATACGCCCGTAATGCGTATAGTGTACGTCGCGAACCTCAAACCCGGCGTACTCACGTCGCAGGCCGCCCGGCCCCAGCGCCGACAGCGTGCGCTTGTGCGTCAGCTCCGCCAGCGGGTTCGTCTGCTCCATGAACTGCGACAATCGGCTCGATCCGAAGAACTGCCGAATCGCAGCGACAAATGGCCGGATATTGACCAACGTCACCGGCGTCATCGACTCCGAATCACGGCTCGACATGCGGTCTACCACGATGCGCTCCATGCGGCGCAGCCCTACCCGCAGATTGTTCTGAACCAACTCGCCGACCGTCTTAATGCGACGATTGCCCAGGTGATCGATGTCGTCCGCGTCCTCGATCCCGTTGTTAATGCGGATCACCCGTCTGACGATCGCAACCAGATCCTTCTTCGTCACCGTGCGCCGCTCCAGATCGACCTCGAAGTCGAGCCGCTGGTTCAGCTTATATCGCCCCACCCGCTTCAGATCGTAGCGGCGGGGGTCGAACAGCTGCTCCTCCAGATACTCTCGCGCATTGTCGAGCGTGGCCGGGTCGCCAGGCCGCATGCGCCGGTAGAACTCGATCAAGGCCTGCTCGCCCACCGTCCGCCCACTACTCACATCCCAGTCCGGCTCCTGCCGGAACGTCGCCGGGATATACTGGTGACTGGGGTTGCTGTCAGAATCCTCAAACAACGCCAACAGCGCATCGTCGCTCCCGTCTCCCAGGATGTCCTCTCCCATCCCGTCGTCGACCGCCGCCAGGGCCCGCAGCAGAATTGTGACCGGCAGAATCCGCTTGCGGTTGAATCGGACCGTCAGATACCCCGTCTTGCGCGACCCGAACTCCAGCCACGCCCCCCGATCCGGGATCAACTTCGCCGAGGAGAGCCGCAACCCACTGGAAGGATCCTCCTCCAGGTCGAAGTAGACCCCCGGTGATCGTATCAGCTGGCTGACCACAACCCGTTCGGTGCCATTGATGATGAACGTACCGTTCTCCGTCATCAGCGGGAAGTCACCGAAAAAGACCTCCGACTGGATGATCTCACCGGTCTCGCGATTGCTCAGAGCCACGTCCACGTAGAGAGGAGCAGCAAACGTGATATCTCGAACGATGCACTGCTCCCTCGAATACCGAGGCTCCTCAAAGCGATACGCGAGATCAAACTGCGCCTTCTCCGCCTCGGAGCCCGGGAAGTACAGCCTCAAGTTACCGTTGTAGCTTTCAATGGGGGAAACTTCATCAAGTAGCTCAGCCAGACCTTCTTCCTGCAGCCAGTTGAAGAACTTGAACTGAATCTGAAGCAGCGGTGGCAGTCCCTGAGCGTCAGTTATTCGCGCATAGGACTTTGTCGCCGTGTAAGACATACCTCATTCCTCCCCACAAGAACCAAACGTCTCCATCGTGCTAACACGCAGACCCAAAATTATATCATGAACAGCCCTATTGTCAAACCAATCCGCCCCATAGTCCGTTTCTTGACACGTGAGACTTGTCACCTCTTAGATGTATCATCAATCACTAGCTAGCCCGCCATCCTGCGGTACCATAGAGGTCGAGGGTAGTGGCTGATTCAATCAGCGCTATACCTCTCCTCCTTTCCTTGGCGACAGGCCCTCTGGGCTCCAGAGGGCCTGTCCTCCTTTTCCATCCCTTCGTCGTCACGGGGACGCGAACCCGGAGGTCCCGTTTCATCTGCACCAGGACCCGGGTCTCCTCGAACCCTTCCTCCTCCAGCGCCCCAACCAGTCGCTTCGTTGGCGCCGGAAGTGAGACCTCCACCGGCTTCTTCGGCGAGCCGTGCAGACTCGCTAGACCCCGTCTCACCAGCGGGGCTTCAAACCTCCCTTCTTCGCAGCTGACCAGAATCTCCAGTTGGTTTGGGAAGCTCCTCCCTTTTCGCACCGCCCGGACCGCGCCGCAGAGCCCCCTATCAGCCTCAGCCACCCACCAGACCTCTCGCTCCCCCTGTAGCCACCGCTCCAGCGCTCGATCCCAGCCGGCGCGATAGTCGCCCTCCTCCATCTCTAGCAGTGCACGATGGTCCTTGGGGACCACCTCCCGCATCAGTCCCACCAGCGCATCCCCGTCGCGACCGCGCCCTCGCCGCACGACGTTGCTGGCCGATGGATGTTCCTCCCACACCATTCCCGCCGGCCGCAACATGTGGAGCGTCCGCCCCACCTCCCGGAAACCGAAACCTTCGTACAGCCTGCGTGCCACGCCGTTGTCGTCCCGCACCTCCAGACCAACCCAATGCGCACCTCTGCGTGAGAGCCGGTCAATCGCCGCCTCCATGAGCGCGCTGGCCACGCCCTGCCCCCGCCACTCCGGGTGGACCACCACGTTCCCGATCAAGTACGCACCCCGCTTCCGCGCCCGCCGCAGCGAGACATTGCCTACCAGGCGCCCATCCTCAACCCAGACCAGCCCTGGCGCCACAGTCGCCCTCCCCAAGAGAGCCCAACCCCACTGCAGCAGGGGGCCCCTCCGCGCAAGCCGCCGCATCCGAGCCAGCGTAGCCCGCCCCGCCGGATCCAGCCCGTCGCCGAAGGCGACGTCGATCAGATCGACCACCCGCTCGAGATCCCGGAAAGGATCGAACGCGCGGATAAACCCGTCACCCTGCTTCGTGCTCACCCCGCTCATCAGCGGCCCATCCCCTGCTCAAACCACCATACCCGGCATCGGCCCCCGCACGAGCGACCAGCGCAGCCTCTCCTCGTCGAGGCGCAGCTCGAACACACGGCCGCCCAACGCCATGACGTTGAAGCAGCGCTCTCTCTGTTCGGTCCATCGACGCCCAATCCCCTGTACGGGGAGCATCTGACCCTGCCACTCGAAACGCTGCGGCGTGACCTCGCCCTCCGGGCTGAAGCGCGCCTCTACCACGATCAGCTCACGTCCCATACCGCACCCTCTAGATACCGTCGCACCAGATCGAGCGCTGCCTCCGCCGACCGGGCCTTGTTCTCCCAGCGGTCGCCGTCCCACACGTACCGCTCCACCCACTCGCCGTCCGGCGCGACCAGGCCGACGTAGACCAGGCCCACAGGCTTCTCTGGCGTCCCTCCGGTCGGTCCCGCGATGCCCGTCGTCGATACGCCTAAATCGGCGTCGATCGCACGTCTGGCACCCTGGGCCATCTCTCGGGCCGTCTCTGCGCTCACCTCCCCGCGATTGACCAGGGTCTCCCTCCGCACGCCGAGCAGCTTCTCCTTCACGTCCGAGGCATACGCCACGATCGACCCTCGATAGTAATCAGAGCTGCCAGGCACGTTCGTCACGCGGTGTCCGATTAGTCCCCCCGTGCACGACTCGGCCAGAGCCAGCGTCAGCCCTCGCTCTCTCAACAGACCCCCCACCAGGACCTCCAGATCCTCCACCCGCACTGCCATCTGCCACCCTCCCCACACAACAACCCTGGCGATGAGCCAGGGTCCACGGCTTCGTATCGGGCAGATCCCCTTCCCTTCGACCTGCACCCGCCCGTGTCAAGCGCCCACCAGCCTCCGAACGACGTCCCTATTCTAACACCACCGGAATGCAGATCAAGATGAGAAGACGGGGAGAGAAGCTCCGTTTCAGACTCCGGCGCCGCGCCGGGGTCTCACAAACAAAGAGCCCCACCGTCCGGTGGGGCCGACTGCGTGGGAGTAGTCAGGGATCGGCTCACGGCTACCTCACCCGGCTCGATGCGCCACTTGAGAAGGTACCCCCAAGGGGATTCGAACCCCTGCCGCGGGCTTGAAAGGCCCGTGTCCTAGACCAGACTAGACGATGGGGGCATCCAACAGGAGATTCTACCACAAACCCCACCGGCGTCAACCCTCGGCGTCCCTCCAGCGCGCCGCCTCGGCCAGGCTGTCGTACAGCGTCGGACTGAACCCGGTGATGGTGAGGAATCGATCCAGCAGCGCCCGCTCCAGCTCCGCATTGTGGAGGTCGACGTACCCCGCATAGATCAGCGCCAGGTCCCGGGTAAATGCCTTGTTCAACGTGTCCATGATCGCCGACAGCCGGTCGGGCTGACCCTCCAGGCGCTCTCGCGCCACCGCGTACAGCCGCTCCCGCGTCATCCCCTCCAGCAGGATGACGTCCTCAAACGTCAGGTCGACGTCCGCCAACTCCCGGCCCAGCGCCTCACGTCCCCGTACAGATGGGCCGTCGAACGTCCCGCCAAGCAGCCCCTCCAGCCATTCTCGAAGCAACCCGTGCAGCCGCCGCATGAAGCGAGCATTCGTCTTCAGCGCCTGCGCGCCGTTGAACTCCACCACCTGCTCGCCGAGGTCCTCAATCATCCGCCCCCTCTCGGCATCGAGCCAGCCTCGTACTTCCTGCAGCCTCGCCCGGTCCCCTTCGCTCCAATCGACGCAAGATCTGACCTTCTCGGCCCAGGCCATCCATCCGTCTCCCATCCGCCCCTGCTGTTCCCTGTGCCAGCCTCCTCTTCCCCACAACGGCCGCTGTCACGGTCGCACGTCTCACAGGAGCACCGGCCAGCGGTAGAGGATTCAACACCGTAAGCATACCACAAGGAGGATCTCCTCGACGTTGCGAAGGGATTACGGCTTGGTTACAGGCCCCCACGTCCCAACCCAACCGCTCGTAGTGCGGCACGCAGCCCAGCAAAGTTCCGCCGCACCCAACCCAACCGCTCGTAGTGCGGCACGCAGCCCAGCGGAGTGCCGCCTCACCCAACCCAACCGCTCGTAGTGCGGCACGCAGCCCAGCAAAGTGCCGCCTCACCCAACCCAACCGCTCGTAGTGCGGCACGCAGCCCAGCAAAGTTCCGCCTCACCCAACCCAACCGCTCGTAGTGCGGCACGCAGCGCAGCGCAGTGCGGCC